>DAOTTS010000131.1:0-32666 GCA_034437735.1 Anaerolineae bacterium
ACCGGGTGTCTGGGAAGAATGCGCTCCCCTCGCTGGCGAATACGATTCGGGCTCAGAGTGCACTGGGGTGAGCGATTTCCCCTCGCCACCCCGGATTATTGAGAAGATACCCGATGAAGACCAAAAATATCCGCCCAGACTTCGAAGCTGCCCAGACGTATGCGCTCACGCGATTGAAGCGTGAGCTTCCTGAAACCTTATACTATCACTCACTCTGGCACACGCGCGATGAGGTGCTCCCGCAGGTCAACCAGCTGATAGAGGGCGAGCAACTCACCGGTCGTGCTTGTCTCCGGGTCCGGACGGCGTCCCTCTACCACGACATCGGATTTATCCAGGGCGCGGATGATCACGAACGTGTCAGCGCCCAGACGGCAGCTCAGAGCTTACCGCATTTTGGATATTCGCCCGCCGACGTCCGTGCGATCGCGCGCATTATTATGGGAACCCGCTTACCGCAATCCGCCCGTACGCTCCCCGAAATGATCCTGGCAGACGCCGACCTGGATGTGTTGGGCCGGTATGATTTCATGAGCCGTGGGCAACTTTTAAGAGCGGAGCTGGCAGCGTCGGGTACGGTCTTCAGCGATGAGGTATGGCTGAGCAGGCAGCTCAAGCTCCTCCAAAGCCACAACTACTTCACAGCGTCCGCCCGGAGGTGGCGACAAGCAGGAAAACTGCAGAATATCGAGAAATTGAAACGTGCGTTGTCGCGGTGCCGCCGGGCCACGCCCCGCGCCTGCTCAAGTCCCTACCCGCAGATTCACCACCTGCTCACCGGGATCAGCCTGGTGAACCGCACGGCTATCCATTGACCCGTTGCCTGACAATCTGCTGAACTATGCATATCCGACCGGACGTGGAGGCTAACCTATGAGCCAAGAGACCCAGAGTCACGATCCCACCCTTGATACCGAAAATTCGGAGAATGCCCCCGGGCGCCCTATCAAGAGAGTCATCCAGGGCCTCGGCCTGACTCTGCTTGGCGCCGCTGCCGCGCTGCCGGTGATCTGCATCTACCTGACCAAGCGCATGCTGCGAAAGGGCAAGCGCCCGCTCGCATCCAAAGGTCCGACGGCAGAGCCGAAGACGAGCGGATCCCATCCCATTCGGATTCCGATCCAGATTGAGAAGTCGCAACCACCCGAGCCGGCGGGGGCGACGCCCGCCCCAGAGGAATATGACACCCCCGAGGGTGCAACGCCACCGCCCGAAGCAGCGGTACGATACGTCGCCAGTACGGAAAGTGATAAGTTCCACGATCCACAGTGCCGCTGGGCGCACCAGATCCATCAGGAACACCGCATCAATCTGACCGACCGAGAGGAAGCGCTGGCACGCGGACTCGTCCCGTGCGGGACGTGTCGCCCCTAGCGTTCGTTAGCCCACAACACAGATGTTGGTTAGCTTTCCGATCTGCAACCTTCCCTGCAAACCTAGGCCTCTACGGCCTTCAGATCCTCGGTCGAGGGGATCGGCAGTTCTACGAAGAACGTACTGCCCTGGTTAAGCGCACTTTCGACCCACACGCGACCGCTGTGCTTCTCGACGATCGATTTGACGAGAGCCAATCCCAGGCCGGTGCCTTTGACGTCCGCCGTCTCGCGCCGCTTGATGCGATGAAACTTCTCGAAGAGACGGACCTGATCGTCGGGCGCGATGCCGATGCCCGTATCGGCGACGCGGATCGTCGCCTCATTGTCGTCGATCTTAAGCCCCACCCGCACGTTCCCGCCTGAGGGCGTATATTTCACCGCGTTGTCGACGAGATTGCTCACCACCTGGCGCAGCAAGGTCCGATCCCCGATCACCGTCGGCGCGCCGTGGGCGGGCTCTAGTTTCAGCGTCACGTTCTTTCCCCGAGCCTTGGCCCGCATTGCGTCCACCGCCTCGACCAGAATCAGACCGAGGCGACACGGCTCCTGCCGGATCCCCACCCCGGCCTCGACACGACGCAGATCCAGGAGGTCGCCAATCAGCGCGTTCATCTGTTCGATACCTTCGAGGATCCGTTGGGTGTAATCACGCTGTCGCGCGTTAAGATCCCCCACCATGCTCAACATGTTGGTGTACCCCCGCATAAAGGTCAGCGGCGCCCGAAGGTCGTGGGAGACGGTCGCCACAAACTCCGACTTCATCTCGTCAAGTTCCTTGAAGTGGGTGACGTCCCGCATCACAACGACCACCCCCACCGTCACCCCGTCATCCCCGGTGATCGGAGCCACGCTGGCGTAAAAGGTCCGACCATCCGCCAACGGCACCTCGACAGTTGAGGCACCCTCATCACCAGAGGTCTGGGAGCGACGCAAACTCTGAGGGATCATGCGCTGATAGCGCTGCACGCGCCGGGCCGCCATCGTGTGGACCTCAAGCGATTCGACCAGCGGATCGGGCAAACTCAAGGCCTCAAGGGAGCGACCGGTCGCCTCATCATCCAAATCCAACAAGCGTTGCGCAGCCGGGTTGGTCATAATGAGCCGACCTCCGGCATCGGTCACCAGGATCGCATCGTGCGTGCTCGCGAGGATAGCCGCCAGACGCTGGCGCCCGCCCTCTGCCGTCCGGAAGAGACGGGCGTTCTCCATTAACACGGCGGCCTGGCTCGCCAGAGTCGAGAGGAAACTGACCTTCGCCTCGTCAAAGACGTGAGGTCGATCCGCCCCCACCCACAGCACCGCGACCGGTCGCTCCTGAGACTTGACCGGCAGGGCGGCCATGCTGCGCAGCGTCCGCACCTCCTGCAGACTCGCCTGGTTGGATCGGGCCAGATCCTGAACCACCAACGGGTAAACCCGCCGTGTCAACACGCGGGCCAATCCCCGATCCAGGTTCTTGACGTTCTCAGACGTCTTCCCCACGGAAAAGACCCGTTGAGGTCGATCGCCTTCGCCGAGGACCACAAAACGGGCGATCGACCCGGCGGACTCGACGAGTGCCCCCTCCAGAATGGGGACGACGCCCCGCTCCAGATCCAGGGTCGCCGACACCTTCTGGGCCGTCTCGAAGAGGAGGGAGAGGTCATGCAAGCGATCCCGCAAGCGCACCCGCATCTTCTCGAATGTATCCCCCAATTGGGCGACCTCATCCTCACCCGAGATATCGATTGCACCCTCAAGATCTCCCTGGGCGATCCGATTGGCCGCCCTCGCCAGGGAGTTAAGGGGGCGGGTCACCCGCGCGGACGAGAAAAGAATCGCCGCAATCAGCAGCAGACCGAAGACCATCTGAACCAGAAGCAGCGAGCCGGTCATTTCGGTCGCAGCCTGCAACACGACGGTGTACGGCAGATAGATCACGAGCTGATGCGAGAGCTCCTCGGGCAGCCCACCCGGCGTATGCACGGCGACGAGCACGTGTTCGCCGCTGTCGGTGACCGTCTCATAGGAGACGTCCCCCGAGTCTGTAACCTCGTACGTCGACGCGCCGCTGTCCATCTCCCACGTCCTACCGATAAACTCGGGGTCTGGGTGGGCGATGATGCGCTGATTCTTATCGATGATGAAGCCCGTGCCCTGATCCCGGGTCTTCTGCAGACGCTCCAGCGCGCTGGTGATATCGGGATGCGCGTTGAAAACAGCCCGACCGATCAGGTATAGCATCCCCTCACTGCCGGCCCGCGAGCGCACCCGTCGGATCAGCACATAGCCCGACATCTTGCCGGGCACCCAGGAAGGGCTCATGACCAACGTCGCCCGCTGGTTGATGCCGTATTCAATGGCCAACCCCAATTCTCTCTGCACCTCCGGGGATAACACAGGCGTCTCACGGGGTTCCCCGGTGGTGGATTGGGCGACCAGAATGTTCTGTTGGTCATCGCTCAACATCAGATCTTGGAAGAAAGGAACCCCGTTGATGACCACGTTGAGGATCTTCAACAGCTCATCCGAGTCGGCCGTGTGCAGCGACGGGTCCTCCGAGAAGGTTTGGAGCAGACTGCTGCCCGTGATATAAAAACGCTGCATATTATCCGCCGCGCTTTGAGCGTTGCGCTGCATCTCCTGCAGCGACTGCTCCCGAGCCAACATCACCCCACGATTGGCCACGGCGAGCAGCGAGAAGAACGTGCTGAGGATCACAAGCGGAATGCTGATCACCATGAACTGGGCGCGCAGCGAGGCGCTCAAGAACGAGGATCGGTCGATAGGATACGTCAGCCGCCACGCCGGCTTGACGAGAACGACGACTTGCAGGCCGAGGCCCAGGATAACAGCGTCCAGCAACCACAAGGGAATCTCACTCCGCCATAACGCGACGGCAAAATCGAGGATGTGCAATCCTTTTTCAAGCTGGCTGGCAGCCATCCGGCTGAACGAAAGCAGAAAGACCACCACAAAGGCCGAGAGAATCACCGCGACGATCGGTTCGCGGATAACTCGAAAGAGCTCCCCCTTGTAGCGCTGGTGGAGCCAATACCCCATCAGAAACCCCCACAGCGCCAACACCAGCAGATCACTGGCGATGAGGGGGACAAAGCGCGCCCAGGACAACCCAGCGATCAGCCCCGCGATGAGGCCCGGACCGGGACCGAATCGATAGGCGATGGCCAAAATACCGGCCGTGCCCAGGACGGAGATCGCGGACGTAAAGAGGAAAGCGTCGTACGAACCGGAGAGGAGCAGTCCCGGTTCTCGATAGAGAACGAAGACCCGCTGAGCCGGAATGAGAAGGATGAGCCCCATCCCCAGTTCGATCCACTCCCGCCGGGACAGCTTGCGAAAATCGCGCCTCCGCTCCCATACCAGGGTCAGGGCAAGGACAAAGTAGATAAACAGAACGAGGAGGCTTGTTAACCGCAAGGGCATTTCCAACGAAAAGCTCAACGGCTTGCGCAGCAGTTCGAAAGTCATAATGAACCAAGTCCTATGGGGTCAATAGTGAGCCGCCCTGCCTATATCACCAACTGCCTTGTCTGCACGAAATCGCCCCCCTGGGGATGGCGCATCCCAGCCGGGGCACGTCAATGTCAGCATGCCGAAGGAATTTTGACCTTGCGCGGCAAGTAACTTCAGGAGTAAGTGTACTCAAGACATACAAAATAGCAACCGGGCCCAATTGCACCGCCAGGCAGAAAAGCCCATTGACAGATCCACCGCCATAACTTAGAATGGTTTCACGTAAAATCCACCCAATGAGGAGGCACGACGATGGAAACGCAAGTGCAACAGCGGCTTCAGGCCGGACAGCGACCCGCCTGCGAGCGGTGTTGTGGCGAGTGTACGTGCCTCCCCGAGAACGAACGGCCCGTCGCCCACCCCAACGCCTGGCAGCACCTGCGCGAGGATGTGAGGACGGTCTTTGACAAAGACCCGGCAGCCCGGGGTCTAATCGAGGTGCTGACGTGCTATCCCGGGCTCCACGCCATCTGGATGCACCGCGTGGCCCACTGGCTCTGGACCCACGGGCTGCTTTTCCCGGCCCGCCTGCTCTCGCACGTCAGCCGGGGGTTGACGGGGATCGAGATCCACCCCTGCGCCGAGATTGGACGGCGATTCTTCATCGATCACGGGATGGGCGTGGTCATCGGAGAGACGGCGGAGGTGGGTGACGACGTCTTGATGTATAAGGGCGTCGTCCTGGGAGGCGTCTCCTTGGAGCAGGTGAAACGGCATCCCACCATTGGGAATGGGGTGATCATCGGATCGAACACCGTGGTTCTCGGCCCCATCACTGTCGGGAACAACAGCAAGATCGGGTCCGGCTCGGTGGTCGTCAAGGCCGTGCCGGATCACGCCACAGTCGTGGGCATCCCCGGCAAGGTGATCAAGCTCAACGGCGTGAAGTGCCGCCGCAAACCCGATCTCCATCACGAAGAGATACCGGACTATGTCGAGGCCCGATTTCAGGAGATGAGCGCGCGAATCGAGGAACTCGAAGAGGCTATGGCGCGCTCAAAACAACCTGAACCGGAGTTGGACCTAGCATAAGGGGAGTGATACGATGAGTCTGAAACCTGAGAACTTCTCGGGTGTTGTGGCAGACAGCGTACTGGATCTTGTGGGGCGCACGCCGGTCGTCCGGCTGCAGCGCGTGGTGAGCCCCGGGATGGCGACGATATGGGCGAAGCTGGAACGTCAAAACCCCGCCGGATGCGTAAAAGAACGCATCGGTCTCTCCATGATTGAGGCTGCGGAAGCAGATGGCACCCTGGAACCCGGCGGCACGATTGTGGAACCGACCAGTGGAAACACAGGGATCGGATTGGCTATGGTCGCAGCCTTTAAGGGGTACCGCTGCATCCTGGTCATGCCCGACTCCTTGAGTATGGAGCGCCGTGACCTCTTCAAGGCCTTTGGGGCCAAGCTGGTCCTCACGCCGGGCGCGGAAGGGATCAAGGCGTCGATCGCGAAGGCGGAATCCATCGTCGCTGAGACCCCCGGGGCCTTTATGCCCAATCAGTTCGAAAACCCTGCCAATCCCCGGGCCCACGCCCGGACGACCGCCAGGGAGATCCTGGCCCAGGTGCCCAACCTAGACGCCTTTATCGCCGGGGTCGGCACCGGCGGTACGGTTACCGGCACCGGCAAGGTGCTCAAAACCGAAAGACCGGACGTGAAGGTCATTGCCGTCGAACCGGCGGGCTCGCCCGTCCTCTCCGGGGGCGAACCCGGCAAGCACAAGATTCAGGGCATCGGGGCGGGCTTTATACCCGGCGTCGTCGAGCAGACGTGGATCGATCAGGTCATCCAGGTCGAAAGCGATGACGCGTGGGCGATGACGCGGCAGCTTGCGCGGCGGGAGGGGCTGCTGGTGGGCATCTCCTCCGGGGCCGCGATGGTCGCAGCCCTACAGGTCGCCGAGGCACTTGGGGAAGGACACGAGATCGTCGCGATCCTGCCCGATACCGGGGAGCGATACCTGAGCACCGGCGTCTTCGACGAGTAACCGACACCTTTCGGTGCGAGGCACGGACGGGCAGCAAGCAGAAACGCATCAAGGCTCCCGGGTCTCGCACCGAGTTTTTGTCCAACGACCGATCCCTGACGCCCCCACGGTCAGTGGACCCGTCCCTCGCGGTGCCACTGCAAGGAGGTGCCGGATTCTAGGCGGACGCGGCCCAGACCGGGATTGGCCCCTCGCGTCCACTGCACGATCATCACGGCATTCTCCTCCCGGCGTTTCAGGATCCCCTCGGGCAGCCAGAAGCGCCCCGAACCGCCGCCGAGTTGCCCCGTCCGTCCGATCATCCGACCGTTGAGGTACAGATAGGCCTTGCGGGGGGTGTTCTCCACCCGCAGGAAGAGCGGAACCTCCACCTCGTCCGGGATCGCCGGATCGAAGACCGCGCGATGCCATACGATATCCGCCGTGCCCGCATCCGGTACCCAGTCCCAGTCGCCAAATCCGGCAAACCCCTGGTGCTTGACGCTGCCGCTCAACCCCGGGCGGATCCGCCACGCCGAGATCTGACCACCTTCAAGCTCGCAGGCCAGAATCCCATGGGGCTCGGCCGCCAGATCCCAGGCAGGGGGACGCCCCGCGTGCTCAACCAGAAACGCCAGGACGTTCTGCGACCGGAGATGACGCCGGGGCAATGGGATCCGCTTCGTCGTCACTGGGGCCTCGGGCGGCGCGCTTAACGACGCGACGTGCACGCCGTTGAGAAAGAGATCGCACGCATCGGGAGATCGCATCACCACCGAGCGCGCGCTTCCGGAGAAGTACGCCCGATACCACGTGAAACCGTATCCGACGTCCAGCGCGGCGCTAGCGAGGGAGGCCCCCACCGCCACCGACCGCCACGCCTGATCGTCATACCCCGGCAGCACCTCCGGCGCCCCCCGGCGGGCCTGCCAGCCGAGCGCCGGCAGCGTCAGGGATCGAGACGCGCGCCAGGGGACCGGGGCCAGCCAGGTGCGCGGGTCGCTGCCGCGCCACGGCCCCCACCGATAGCCCAACCCCCGTCCCCCCGCCAGGAAGCGATAGCCGCCGTCGGCCTGGGGCAGTACAAAATCCGGACCGATCACGACGCCCCGGGCGGGCTCCTCCGGTTGCGGATTCCACACGGCCCGGCGGTGCGGCGAAGTCCGCCATCGATCGTCCAGGGGCCAGACCCGGTTCGCCAGCGACGTCTCCAGAGCCAGAAGCTGCAGCGAGCCCTCCGGACCGGCAAGCAGCACGGAGAGCAGCCGGTCGTCCCCCATGTGGACGGTCAAAGCTCGGTCCGCACGCGCCACCGCAACCGGGCCGCGCTGGTGCCGGACGCGGAAATCGTCCGAAAGGGTCACGGTCCCCCCGTCCTCGTTGAGGAGAATGAGGAGGTGGCGTCCGGCGACCGAGGTCGTCAGGATGGGTTCCATCGTCGTCGTCAGCACCCGCCCCCCAGCAACGGCCCAATGGAGGGGCAGCAACCGCACGCCATGCCTCGGGAGGGCCAGATCCTCGGTCACCAGCATACGATCCGGCGTCCCCAGGGATACTCTCGCCGATCCCGGACGGTCATTCACCGTGCCGACGACGGCAACCGTCCCGTCGGCGTTCCCCCTCGCAGCCCAGAGAACCTCCGGCGGGGAAGCATAAGCGTTGGGCTCCGCGCGGCCCTCAACCCAAAGATCGGCAAAGGTCTCCGCCGTGAGACAGAGGCGCCGCACGTTAAGACTCTGCGCCGACGGCGTCCAACCTTCCGGGATCGGTATCCCGGCGGCAGGGCCGGCACCGTTTGCGGGTGCCGCCCACCACCCCCACGTCACCCCCTCGTGCACCGGGTTGAGAGCGTACCCCCGGCAGCCCTTGGCCATCAGGGCGGTCAGGGCCTCACGGGGATAGGTCGCGGGCAGGGGAGACACAGAGGCTCTGTGTCTCCGACCCGGCGGCGCAACCTCGACGTTGACCCAGGCCAGCTTGCCGTCCACGTCCTCCGGAACGTCCAGACCCTCGGCGGCATCGACCTCAACCCACGAAGGGCGTGCGGGGGGAGGCTCGCCGGGCCCCGGCGCATCCAGGAAGGACCAGGGCACCCCACCACCCCACAGTTCCTCCACAAGCTCGACCAGGGCAGCGCGCATCCCCGGCAGGGGGGTGCCGTTGGCACAGCGCCCCGGATCCAGCATCAGAAACAGTAGGTGGTCGCGATCCCGGAGCACCTTGAAGAGGTGGGACCACCAGGTCGAGAGGTGGCGGCGCAGCGGATAGGAGATGGACGCCGCCCCCGCCTCACAGCTCGGGGCCATCCCGGCGGAGCGAAAGACCCACGCCGGTATCCCCCCTGCATCCAGGCGCGATCCAACCCACGGGCCGAGATGAGGGATCGACCAGAGTCCCACCTCCTCGATCACGTCCATCACGTGCTCGAGATCCCGGGGGCCGGTGAAGTCATAGAATCCCGGTGCGGGGCTGTGATAGGCCCAGGGAATGGGGAGGACGACGGCATTGAAGCCGGAGAGGCGCAAGCGGGTCAGGGCCGGGCGCCAGAGATCGCGATGGGGCAGCCGGAAATAGTGAAAGACACCGGCTTGAAGGAACAGAGGACGCACGTTCAGCAGAGAGCCCGCGCGATCCTCGCGGCAACCCGGGCGTTCCCGACCAGCAGGCTCTCATTGGCACGCCGAGCCTGCCCATCGCTCAATCGGACCATCCGCGCCAGGACAAAGGGGGTCACATCCTTGCCCACGATCCCTTGCCGCTCTGCATCCGCTACCGCCTCGTCGATCCAGCGTTCCGCCTGCGCAAAGGGCAGCGCGTCCGCCTCGGCGACCGGCACCGCGACCAGCAGGGATTGGGGGAGCCGGTGATCCCGCTGCGTTTGATAAAGGCGCGCGACGGCCTCCGCGTCCCCAACCCTAAGATCGACCGGAAGGCCGGACTGCCGGCTGTAGAAGGCCGGGAATTCCTGCGTGTGCCAGCCCACGACCGGCACGCCCCACGTCTCCAGGTACTCCAGCGTCCGGGGAAGATCGAGAATCGATTTCGCGCCGGCGCAGACCACGACAATCGGCGTCCGCGAGAGGGTGGGAAGGTCGGCGGAGACGTCCTCCGGGTGACCCCGGTGGATCCCGCCAATCCCGCCGGTCGCAAAGACCCGAATGCCCGCGAGGTGCGCCAACCAAGCCGTGGCGGCGACCGTCGTCCCACCGTGGGTGCCTCGGACGCCGCTCAGCGGCAGATCCCGCAGGCTGACCTTCACCGCCGCCTCGGCCGATGCCAGCGTTTCCATCTGAGCGTCGTCCAGGCCCACGGTCGCAGTCCCCTGCCACACGCCGACGACCGCTGCTGCCGCGCCGGCGTCCTCGATCGCGCGGATCATCCGCCGCGTGATGGCCACGTTCTCCGGATACGCAAACCCGTGGGTGATCAGGGCAGATTCAAGCGCAACGACAGGACGTCCCGAGTCAATCGCCCGATCGATCTCGGGCGCGATCACGAGCGATTCAGTGCTGACCTCAGCATTAACCATCGTCACCCCTCCCCCACCAGCCGGCTCGACAGCGCCGCATAGAACGACGCCGCCCGGTAGGCCTGGCGGATCTCCACGTATTCATTACACCGGTGCGGCAGGGACGGATCGCCCGGTCCCATACCGATGGTCGGCACCTGCGCCACTGTCGCTGTGTACGTGCCCTCCGTGGCAAATTGCCAACGCGTGACGCTGGGTCGGATACCGGCGCCTCGGGCCGCAGACAAGCCCGCCTGGACCAGCGGGTGCCGCTCGTCCAGCGCCCAGGGCATCGAAGCGCGCCGGACCTGATAGGTCTTGCCCGTGTGGGTGGTCACCGCTTCCTCAATCACCTCGACCTCCGCGTCCACACCCTCCCGGGTGATGACGCGCTCGATCTCCAGCAGCACGATCGCTTCGCTCTCGCCGACGGTCAACCGCCGGTCGATGATCAACTCACAGCGATCGGGCACCGCATTACGGCTGACAGCGTCCGATTGGATAGCCGTGACCGCCAGCACCCCAGGGCCCAGGAAAGGATCGTGCATCAACTGCCCGCTCAGCAGTTCGAGCCCAAAGACCAATCGGGAGGCGTCATAGATCGCGTTCTTCCCCAGATCCGGGGTCGAGGAGTGGGCCGACTGCCCCCTCACGGTCAAGCGCAGCTCCATATGCCCGCGCTGGGCGCGCACGATCTGCAAATCGGAGGGCTCGGCGATCACCGCGTAGTCAGGACACATCCCATCCTCCTCGAAGAGGCAGCGGGTGCCGGTCCCCTCGGAGGACTCCTCCAATCCAACGGCGACGACCCACACGGGTTGGCGCAGGGCCACCTGCCGCTTGGCCAACAACGCGGCGCCGTGGACGGTCGCCGCCAACCCACCCTTCATATCGCAAGCGCCCAGGCCGTAGAGGCGCCCCTGCTCCAGGGTAGACGCAAAGGGGTCGCACGCCCAGCGGCTTGACGCGGAAACGGCAACCGTGTCCATATGGCTGTTGAGCATCACGCCACCGGTTGATGCCGGCCCGATTCGCCCCAGCACGTTGCCCGCCGCATCCATCTTGACCTCTGAGAAGCCCAGACGCTGCATCTCATCCATCACCAGCGCAGCGACGTCCCCTTCCTGGCCCGACAGACTCGGTGTCTGGACCAATCTCTTCAAAAATGTAAGTAACGCTGCCTGCTCATCCCGTGTCAGATCCCATTGCCCCATGCACGATCTCTCCGTCAAGTTCTACACTGCTTCCGTCTTGTCCGTCAATACGCGCCATCGCCGGCGACGACCTTGGGTACGGTGCGAAGCAGCAAGGCCAGATCCAGCCATGGCGACCAATGCTCAATATAGTATAGATCAAGAAGTACCATCTCATCAAATGTCAGTTCGCTCCGCCCGCTGACCTGCCACAGCCCCGTGATGCCCGGGGGCACAACGAGCCGCTTCATGTGCCATGGCTTGTACTGCGCGACCTCCTCCGGGATCGGCGGGCGGGGACCGACCAGGCTCATCTCTCCCCGGATCACGTTGATCAGTTGGGGCATCTCGTCGAGGGAGGTCTGACGTAGGAAACGACCGACCCGCGTCACTCGAGGATCCTCCCGGATCTTGAAGATCGGGCCGTCCGCCTCATTGACCTCGCGGAGCTCGTCGAGCTCTCGCTCCGCCCCCTTGCGCATCGTGCGGAACTTCACAATCTGAAACCGCTCGTGCTCCTCACCCACGCGCTCTTGCTTGAAAAAGACCGGGCCGCGCGAGTCAACCTTGATCGCGATACCGATCAGCAGGAAAACAGGCCAAAGGACGAGAAGCCCAACCAGGGACAGCGTCAGATCGATGACCCGCTTGAGCACCAGGGCCGCCGGACTAAACGCGATCTCCCGGATCTCAATCAACGGCACGCCGCCCAGGTCTCCGACCTCCACCCGGCTCAGGCTCATCTGGAACAGGTCCGGTACCAGCCGCGCCTTTATCTCACGGCGGGCACATTCCCGCAACACGTTGAGAATCCGGCGGTGATAGGTCCACGGCAGGGTGATGATCACCTCGTGCACATTCACGCTCTCAATAATCTCCGAGAGATTATCGAGCGAGCCCAGCCCCTCGAAACGTCCGATCTTGCCCTCACCCTTATTGGGATTGTCGTCCACATACCCGACGATCTCATACCCCAGATCCGGACGCGCGACGACGGTCCGCATCACCCGACGCCCCACCTCCCCGGCGCCGACGATGACGATGCGTCGGGTGCCGATCCCCCGTTTGCGCTGTTGGGATTGAATAAGGAAGGCGGCGGCGCGGTCGAGGGAGAGCAGAACGATCATGAAAATACCGCTCTCCAGCAGCAACAGGCGGGAATAGACCAACGGGCGGACGACGAACGCCCACGCCAGGGTGATGACGAAGGTGATGCTGACCGCATTCATGATTCGAAAGACGTGTTCGAGCCACACGCGCCCCCGCCAATTGGTGTAGGAGCCGCTGAGCCACAACACCAGCGGAATCGCGATCGAGAAGACAGCGCTGAACGGCAGATACGCCCGGAAGGGCGCGTCAAAGAGGACGTCGACAAACCACTGCAAGCGATACCGCAGCACGTAGGCCAACAGCATCGCCATATTGATCATCCCAACGTCTAAGAGGACGACCCACCACGGCGCCCCGTCCTTATAGCGCGGCGCTACACGAGCGTATTCTGAGCAAGCGCCCATCGATACACCTCCGTCGTCTCCTTCGCCATCCTGGCCCAAGAGAACTGACGTGCGTGGGCCAGCCCTTTGGCGCGCGCGGCTTCACGCCGGACGTCATCCGTCAGTAAACGATATAATCCCGTGGCAATCGCCTCCTCATCAAACGGCGAGACCTGCACCGTAGCGTCCCCCCCAGCCTCCGGAAGGGAGGTCGCGGACGACGTAAGTGTCGGCACGCCGCAGGCTAACGCTTCGAGCACAGGGATCCCAAACCCCTCGTAAATCGAGGGATACGCAAAGACACTAGCCGCATTATACCAGAACGGCAGACTCTCCGCACTCACATAGCCCGGGATGCGCACCCGATCCTCCAAGCCGAGGCGCTCAACCTCGGCGAGGATATCCTCAAAATACCATCCTTTCGCCCCCGCCAGGACAAGATGCACGTCCGGAAGATCGAGCCGGGCGAAGGCCCGCACCAGCCGCACCAGGTTCTTCCGGGGCTCCAGCGTCCCCAGATAGAGTACGAACCGTTCGGGCAGCGCCATCTCGCGTCGGAACCGCGCCACGTCCGGCTCCGGACGCGGATAAAAATCCGGGGATACGCCCGGATACACGGTGAAGATGCGCGACGCAGGCACGCCGAGAAGCCGGTTCACCTCCCGAGCCGTGGAGTCGGAGATGGTGATGACGGCGGTCGCGCGCCGGCTGGAGGGGCCGACGAGCGTCTTCAGGTAGAGACGGTTGGTCGCCCGGAAGAACTCCGGGTGGCGGATAAAGCTCAGATCGTGGATCGTGAGCACCAGCGGGCACGCCCGGATCATCGGAGCGACAAACGCAGGTGCGTGCAGCAGCGCGGCCCCCGTACGGCGGAGCAGATAGGGCAGAAGCGTCTGCTCCCAGACCACGCGGTGCATAGGCCAGCTCGTGGACCAGCGGGAACGGCGCACCGAAACGCGGCTGTCCGGGACCAGGGTCGCATCCCCGAGCATGATCTCGTAGCGGAAGGCGCGGGTGTGGTCCCCCAGATGCTCTGCGAGGCGGGCGATATAGGTCGAAATGCCCGCGCTGCGATAGGAGGCATCACCGGAGAGCAAGTGGGCGTTAAGTGCCACCAGAGGCCTGCGTGTCGGATTCATAGCATTTTGCATTATAGTGGGCATTACCAGATTGGCAAAGTCAGATTTGATGCAGAAATCTTATAGCGATCACCGTGGATTTTATTTGCCAGCACTGCCAAGTCCGCTACAATGAGGATGTGTATCGCCTAAAGAAAGATGAAACCACGATATGAATGAAAAATCGAGCCAGGATAAGAAACTGAAAGCCGTACACGTGATCGTTGAGGGCCGGGTGCAGGGCGTAGGCTTCCGGCACTTCACCCGGCACAACGCGCAACGCCTGGGCGTCCACGGCTGGATTCGAAACCGGGACGACGGCAGCGTCGAGATCCAAGCGGAAGCGGCCCGGTACCGCCTCAAGCAGTTTCTCAAGCAGGTCAGAAAAGGGCCGACGCATAGTTGGGTCCAAAATGTCGACGTCGAATGGAAGACGCCCCAAGGGGAATCCTACGGCTTTCGCGTTCGATATTGACGGCGTGATTCATCACCTGCGATCCTGAGTTCTAGGTAGCTTTTCCAGCCCCAAACGAAAAACCTGCGAACCTATGCCAAACCTATGTTTGCCAAACCTATGCTAAGAAAAACGGAGCACGTCGCCTGGTTGGTCCTGAGTCTGGCCTTCATCTCATGCATCGCCCTGGCGTTCGGCGTCCCTATGGGCGCGCGGTGGTACCTGCACAATGCAATGCGCCCCATGGACGTGTTGTTGCAGCCGAGAAGCGGCGCGGTTACCTACATCAGGCCGGGCAATGCCACTGCCCTGGTCGCCTCGAACAACACCGAGTTGTTAAAGAAATCCGAGATCATCCAGGAAGAGGATGCGGACGCCTTGGTCATCTTCTATCATCCCGACCAGTCGGAGACGCCTATTGCGACCATCCAGCTCTACGGAGAGACCGAGGTCACCATCGGACAGGCGGAGACGCCTCGATTTGAGACGAGCCAGCTTCCCCACCACGTCTATCTTCAGGTTAACTCGGCATCCAATATGCGCGTCTCGACGACCGGTGACGAGCGTGCGGCTCAAATCACGGTCCAAACGCCGCAGGGAATGATCAATTTGCAGGAGGGCACCTTCAAACTGATCGTCCGTCCCAGCCAAACCGACCTCACCGTCATCGACGGGCAAGCCCACGTTCCCGATCCGGAGAGTGAGGACAACATGGTCCTGACCCAGTCCCAGCGGACGCAGTTGACGCCGGAGGGATTGGGGGAGATCACCATCGGGGAACGGAATATCCTGCGCACCCTCAATGGGGATTTCGACGAGCCCCTGGCCACGGCCTGGAACCTCTACACGGAAAAGGATCGCGCTGACGAGGACGGCGGCACGGTCAGACAGCGGATGGTCGGTGAGTCCCGGCGGGTCGTCTTCTTCACCCGGGTGGGCCAACACTGGGCCGAGACCGGCCTGACCCAGGAGATCAACCAGGATATTCGCGGCGCCAAATCGCTCTACGTGCGGGCGCGGTTGCGGGTCGACGCCCAGACCCTGCCAGTCTGCGGCTCGATGGGCACCGAGTGCCCGATTATGATTCGTCTGCGTTTCAACGATCAGGAATCGGGACGCCGCGCCGAGTGGCTCCAGGGATTCTATGCCGTGGAAGGCGACGGAACCAACCAGCCCTTCTGCCCGAGCTGCGAGTGGAAGGCTGAGCACGTTCAGGTCCCTTTGGGGGTGTGGTACGATTATGAATCCCCCGACCTGCTGCCCTTGTTGCGAGCCGAGGGTATCGACCCTTCGGCCCTGTGGTCGGTCGAGATCTATGCATCCGGTCACACGTACGGTTCGGCCATCGATGAGATCGCCGTCCTCGTCGGCGAATGACCGCAGCCGCTTACGTCCCTTCATCTTAAAGTCAGGAGGCGCCTACGAAAATGCCAAACTCCCCCAAGCCCCGCCGTTACCCGGTCGGCAAGCTCCCGCAGCAGGATCTGATCGAACTGCTTGCCGGCACCCTGCGTACGCCGGATCCCCGGGTGATCCTCGGCCCCGGCTTGGGCAAAGATGCAGCGGTCGTCGAGTTCGGGGACCGCTACCTGGTGACCAAAACCGATCCGATCACCTTTGCGACGGACGAGATCGGCTGGTATGTAGTACACGTCAATGCCAACGACGTCGCCTGCCTGGGCGCCACACCCCGCTGGTTCATCGGCACACTTCTGCTGCCGGAGGGGAAGGCCAACCGCGACCAGGTTGAGACTATCTTCGAGCAGCTCCACGCCGCCAGCGACGAGCTCAACGTGACCGTCGTCGGCGGGCACACCGAGATCACTCACGGGATCACCCGCCCGATCGCCGTGGGCGCCATAATGGGCGAGGTCATGCCCGAAGACCTCGTGCGCTCCGACGGCGCCCGTCCGGGTGACGCCCTCATCCTGACCAAACGCATTGCCGTCGAGGGCACGGCCATCCTGACCCGGGAGCTGCGCCGGACGCTGACCGACGTCTTCGATCCCGAGTTCCTCGATCGCGCCGCCAATTTCCTGCACGATCCCGGCATCAGCGTCGTCAAGGATGCGGCGGTGATCGCCGAAGCTGGCGAGGTGCACGCGATGCACGACCCGACCGAGGGCGGCGTCGCCACCGGCATCTACGAGCTGACCGGCGCTGCCGGGTACGGGGCGGTGATTGAGGCCGGCAAGCTCCCCGTCTTTGAGGAGACCCAGGCCCTCTGCACGCACCTCCAGTTGAACCCGCTGGGCATCATCGCCTCCGGGTCGCTCCTGGCCTCCGTGGCCCCCGACGCCGTCACCCCCATTATGAACGCCCTTGAAGCGCACGGTATCGAGGCCAGCGCCATCGGCACGGTCCAGGATCGGCCGGACGTCATGCTGCGCGATCGCGAGGGCGAGAGGCCGTTGCCCACCTTCGAGCGGGATGAGATCGCCCGGCTCTTCGAATCGCCTGGCGACGAGGACGCCTAGCGTGACGATCCGCGGCAGCAGTTCCCAACACCTGCGGGAGATTCCACCGGACCGTGAGGACGGCAGCAGTTCGTGGGTCCATCAGGCCCTGATCTTTGCCGGGAGGTTAGGAGAAATTCAACCCATCTTCCTGATCCCCCTCCTGATAGGCCTAGCGCTCTTGACCTCCTGGATATGGCCCGCATGGCGCTGGGCTGCGATACTCAGCGCCGCGCTTTTCTATCTGTTGGATTGGGGAACCTTGGCGCTTCTCCCAGTCAAATCCCGATCCTGGGGGCCGGTGACCCCTTCGCTCCTGGGGCTGGCCCTGGTCCGTTTCGGCCTCTACGCGACCGGATTCGTGCTGAGAGAGACCGCCTGGGGGTTTCCCCTGGTCCTGCTCATCCAGGCGGCCCTCAGCGGGGTCGTCATCTACGCCACGTGGATCGAACCTTTCCACCTCGAAACCACCCGCCAGACCCTGGCCCTCGACCGCTGGCGTGCTGAGAAACCGCTGCGTCTGCTCCAGATCTCCGACATCCACTTCGAGGGCCCGAGCCCGCGCGAAGCGAAGGTCCTCCAGGCCGCCGCGTCGCTGCAGCCGGACCTCATCCTGCTCACCGGCGACTACCTCAATCTCTCCTCCGTCTACGATCCCGAGGCCCAGGCCGGCTTGAGGTCGTTCCTGGAAAAGCTCGAGGCGCCGCTGGGCGTCTACGCCATCACCGGCAGCCCGCCGGTCGACGTGCTGGGCATCGTACCCGAGATGCTGGAGGGCCCGCCCATCCACTGGCTCGACGACGAGGCGACCGAGATCCGGGTCGACACGCCGGACGGCGAGCAGGCGATCTGGCTGATGGGCGTGCGCACCACGTACCGGCTGGAGCGGGACCGCGATGCGATGATGACCCTGGTGGACCAAGCGCCAGAGGGGGCCGCGCGCATCCTGCTTTACCACACCCCCGATCTGATGCCGGACGCCTCCGCACAGGACGTCGATCTCTATCTATGCGGTCATACCCACGGCGGGCAGATTCGGTTCCCCCTCATTGGAGCGATTGCGACCAGCTCCCGCTGGGGCAAACGGTACGAACAAGGGCGCTACCACGAGAAGGGAACGACCCTCTACGTCTCCCGGGGCCTGGGCCTGGAGGGACTGGGGGCGCCGCGCGCACGGTTCCTCGCGCGCCCGGAGCTCGTCCTCTGGGAACTGACCCGATCACGTTCGACATCCCGCTGACTGGGATCCCTCTGAATTGGATGCTAGGGCAATTGCATTTGGATCCATCACCTTAGAAGCTCCTGTTCTCCCCCTGGGGGGGAGTTAGAGGGGGGATTGCCCTAAATTGGCTGCGATTGGCTATTGACACCCGCGCCGTTCTATGGTATGGTTAAGATGCTTAAATTTTTGCAGTATGATGACAAGTAAATAGAAGTAGACGCCGAATGCGCGCATACATAACACATCCCGAAAGGGACGATGCGCAGCAGCGGGGGAACCATTGTGGGGGCGAGTCGCCGTGGCGTAAGCCATCCGAGATCGAAGGCGTAGGGCAGCTTCTTCAGCCCGAGCCCGACAGCTAACCTCGCAGGCGTGGAAGAAGGACACCTGGTGTGATAGGTGCCCTTTTTTTGTTGTATATCGTGGGGCGCCTCATTGGACTTGAGAACCGTAATCACGAACCCAAAGGAGGCGGCAAATGGAAAAGCAGGAGAATTCCGAAGATCCGCTTGAGCATCCCGTACACGTTGACGTACCGGTACTAACCGCAGAGATTCCCACGCCCGTGGTCGAGACGTTGAAGGCCGAGGGGCGTGATCCCAATGACATTCAACTCGCCGTCAAGTCCGACCTGGGGTCGGACGGCCATTACGGCGAACAGTGGCTTTTTATCACCGAGGACGCCCTGTTGGTCTTCGAACGCGAGGAGGACCAGGTGGAAGCGCGCCACAGCTTTGACCTGGACGCCATCGAGGACTCGAAGATCGAGCGGGCCGTCGGCAACGGCCTGATCCAGATCACGGTCGATCAGCGCCCACACGTCCTCCTGCACTACTCCAACGACCTGACGAACCGTTTCGCCCGGGTCGCCCACTATCTGCACGAACGCGCCAAGCGCGGGCCCGATACGCCCATCCCCGATCCCGACCAGGACGACCACGTCTGCTTGAGCTGCGGTCGCTACCTGGCGGATCCCTCCTCCAAGGTCTGCCCCAACTGTATCCAGAAGGGGCGCATCTTCAAACGGCTGATGATGGAGGCCAAGCCCTACTGGGGCAAGGTGGGAATTATCGTCCTGCTCCTGGTCGCCGGGGCCGGGGTCAATCTACTGCCCCCCACCCTGACGCGGGTCCTGATCGACGATGTGCTCGCGGAGGGTGGACAGCCCAATCTATTGATCTGGATCGTGCTGGGCCTGCTGGGCTTGCGCATCTCCCACGTGGCCGTTATGATCGTCAAGAACTGGCTCACCATCAAAGTCAGCGGGCAGTTCACCGCCGGTCTGCGCGACAAACTCTTCGCGCACCTGAAGGAACTGCCGGTCGACTACTTCGACAAGCACCAGACCGGTCGTGTGATGACCCGCGTCAACCAGGACACCAGCGAGCTCCAGGGGCTCTTCCGCCAGATGACGACCTTCACGCTTAATATCATGATGGTCATCGGGATCGGCATCGCACTCTTCACCATGTCTCCCTCGTTGGGACTCTACGTCCTGATTCCCACGCCCTTCGTGATGGCAGCCGCGTACTTCTATCATAAATATATGCGTCCGCACTTCCGGCGCTTCTGGGTCGCCCGCTGGCGGCTCAACGCCATGCTGAACACCTTCATCTCCGGCGTCCGGGTGGTCAAGGCGTTCGCCCAGGAGAGCCAGGAGGAGGCGCGCTATCAGGATCGCAACCGCTCCATGCTCCAGACACAGTTGCAGGTCAATCTGGCCTGGGGCAAGTTCTTCCCCTTGATCTCCTTCGCGTTCAGCGCCGGGGGGCTGATCATCTGGTACGTGGGCGGCAGGGCCGTCCTCACCGACCAGATCACGGTCGGGACCTTGATGGCCTTTATCGGGTATCTGGGCATGTTCTACGGCCCGCTCTCGAACCTGACCCACATCAGCCAGGCGATGAACCGCTTTATCACGATTTCGCAGCGCACCTTCGAGCTCCTGGACGAAGCCAAGCAGGTGCAGCCGGATCTTCCGGTGCGCAAGCCCAGGATCGACGGCAGCATCGAGTTCGATCACGTCACCTTTGGCTACGATCCGTACTTCCCGGTGATCAGTGACGTGAGCTTCAAGGTCAAACCCGGTGAGATGATCGGGCTGGTAGGCCACAGCGGCGCCGGCAAAACGACGCTGGTCAACCTGCTGTGCCGCTTCTACGACGTCACCCGGGGCGCCATCAAGATCGACGGCGAGGACATCCGCGACCTCTCGATGGAGGAGATCCGGCAGCAGGTCGGGATGGTGCTCCAATCGCCCTACCTCTTCCGGGGCACCCTGGCAGAGAACATCGCCTACGGGAAGCCCGACGCGGACTACGCGGAGATCATCCGCGCCGCCAAGGCCGCCAACGCCCACGACTTTATCACGGCGATGCCCGAGGGCTACGACACCATCGTCGGAGAGGGCGGATCCGGCCTCTCCGGCGGCGAGCGGCAGCGCATCTCCATCGCCCGCGCGATTCTGCACAATCCGCGCATCCTGATCCTAGACGAGGCCACGTCCTCGGTAGACACGGAGACCGAGCGGCAGATCCAGGCCGCGCTGGACGAGCTGGTCAAGGGCCGCACGACCATCGCCATCGCCCACCGGCTCTCCACACTCTATAACGCCGATCGCATCCTGGTCCTCAATCAGGGCAAGCTCGAGGAGCAGGGCACGCCGAAGGAGCTGATGGACAGCGAGGGCACCTTCGCGAACCTGGTCCAGATGCAGTCCCAGATGGCCCGCATCGACGGCAGCACGGCGAGCCTATAAGGAGGATGACCATGACCAAACTAACCAAGGCCTTTCGCGTCGTCTACCTGAAACCCGAGGAGATCCACTTCGAACGCCACGGGGACACCCTGAGCCTAACGGTGACCCAGAACGGCGTCAGCGTGCAGTATCCCCGGGTCGTGCTCCGCTCGTGCTTCCCCGTCTCCGACAGCCGGGTCTACCTCTCAGTCCGGGACGCGTCCGAGGAGGAGCAGCCCGAGATCGGGATCATCGAGGATTGGAAAGCGCTGAAGCCTGGCGATCGAGAGGCCGTCGCGGCCGAGCTCGATCTCTACTACTTCGTGCCGACGATTCACAAGATTCACGACATTCACGAGGAGCTGGGCTTCCTCTATTGGACGGTTCAGACCGACAAGGGAACCCAGGAATTCGTGATGCGCAACAGTATTATTCGTAATACACGGCAGGTGTCGCCGGGGCATTGGCTCCTGATCGACGTCAACGACGCCCGCCACGAGATCACCGATGTCTCTGAGCTCGACGCCCGCAGCCAGAAGCTGCTGGCCCGGTTCCTCTCCTTCTGAGGTGCGTGTTCGAGGGATAGGAACCCCCTGACTTGTGTGTCAAGGGGGGCCGGGGTAAGGGGGCCCCGGTTCCCCTTTGATGCAGTAAAGCTCATTTTCTTCCTCAGGATGCAGGGGGTGCGGTTGGCTTAGGCCGCCGCACCCCCTGCACGTGTTTGAGGAACACCAACCAGCGGAATCCATCCTGGCTTCGCGCGTTGACAGTTAGCATACCAGACCTACAATGGAAACACGGTGCCAGAGAAGAAGAAACGCGTAATTTGGCATCCAAACTGATCGGTACGTTACCCCCTAATAAGGAGAGCCACCTATGGCAAAATCTGTCACGATTCGAGACATCAAGACGATATTGACCCAACCCGCCGGATCCCGCCTCATCATCGTTAAGGTCCTGACCTCCGAGCCGGGCCTGTACGGATTGGGATGCGCCACGTTCACCCAGCGCTTCCACGCGGTCCACGCGGCGATCGAGAAGCACCTCAAGCCCTTCGCCATCGGGCGCGACGTCTCGCGCATCGAGGAGTTCTGGCAGATGGCGATGGTCCACGGCTACTGGCGCAACGGCCCCGTGCTGAACAACGCCATCTCCGGCATCGACGAGGCCCTGTGGGACATCAAGGGCAAGATGGCCAACATGCCCGTTTACGACCTGCTCGGCGGCAAGACCCGCGAGGCCGCCGCCGTCTACACCCACGCCAACGGCAGAACGCCGGAGGAGGTCGCCGACAACGTTAAGCAGTTTATGGAGGACGGCTACCGCTACGTCCGCATCCAGATGGGCGGCTACGGCGGCAAGGGCGCCCAGATGGTCAAGCCGGAAGGCGCCCCCAAGGGCGCGTACTACGACCCCCGCGACTACACCCGCAAGATGCTGGACATGATGGAGCACGTCCGCAGCGAGGTCGGTGAAGAGGTCGAGCTCCTCCACGACATCCACGAGCGCCTCCAGCCCATCGATGCCGTGCGGTTCGCCAAGGACGTCGAGCCGTTCAACCTCTTCTTCCTGGAGGACGCCCTCGCCCCGGAGGATGTGGCCTGGTTCCGCAACATGCGCGCCCAATGCACCACCCGCCTGGCCATGGGCGAGCTCTTCAACAACCCCCACGAGTGGAAGACCTTGATCGAGGAGCGGCTCATCGACTACCTCCGGATGCACGTCAGCCAGATGGGCGGCATCACGCCGGCGCGGTCCGTCGCCCTCTATGCCAACGCCAACGGCGTGCACACCGCCTGGCACGGTCCCGGCGACACCTCCCCGGTCGGCCACGCCGCCAACCTGCACCTCGACCTCTGGGCGCCGAACTTCGGCATCCAGGAGTGGTGCCGGTTCAACGACCTGGTCTACGAAATGTTCCCCGGCCTGCCCGAGGTGCGGGACGGCTACATGTACCCGAACGACAAACCGGGCCTGGGCATCGACATCGACGAGGAACTGGCGGCAGAGTATCCCGTCCAGGACACCATCGAGCAGTGGACCCAGACCCGCTGGCCCGACGGCAGCCCCGTTCGGCCCTGACCGCGTGCCCTGCCGGAACCAACCCTAGTGGGCGCGTGACAATCACCCGCCCGGTATGCGCGATGGTATGCATACCGGGCGGTAAGTCATCCTCTGACGCCTCCTGCATCCCCCTCCTCCGTCATCCTGAGTTACCTGTCCTGAGCGTAGCCGAAGGAAAACGAAGGATCTCGAACGCGGCGCCGCCGGACGCCCAATCGCCGTCGTCATAAGAGCCATCGCTCTCCTTGCGCAGCAACGTTGTCAAGTGACGTTCGTCTCCCCCTTCATCTGACGGTTGACATATCATCGATATCCGTGATAATCATCGGTTAGAAATGAGCGTGCTCGACCGCCAATCCAGGCAACCCGAACACGGATGGGGGTCGAGCCTACGACGTGAAGAAGGAGGAACGATGAACAGGCATAGATTCGTTTGGATACTCGGCGCGGCGATACTGACCTGGGCACTCCTATCGGGATGCCAGGGAGGATCCGGCGCGATCGTCGTCGCTACCGACGCGACCTGGCCCCCCATGGAATTCGTCAACGAGGATAAGGAGATCGTCGGGTTCGACATCGACCTTATGAACGCCATCGCCGAGGAGGCGGGGTTCGAGGTCGAGTACAAGAACGTCGCGTGGGACGGCATCTTCGCCGGTCTCGCCGCCGGTGAATACGACGCCATCATCTCCTCGGTGACCATCACGGAGGAGCGTCAGGAGAAGTACGACTTCTCCGACCCCTACATCAACGCGGGCCAGATCGTGGTGACCCAGATCGACAGCGGCATCACAGGCCCCGATTCGCTGGCGGGCTATACCGTCGGCGCGCAGATTGGCACGACCGGTGCCTTCGCGATCAGCGAGATGGATGATGTCACCCTGAGTGAATACGATGAGGTAGGGTTAGCCTTTGAGGATCTGGTCGCCGGTCGCATCGACGCCGTCGTCTGCGACACCCCCGTGGCCGCGAATTACGCGCTTCAGCAGGATGAGTATAAAGCGCAGTTGGAGATCGTGGGTGAGCCGTTCACCGATGAGCAGTATGGGGTCGTCGTCCAGAAAGGCGACGCCGAGACGCTCGCGATGATCAATGAGGGGCTCGATGCCGTTCAGGACAAGGGGCTCGTCGAGGAGTTTGAAAACGCGTGGCTTCGCTGATTGAGTAGCACCCAACACGCCACCGTGACAGAGGACACGACCCACCCGGCCGTGTTCTCTGTCACGTTTTGAACATTGCGCAGCTGCTTGCTATCGGACGCCGTACCCCGCAAGCCTACGGCTCTCAAGCGTAAGGCTTTCAAGCGTAAGGCTTTCAAGCATAAGGCTTTCAAGCATAAGGCTCTCAAGCGTAAGGCTTTCAAGCATAAGGCTTTCAAGCATAAGGCTTTCAAGCATAAGGCTTTCAAGCGTAAGGCACACAGAAGGGAGCGAAGATGGACGGAATGGAAGCACTCAACGCCCCGACCCCACCCCCACCGTCCCAGGTCTGGCAGGACGACAGCGCGGCGATCCCCCGGGAGCGCAGCCTGGTCACGGCCTGGTGGATCGCGATTATCTCGGCGCTGATCTTCATCATCGGCGCGACCATCCTCAAGCCGGATCCCTATGCCGAGATCCTGGGCTTCGTCGGGGACGGCCTCGTCGCCACCTTCCAGATGACCATCGTCTCCATGACCTTCAGCCTGATCCTGGGGCTCTTCACCGGGTTGGGACGCTCATCCCGCGTGCCCTGGATCAACACGATCACCTCGCTCTATGTTGAGGTGATCCGGGGGATTCCGCTTCTGGTCCAGCTCTTCTGGATCTATTACGCCCTCTCCCGTTTCATCCAACTCGGCCCGCAGGTATCCGCCGTGTTGGGTCTGACGATCTGTTACGGCGCCTACATCGGCGAGACCTTCCGAGCCGGCATCCAGTCCATCCCCAAGGGACAGATGGAGGCCGCGCGGGCCCTGGGCCTCAACCGGACGCAGGCGATGCGCCACGTCATCGTCCCCCAGGCAATTCGCATCGTCCTCCCCCCCGTCGGGAACGAGTTTATCGCGATGCTGAAGGATTCATCCCTCGTCTCGGTCCTCGCGATCTCGGACCTGCTCCGGCGCGGTCGCGAGTACGCGTCCCGCACCTTTGCCTATTTCGCCACCTACACCCTCGTGGCCCTGATCTACCTGATGGTGACCCTGATCTTCTCCCGGGTCGTCTTCTACATCGAGCAGGGGATGTCGCGGCAGGAGGAGGGCATTCCGGTTTCGGTGATGCACCGGCTGGCCAGCAGTGTCGTCGATTTCGTGGTGATCGACTTCCTCATGCTGCCCCTCTGGGGACTCGTGCAGGCCCTGCTGCCAGCGGAGGCCAACGCCGGCCCCATCATCCTTGCGGTAATGGGAGGGCTCACCCTCGTCTACACGCTCTTTTTCTGGACGCGGCTCGGCAGAACGCCGGGGATGATGGCCGTCGGCTTGAAGCTCATCGATGAGAACGGTCGGGTTCCCACCCTCTCGCAGGCCATCCGGCGCCTGCTGCTTGCGTGCTTGCCGCTGCCGGGGTTGGGCTACCTCGGCGTGCTGCGCCCGTTGGGTGGCTATCCGCTTCAGGATCGGTTCACCCATACGTTTGTGATTCGTAGCTGACAGGAGGGAAACCGTGGACACGACAATTGTGGAAATCCAAAACCTCTCCAAGCACTTCAGAAACGTTGACGCCGTCAACGACGTCAGCCTCAGCGTGCAGAAGGGTGAGGTGATCGTCATCATTGGGCCCAGTGGCTCCGGGAAATCGACCCTCCTGCGCTGCGTGAACCGTCTGGAAATTCCCGACCGGGGTACCCTCATCATCGACGGCGTCGAGGTGCGCGACGACGAGACGCTCATCAACGAGATCCGCGCCGAGGTCGGGATGGTCTTCCAACAGTTCAACCTCTTCCCCCATATGACCGCTCTGGAGAACGTCACGTTGGGCCCCATCGTGGCCAAGGGATGGGACGAGACCCAGGCCAGGGCGCTGGCCGAGGAGCTCCTGGAGAAGGTCGACATCCCCGAGAAGGCCGGATCTTATCCCGAACAGCTCTCGGGCGGACAGCAGCAGCGGGTGGCCATCGCCCGCGCCCTGGCGATGCAGCCCAAGGTGATGCTCTTCGACGAGCCCACCTCCGCCCTGGATCCTGAGATGATCAAGGAGGTTCTCGACGTGATGCTGGACCTGGCCGAGGAGGGGATGACCATGCTGGTCGTCTCCCACGAGATGGGCTTTGCCCGCGCCGCGGCCGACCGCATCGTCTTCATGGACGCCGGACGCGTCGTCGAGGTGACCACCCCCGAGCAGCTCTTCTCCGCCCCCAAGCACGAGCGGACCCGCCAATTCCTCAGCCAAATTCTCTAATCGTCGTCTCCACCGTCTCAAGCTCTCCCCCCCACGGAGGGAGTTAGAGGGGGGCAAACCCCCATCCCCCTCACACAACCTTGCGTTTTCCTCATTCAAAGGTAAGGTAAGAGCCAGGTGAAAATGATGCCTGGGCAGCCGCGATAGGCCCATAGGCCACAGGACTCTGGACGCCCCACGGAGAGATGGAGGGAGGCACGCATTGATCAAGGATCGCTCAACTCAGACCAGCCGCGAGCGGGTCACCCGCACGCTCCGCTTCGAACATCCCGATCGTGCCCCGCGCGACCTCTGGACGCTGCCCGGAATTCCTATGTTCCACCAGGACCAACTGGATGCCCTGCTGGCGCGCTATCCCACCGACTTCGCCTATCCCGATTTCACCTACGGCCTCTCCGAACGGGCGCAGGGAAAGCCCCACGAGGTCGGCACCTACGTCGATGCGTGGGGGTGCGTCTGGCAGGTCGGCGAGCCCGGGGTGATCGGCGAGGTCAAGGGCCCGCCCCTGGATGACTGGGCCGCCCTCCGGACCTATCAGCCCCCCTGGGAGGTCATTGAAAACGCGGACTTCAGCCGGGTCAACGAGAGCTGCCGGACCAGCGACGCGTTTATGCTGGTCTGGGGCACCGCGATCAACCCGTTCGAGCGGATGCAGTACCTCCGGGGAACGGAAAAGCTCTATATCGACCTGGCCTACGGCACCGCCGAGGTCCTCCAGCTGCGCGATATGCTCCACGACTATTACCTGACGGAGCTGAGCCGCTGGATCGAGACCGACGTCGACGGCATCGCCTTTATGGACGACTGGGGCGCCCAGGACCAGCTCCTCATCGCCCCCAAGATGTGGCGCGAGCTCTTCAAGCCCCTCTATGCCGAATACTGCGACATCATTCACGGTGCGGGAAAATTTGCGTTTATGCACTCCGACGGCCATATTACGGCCATCTACCCCGACCTGATCGAGATCGGGGTCGACGCCCTCAACTCCCAGCTATTCTGCATGGACATCGAGGGGCTCGCCCGGCGGTTCAAGGGCGAGATCACCTTCTGGGGGGAGATCGACCGGCAGCACGTCCTCCCCTTCGGCACGGTGAGCGAGGTCGAGGCCGCCGTGCAAAGGGTGCGCCGCGCCCTGGATGACGGCACCGGCGGCGTCATCGCCCAATGTGAATGGGGCAATGACGTCCCGGCGGAGAACGTCGCCGCCGTCTTCGAGGCCTGGCAGGCACCGAGGTAAGCGCGCGCCCCCAGGTCCCCTGCTCGTTATCGAAACACCCTTTAACCCTATGAGACCCATCCATCAATATCTAGGAGATTGTCATGAGTCAGAACCACAAATATCGAACCATCTGGTTATGCGTCATCGTCACCACCCTGCTCCTTGCCGCGTGCGGCACCACGGAGACGTCCGCGCCCGAGCCGACGGCCACCGTCGAGGCCGGGGGCGAAGCGGCGGATACCCCGACGGAGGTCCCCCCGACCCAGACGCCGTATCCGACCTACACGCCCTATCCCACCCCCACCCCCCAGCCCACGGAGGCGCCCGCAACCGCAACCCCGGTCCCGACCGAGACCCCGGCTGAGACCGACACCCCGGCGCCCACGGCCACAGCGACGCTTCCCCCGGCGCCGACCGCGACCGAGCGCCCCCAGACCGAGCCGACTGAGGAGGTCGTGCAACCGCCGGCCCCACCTCAACCCCAACCCGGCAGTGACGTCGTCGCGTACGACGCCCTGACCCGCTTGGACGATCCCACCGTCGCGCCGCCCCTCACCGTGCTGCTGAGCGCGAACCACGCCCTGGCGGGCTATACCTATCGCATCTCGGGACTCGTGCGGAACGACGGATCGGAGAACTACGCCGGCCTCGCGGTGATCGCGACCTTCTTCACCGATGAGGGCCGCCGGCACGGCCCGATCCGGGCGAACGTCGAGTGCCCCGTGCTGGCCCCCGGCGAGGTCTGCCCCTTTATCTTGGACGCCACGGCCAAGAACCTGACGGAGTTCCACCTCCATCCCGAGGGATATCCGACCGAGCGCCCCTCCTCGCCGGTGGACGTCGTCAGCACCGGACGCTACCACGACGGGGTAGGGTTCGTCCATCTCACCGGACGGGTGACCAACCCGAACCCCTTCCCCATCAAGAACGTCACGGTCAATGGCGCGCTGCTCGACGCCCGGGGTGAGATCGTCAGCCTGGGGACCGACCTGGTGCTGGAGACCCTCCAGTCCGGCGAGAGCGCGTCCTTCGACGTGCCGGTCCGGGGCGTACCGTACACCCAGACCCAGCTCTACGTCAGCGGGGAAAATCAATAATGCGACCCATATCCTGGAGCTTTCTGATCGGGAGCCGCAACGCTGAGATCGGGTTCGGTGCCGCCATGGAGGTGCTCACGAGCGGTGGGTCAGCGATGGACGCCGTCGAGATCGGCATCCGGCGGGTGGAGGCCAATCCGGCGGACCACTCGGTGGGCTACGGTGGGTATCCCAACCTGGTTGGGGACGTCGAACTGGACGCCGCCGTGATGAACGGCGCCGACCGCACGAGCGGCGCGGTCGCCGCCCTCAAAGGGTACGCCTATCCCATCTCCGTCGCCCGCAAGGTGATGGACGACTTGCCCCACGTTCTGCTCGTCGGGGAGGGCGCCGCCCGGTTCGCCCGCGAGATGGGGTGCGAGACCCGGGACCTCCGCGATGACGAGGCCTACGAGGTATGGGAGCAGCGGCTGCGTGAGGATATGTCCGACGCGGGGTTCGAGGCGCTGGACGACGCAACCGACCTCAGGCGCTGGGTCGAGATGGCCTCGGATCCGGAGCGCACCCACGGCACTGTCAACCTCATCGCCCGCGACCGGGAGGGACATCTCGCCGTCGGCGTCAGCACCAGCGGGTGGTCGTGGAAGTACCCGGGCCGCGTGGGCGACTCGCCCATCGTCGGCGCCGGCCTCTACGCCGACGACCGCTACGGCGCCGCCGCGTGCACCGGCACCGGGGAGATGGCCATCCGCGCCGCGACGGCGCACACCGTCGTCAACGGCATCCGCCACGGCCTATCGGTGGACGAGGCGGCCCACGAGGCAATGACCGACCTCAACACCCTCGGCGGACGGTACATCAGCGGGATGAACCTGATCGCCGTTGACACCGCCGGTCGTCACGTAGGCCTCAGCAGCTACCCGGACCGCACGTACCTCTATCTCGACGAATCGATGCAAGACCCGCAGGAGCAAGCCCGTACACACGTCTTAATCGAGCCACGATGGCAAAGGAGATACGGATGAACGAGCATCAACACGAGCCAAATGAGTGGTACAGCGGAGAGCATCTGAGCCGCATCGCCTATCCGATGGGTGGGATGGGCGCGGGAATGGTCTGTCTGGAGGGCGCCGGCGCGCTCTCCCACATCTCGGTGCGGGGCGCACCGCAGGTTCGCAACGAACCGCTGATGTTCTCCGCGCTCAGCATCGAACAGGACGACGGGAACGTCGCCCGGGTGCTGGAGGGATCGGTCCCCTCCTGGAAGGTCTTCTGCCCAGAGGACGCCGGCAACGGGCTGGGCGGGTCCGACTACGGGCTCCCCCGCTTTCGTGAGGCGAAATTCAGGGCCCGCTTCCCCTTCGCCACCGTCGAACTCAGCGACCCCAAGGTTCCCCTTGAGGTGAGCCTGACCGGGTGGAGCCCCTTTGCGCCCGGCGATGCCGACAACGCCAGCCTGCCGGTCGCCGGCCTGGAGTACACGCTGACCAACCCCACCAATGAGACGATGCGCGGCGTCTACTCCTTCCACGCCCGCAACTTTATGACCACCGAGTCCCCCGGCGAGGCCGTGCGGAAGACCGATCACGGCTTCGTCCTGTGGCAGCCCGAGGGCAAGGAGGCGCCCCAGGATCGCGGCGCGTTCAGCGCGGTCATCGACGACCCCGAGACCCGGGTCGACTGCGCCTGGTTCCGGGGCGGGTGGTATGACGCCCTGACCATGGTCTGGAAATCCATCAAGGAGGGGCAGGCTCCCGATGCCGATCCCCCGGCGGCCGGAAATCCGAGCCCCGGCGGCAGCCTCTACGTGCCCTTCGAGCTTCAGCCCGGTGAGGCGAAGGTGATCCGCCTGCGGCTCGCCTGGCACGTGCCCCAGACCAACCTACGGCTTGGGAAGGACGCCGACGAGGGGTGCTGCGAGGACACCTGCGCCTGCGAGTCCGGCACCCACCAACCCTGGTACGCCGGCGTCTTCTCGGACGTCGAGGCGGTCAACCGCTATTGGCGCCGGCACTACGACGACCTGCGCGACGCATCGGAGACCTTCTCCACCTGTTTCTACGACACGACCCTGCCGCCGGTCGTGGTGGAGGCCATCGCCGCAAACCTCACCATCCTCAAATCCCCCACCATTCAGCGCCAGACCGACGGCAAGCTGTGGTGCTGGGAGGGCTGCTGCGATACCCACGGATGCTGTCACGGCTCCTGCACCCACGTCTGGAACTACGCCCAGGCGCTCCCGCACCTCTTCCCCGACCTGGAGCGCACGCTCCGTCACACCGAGTTCTTCGTCGATCAGGACGAGCGCGGGCATCAGGCCTTCCGCGCCAGCCTCCCTATCCGCCCCCCGGCCCACGACTTCCACGCCGCCGCCGACGGGCAGTTGGGCGGCATTATGAAGGTCTACCGGGAGTGGCGCGTCAGCGGGGACGAGATGTGGCTTCAGCGCTACTGGCCCCAGGTCAAGCAGTCCCTCGACTACTGCATTGAGACCTGGGATCCCAAGCACCAGGGCGTCCTGGTCGAGCCCCATCACAACACCTACGACATCGAGTTCTGGGGGCCGGACGGGATGTGCACCTCCTTCTACCTCGGTGCGCTGAAAGCGGCCTCGGCGATGGGAGAGGCGGTCGGCGACCCCGTCCCCCTCTACGACGAACTGCTTAGCAAGGGCGCGGCCTTTATGGAGTCCGAGCTCTGGAACGGCGAGTACTTCATTCAGAAGATCCAGTGGGAGGGCTTGGAAGCCGAGGATCCGACCAAGGGCCAGGCGTGGAACGTCAACTACTCCCCCGAAGCCGTCGAGCTTCTGCAGGAGGAGGGGCCGAAGTACCAGTACGGCAGCGGCTGCCTCTCCGACGGCATCCTGGGCTCGTGGATGGCGGCGGTCTCCGGCGTCGCGCCGTTCCTCGACCAGGAGAAGGTCCGGGACCATCTGAAATCCATCCACCGGTACAACCTCCGCCACGACCTCCGCGACCACGCCAACCCCCAGCGCCCCACCTTCGCGATGGGTGAGGACGGCGGGCTGCTCCTCTGCACCTGGCCCAAGGGCGGCGCGCTCTCCTTGCCCTTCGTCTACAGCGACGAGGTCTGGACCGGGATCGAGTACCAGGTCGCGGCGCACCTGATGCTGTTGGGCGAGGTGGACGCCGGGCTCGAGATCGTGCGGGTCCTGCGCGACCGCTACGAAGGGCGCATCCGCAACCCCTTCGACGAGTACGAGTGCGGGCACTGGTACGCCCGCGCCATGGCCAGCTACGGCATGATCCAGGGCCTGACCGGCGTGCGCTACGACGCCGTGGATAAGACCCTCACCCTGGCGCCGACCATCGCGGGCGACGTCCGCGCCTTCCTGAGCACCGCCACCGGCTACGGCACCGTCGGCGTCAAGGACGGCGAGCCGTTCGTGGAGGTTGAGCAGGGGACGATTCCGTACGAGACGATCGACTACACGCCCTACGAACCGGCGTAGGCGCAGCCTCCCACAAGCAACGCGCCCGGCACTTTCCATGACACCGGAAACCAGAGATCACCTTGCGGTGAACAGGGGTGAAAGTGCCGGGCACGCAGGCTTTAGAAATCAATCATCAAATCTTGGAGTTAACTCGTAAGTGCAAGAAATGACAGATACTGCGAGTCAGGCTCCCAAATCCGGGTATGCTGCGCTTCAAGAAACCCCTGGTTCGTCGGCCTCAGCTTCCAAAGGTCGAGCCGCTCGATCGTCGTCGGCGCGCCGACGGTGAAGGCATCAAGCCCTCGCGCGCCGGCGCCATCCATATAAGCAGCGACCACCGCATGGCGGTCGTTAGCGAAGACCTCGACGAGATAACGATCGATGAAGATACGCAGCACCACGTCCTCGCCCTCGGGCAGATCAGCAGCGGCGAAGGGCGCGTCGGTGGTGCCGACCCGCAGCGTGCC
>DAOTTS010000132.1:0-13518 GCA_034437735.1 Anaerolineae bacterium
GCGCGTAGCCCAGGAGCGGGCTGCGTGCGGGCCGGATCTGATCGGGCTTGAATTTCGCACTTCCCCGGCGGGCCAGATACTCACGCATAATCCACTCCGCCATAAAGCCCACCCGCCAGACGCCCACATATTGGTTCGGGCAGAGCACGTAGCGGGTCTCCGGGTTGTCGCGGAACTGGGAAAGGAGCAGGTTGGCCTGATCGACCCGCCGCCCGGTGGCAAAGGGCCAGTAGGACCCAACGCCCTCGCTCTGCATCCCCTCGGTGTCGATGATGCTGGGATTGCCATGCCCGCGCGGCGCGGCCAGGCGCCAAAGCCAGGCCAGGGCCGGTGGGAGCAGGTGGAAGAGGCCGATGATGCCGTACGTCGGATGCTCCTCGGTGCAGGGCGGCGTGCGGACGCCGTAACTGCGGATGTCGACCTGCGCCGGTTCGTTGACGATGTTTGGATAGATGCGCCGGGGCAACACCACCCGGGGGTTGGGACACGGCTTGTCCGGCTCGTCCTCGATGTGCTCCCAGATCAGGGCCCGGCTGCCGGGCACCGCGTAGATATTCAGGAAGAGGAGCGGATCCGGCGGCTCCGCCGTCAAGCTTTCCAGGTAGACGTCGGTCCCGTAATGGTCGATGTGATCCACCCGCAGGAACCAGGACTCCTCCGCGTCCGCCAACGTCAATTTGCCGGAGCCCGTCTGCAGCGAGGGATGGCAGAGCGCCATATCGTCCGCAACCGGGTGAAGCCGGCACGAGCGCGGGATTTCCAGGAATCGCTTCTCCCCGGTCATCATATTCTCGCCCAGCAGACAGCGACCGTCGTCCTCACGGTGGATGTGCTCAAGCAGCTCGCTCTTGCCGCCGCCGCTGGCAGCCTCGTGCATCATCGTGGTTACGTTATCGTACGGAGTGACCACCCGGACGGCCGAGCAGTGGGTCGTCACCCAGCCTTCCCGCTCCCCCTGGGTGAGCAGCATCCCATAGACACCTTTCTTGGCGCTGGGCCCCGGATAGAGGTTGTAGGAATAGACCTCGTGCAGATCGTCCATCCGGTTGTGGACCACAACCTGTTTGCCGTCGTAGTGGGTGTGCCGGAAGATGGGTGCGACGTAGATAATCGCCCGTGGGTTGAAGTCCTCGGGGATCTCACTTTCGGGGATTAAGCCCTGGAGAAGCGCCAGACCCAGGGCGAAGAAGCCGGCATTGGCAGGGGCGATGACGACCGCATCCATCCCCATGCCCTCTTGACCGGCGACGTAACCGAACATAGCCAGGGATTGATCCTTGAGCCAATCGAACGTCGTTTCCCGCATCCCATCGAAATCCTCCCCAAATCGTTCCCAATACGTGGGCTTGTCGGTGGGCTTATCGTCGGCGATGACCATACAGTTGGGGTCGCGCCGGCGCATATAGGGCTCCGGATAATTGGCCGACACCCCGTTTCGGACCCGCGCCACAATGGCCTCAACGACCGTGCCGTTATCCGGCACGTCATAAGCAACCTCATAGTGATTACTCCCCACCCCCCCGCAGGCCAGGTCGATCAACTGATCGATCGAACTGGCGATTGTGAGACTGGGACACGCAGAGACAACTTGAGCTGCGTCCTCAGGCAGATGATACTTCTCCCAATCCATCTCTCTTATCCTTCCTTACATTGGCTGAACGTACACAAACACACATAAACTAACGTCTCCATCCGTCCCGTGCGCTCCCCATTGAAAAATCCACGCTGAAACGTCAAAGCTGACGTGTCACTTTGCACGATTGGACGCAAAACGCGGGTATAATCAACGCACGCACCCCCGCGGGAGACGCCCCCATACCCCTAACGATAACAGGAAATGCCCATTGGTCCACGTTAGCGCCGCAGCGCCAACGCCTTAAACAACCACGGATCGGAACGCTCCAAAAAGGCCGGAGGCGGCGCTTCTGGTTCTGCGCCGCCTCCGAGTTTACCTACGATCAAGGATCGTTATGGATGGGCCTCGGGCGGCGCATTGGCGTTTGTCGTATCTGCGTTGATCGCATTCGCGTCGATCGCACCGGCGATCGTAGTCTGCGGGTTTCGCGTCTTGACGCTTAACGCACGCCACAATCGCTCCGGCGTGACGGGCGTCCGCTTCATCGTCACACCGGTCGCATCATAGATCGCATTGAGCACCGCCGGCGTGACGCCGTTGACGACAATCTCCGCCACGGACTTCACACCCATCGGGTGCGACGGTTCGTAGCTCTGGACGAACAACGTCTCCATCGGCGGGGTCTCATCCGCCCGGAACATCCGGTAGTCATCGAATCGGGGGTTGACCACCCGTCCCTCCCCGTCGAAGAGCAGCTCCTCGGTCAGCGCATATCCCAGCGCCTGATGCATTCCCCCCTCCGCCTGCCCCTCGGCGGTCAGCGGATTGACAATCTGCCCGGAATCCAGGGCAATCAGCAGATGATCCACCGTCACCTGCCCGGTCTCGGTGTCCACCGTCACCTCGGCAAACTGGGCCGCAAACGGCGGGGGACTGACCGGGCTCATAAAGGAGGCCTGCCCCATAATCTGATGCTGATCGTGCTCGTGCAGCGCGTGCAACGCGACCTCGCGGAAACTCACCCCCGTGCGGTCCTCGGTCCATGCCCGGCCCTCCCGGAGGGTCACCGCATCGGGTTCGACCGCAAGCATCGACGCGGCGACCGCCTTGATCTGATCCGCGACCTGTGCCGCTGCGCGGGCCACAGCGCCGCCACTGATGTACGTCGTGCTCGACGCGTAAGCGCCCTTGTCGAAGGGCGTGACGTCGGTGTCTGCGGAGCGGACGAGGACGGCGTCCAGCGCACAGCCCAGGACCTCCGCAGCGATCTGCCCCAGCACCGTATCCGAGCCGGTCCCCAGGTCCGCCGCCCCGACCATGAGGTTAAACGAGCCGTCGTCGTTCATCTTGATCGAGGCCGCCCCCATATCCAAGTTAGGGATCCCGGAGCCCTGCATCAAGAAGGCCACGCCGATGCCCCGGCGCCGGTGGGGCTCGCCGGGCACCTCGTGCCACGCCGGATTCCCGTACTTTCGGTCCCACCCCACGGCGGTCGCCCCTTTCAACGCGGCCTCGCGCAGGGCGTTGCTCTCGATGATCTCCCCCTTCGCCTCCCGGCCCTCACTCCAGGCCCGGCTCATGATATTCTCGGCGTGGGGATCGATGATATTCTTGAGACGGAAAGTCAGTGGATCCACCCCCAGCGCCACGGCAGCCTCCGTGACCAGCGTCTCAGTAGCCACGACCGCCTGGGTCACCCCGTAACCCCGGAACGCGCCCGAGCGCGGCAGGGTCGTATAGTACGTCTCGCCGCGAAAGCGCACATGCTCAGGCTTGTAGAGGGGGAGGGTCTTGTGCCCAGTGTTCCCCAGCACCGTCAGGCCGTGCCCGCCGTAGGATCCGGTGTCGCTGAGTGCCTGTAGATCCTGGGCCAGCATCGTCCCGTCGGACCGGACGGCGAGGCGATAGCGCAGCCGCATCGGATGGCGCGTCGTGGTCGCGATGAACTGCTCCTCCCGGCTGAGCTGGAGCAACACGGGCCGCCCGGTCGCCAGGGTGAGGTGCGCGGGGATATCCTCGTAGATCTCCTGCTTGTTACCGAACCCTCCGCCGATCCTCGGCTTGATCACCCGAATCTGCCCCTCCGATAGGCCCAGCACCGGTGCCAGAATGCGACGCACGTGAAACGGCACCTGGGTCGACGTCCGGATCACCAACCGGTCGTCCTCATCCCAGTAGGTCAATACGGCCCAGGGCTCCGGCGGCACGTGTTTCATCTTCTGGGTCTGGACGCGGGTCTCAAAGACGTAGTCGGCCTCCGCAAACGCCGCGTCCACGTCGCCGATGTCGATGTCGACCCGGGCCACCAGGTTGCGCGTGGGATCGCTGTCGCCGAAATTGACGTAATCGTCCTCGTCGTGGATGACCGGCGCGTCCTCGGCCATCGCCGCGTCGAGATCGAGAACCGGCGGCAGCACCTCATACTCGACCTCAATCAGTTCCAGGGCGCGATCGGCGATCTCCGGCGTCTCGGCCGCCACCGCCGCCACGCGGTCTCCGACGTACCGGACCTTGGTGTCGAAGCTCACATAGTCCAGAGGGCCCGGAATTGGATAGGACTGCCCGGCGGTGGAGAAGAGCACCCTCGGCACGTCCGCGTGCGTCAACACAGCGTGCACGCCGGGCAACTGCTCGGCCTGCTGCGTGTCAATGCTCAGAATGCGGGCGTGCGCGTGCGGGCTGTGCAGAATCCGGGCATAGAGCATCCCCGGTCGGTCCACGTCCGCTACGAAGGCCGGGTTCCCCTCGGCCAATTTGGGCGCGTCGACCTTGGGCAGCGGCTTGCCGACGACGTCCCGCAGCGGCCCGGAGGACGCCGAGCGCCGGACGGTATCCAGCGGAGGCGGCGTCTCCTCTCGCATCACGGCCGCAGCCCGCAGGATGGCGACGACCGGCTTCGCGTGCCCGGTCTCACGGGATAGGATCCCGCTGATGGCATCGCGGACCTCGGCCTCGGTGGGATTGGGGTTGCGATCGAGGAGCGCTTTGCCCGCCAGGATCAGCGCCGGGGTATCATACCCGCTCTGAATGGCACCGGTCTCAATAAACGCGCGCTGGAGGGGATCCCAGACCGGGTCGCGGCCCCAACCTTTGCGGCGCGGCTGCCCGAGCCCTTCGAGGGTCAGGATCTCGGCGCCGTCAATCTGCGCAGCCAACGTGACCACGCTGCTGCACAATGCGCCGTCGCGGAGCACGATCCCATACCCGGCACTGCCGTCCTCGCTGCCGAACTTGACGCTGGTGATACCGAGGCGGCGCAGCAGGTGGAAGAGGGTCTCGCCGGGTGCGATCTTCACGCGCCGGCCCTCCCCATTCAGGGTCAAGGTGATCTCCATCCAAGCGTGCCCAGTCAGCTTATCCATTCACAGCGCCCCTTTCTCGGTGCCCCTCATTCTAATCGGTGCCGGGTTCGGTGTCAATAGGATTAGACCTTCCGCGTCTACCGCCGCTCCCACTCCTGGGTCGCCTTCCGGATCAGCGCTCGAATCTCCTGATTGGGAATCTCGCGAAGATCGTGGTAGACCTTCCCATCGACCGCAAAGCCAATACCCCCGGTCGGGGCATTGATGAGCCCGATGGAGTGACCGGTCATCTCAGGAGAGGCGGCGATCATCTCCTCCAGGATATCGCCGATCTCCTGAACAAGGTTGACCGTCAGCGCCGCCCCCTCCGGAGACGAGGCCCGGCTGTAACGCTCGCGGCGTTCGGCCACCGGCACGCGGGGGGTGGGAGAAGGCGGCTCGGCCGCCCCGGCGGCACCAAGACGCCCAGACTGGGACGTGTCGAGGTCCGGGCTCGGGGATGCACTCTCGTCGGATGACGCCCCTCCCTTCGCAAAGGTGAAGAGGAACCGGAGTGCCGAGACAAACGCCTCCCGCTCCTCCGGATTCGTGATGGCTGCCATACGACGCACCCGCTGTCCGCTGACGTAGAGCTCCCAGTTCCCAAAGTTCGAGCGCCGGACGACGAGCAGCGGCACGTCCCCTTCCACCTGAGGGACCGGAGGCGGGGCCCGGGTGCCGATCTCCGGCTTTGGTGCCTTGGATCGGTTCAACATCCAGACGAGCCACACCACGACCCCAACAATGCCGATCCCTACCAAGATCAAAAACGGCAGCAACATGGAGGACCATCCCCCATCGGTCTCTACAATCATCCTAGCCTCCTCCCCGTCAATTCAACCTGCCGGCTATCAGGATCCATCAGCAGAAATCCGACGCCCGCCCGTGTCCGAAGACGCCCGCTCGTAGATACCCACCAGATGCACCTTCCAGGATGCCGGAAGGAGCGCGGCCAATCCCACCGCTAACCCGAACGTCACCCGATTCCAGGCCAGGTAGGACGGATCGTCGACGTAGACGATCTCACGCAGACGCAGCCCGGCGCGCATCGCCAGCGTGTCAATCTGGCGGAAGGTGTTCGCCCGGTACGCCACCGGAAAGGTGTCCTGGGGCGCCCGATTATAGGTACAGTGCACCCACCGCGCCTGCAGCCGCGTCAGGTCGGCCGCATACCGACTCAGGCGCGGAATCGGATGCCTGCCGTTGGGCGTCAGGAAGACGAGTCGCCCTCCGGGCCGCAGCACGCGCGCCACCTCATCAAAGACCGCCTTGGGATCGGGCAGGTGCTCAAAGACCCACGACGAGACCACGAGGTCGAACGCCCGATCGGCAAATGGCAGGCGGTGGGCCGGCGCCTGCCCCCTAGGGAGCGTGGGCACCCGGTGTGTCCGGAGGGATCGAGAATCCGGATCGATCCCCACCCATTGGCCCTGCGCACCCAACCGCTCGACAATGCCGCCTCGTCCGCAGCCGAGATCCAACACACGTGTATTCAGATCCAGCATCTCGGCCACCCACTGCTCGTAACGGGCCGTCGCCGACTTCCATCCGGGCCTGAGCGCTGCGTACTGGCGTCGATAGATCTCCAACCGATCCTGTTCCGTCATGTTCGTTATTGTATTATAGCTGGATCAGTTGCCAAACGCACTTTCCAGTTTGAAGGGTTGAGAGCCAGGAAATCTTTCGCTGAACAAATGGTAACTTGCACCCGAGAGCCATGATGCTAAGATAGCAGGGAAGCGGTCGCGCGGACGCCGCCCCTCATGGGTACGTGCATCCCGCGCTCGACCGCAGAACCGACGACCACCCGAGCACCCACGCTCCAAACGAAGAGAGGAGGACCTATGCCCTCAGATTGGTATAAAGATGCGATCTTCTACGAAGTGTTCGTGCGCGCATTTGCCGACAGCAACGGGGACGGGATCGGCGACCTGCCCGGACTCACGTCGAAGCTGGATTATCTGCAAGCCCTGGGCATCGACGCCATCTGGATGCTGCCCATCTTTCCCTCCCCGCTGCGGGACGACGGCTACGACGCCAGCCATTACCGGAAAATCCACCCGGACTACGGCACGATGGACGACTTCCGCACCCTGGTCGAGGAGGCCCATAAGCGGGATCTGCGCGTCATCGTCGAGCTGATTCCCAACCATACCTCGGACCAGCACCGCTGGTTCCAGGCCTCCCATAACCCCGACCATCCGGAGTTCGACCACTACCGCGACTGGTACGTCTGGAGCGACACCGACGAGAAGTACGAGGAGGCCCGGATTATCTTCCTCGACTACGAGGACTCCAACTGGACCTTCGACGAGACGCGCGGGCAGTATTACTGGCACCGCTTCTTCCACCACCAGCCCGACCTCAACTTTGACAATCCGGAGGTCCAGCGGGAGATGCTGCGCGTGCTCCAGTTCTGGCTGGACCAGGGGACGGACGGCATCCGCATCGATGCGCCGCCCTACCTCTTCGAGCGTGAGGGCACCAACTGCGAGAACCTGCCCGAGACCCACGCGTATCTCAAACGGACGCGATCCTTCGTCGATGGGTACGCGCCGGGGACCATGCTCCTGTCGGAGGCCAATCAGTGGCCCGAGGACGTGCGCCCCTACTTCGGCGAGGGGGACGAGATGCATATGAACTTCCACTTCCCCCTGATGCCTCGGATCTTTATGGCACTGGCCAAGTCCGATCGCACGCCGATCGAGAGCATCATGGCGCGGACCCCGGACCTGCCCGACGCCTGCCAGTGGGGCACGTTCCTCCGCTGCCACGACGAGCTCACCCTGGAGATGGTCACCCCCGAGGAGCGGGAGTTCATGTGGGACACGTACGCCCCGGAGCCCCGGATGCGGTTGAACCTGGGGATCCGCCGCCGGTTGGCCCCGCTCCTGGACAACGACATGGACCGGATCAAGGTCGCGAACTCTGTCCTGCTCACGTTCATCGGATCGCCCTTCCTCTACTACGGGGACGAGATCGGGATGGGCGACAACATCTGGCTCGAGGATCGCAACGGGGTCCGGACGCCGATGCAGTGGCGCGACGCGCCCAACGCCGGCTTCACCGACCCGGACGTACCGCCGGAGGCGATCTACCTCCCGGTGATCGACGACGAGGACTACGGGTATCAGACGGTCAACGTCGCGGCCCAACGCGAGGATCCCGATTCGCTCCTGCGCTGGACGCAGACCATTTTGGGCATCCGAAAAGCGCATCCGACGTTCGGGCGGGGGGAACTGAAACTCCTCGATCCCGAGAACCGGGCAGTGCTGGCCTACGTCCGGGAGGGCGAGGAGACGCTGCTCGTAGTCAATAACCTCAGCGGAGAGAGCCAGACGGTGACGCTGGATCTCGGCGACTACGCCGGAGGTGCGGTCATCGATCTTATTGAGGATGCGACCGTGCCGCAGGCCGCCGGGGCCGGCTGGACGCTCACGCTGGACCGCTATGCATACCGGTGGTTCCGCCTGGAGAGCCCAAAGGTCTAAGAGGTTCAGAGACGGCGAGCGTTCGTCGTTGAGATCTTTGTGCTCTTGACGACCGCCCGCATTCGAACAAACGGCGGGGCTGTGGTACAATGACGCTCAATCAGGAATAAGACAAATCGCAGGCAAGAGGATCCATCACGCGATCCTCTTGCCTGCCGACATCGATCCTGTCATTCGATGGAACCGTACGAAACGAGCTCAGAACGACTATCAAGCACAAGGAGAACACCTATGAACGCGAGATCAAAACCTGCCCAGGTCTGGGGACGACGGGCCGCTGAATTCTACGAAGAACTTGAGGGCCAACTTGTCCTGGTCGCGGTCAGCAACGGCAAGATGTTCAAGGGCCACCTGGTCGGCGTCGACGTGTATGACATCATCATCCGTCAGGACAGCGGCCTGGAGCTTCTGATTCCCAAGGGCAGCATCGTCTACGTCCACCGCGTCGAAAGTTAAGGCCGTTCCAAAAACAGATCATCTCAATGACCGGGATTTTCCAAGGAAAAAGCACCCGGTTTGGGATGGTTTAAATCCTGGAACTACCTAATCTCGCCGGTTCGTACCGGTTCTTACGAGTTCGTCAGTCACTTGGAGGTCTCGTCCATGCAAGGTGTCATCCTGGCGGCGGGCAAAGGGTCCCGCCTTCACCCTATTACGCTCGACCGCTCGAAAGCGATGCTGCCCATTCTGGGCAAACCCATCGTCGAACACGTGATGGAGATGTTCGTCAACAACGGAATCGACGATCTGATCCTCGTCGTGAGCCCGGACGACCGGGAGATCACGCGCTACTTCCGCCGTGAATCCCCAACTCGGGCGGACGTCCGGTTTGTCTACCAGCCGGAGCGGAAGGGGATGGCCAACGCGCTCCAGTGCGCGGCCCCGCTGATCACCGAGGACTTCGTGCTCTCGGCCTGCGATAACCTTGTAGAGGAGAGCGATATCGCAAACCTGCTCGGCACGATGCGGGGCGAATCGAATCCCAACGCGGTCCTTACCCTGCTTTCGGTCGAGAAGGACCGTCTGGGCAGCGTGGGCATTGTAGAGATGGATGGGCCGTGGATCACCCGCATCGTTGAGAAGCCCGACCCGGAGGACGCCCCCTCGGACATTTCGAGCCTCCCGCTCTACGTCTTCTCCCGCAGGATCCTGGACTATCTACCAGAGGTTCCGCTCTCGCCTCGGGGGGAGTACGAACTGCAGGACGCCATCCAGATGCTGATCGACCGCGAGGGTCGGGTGACCGGGGTCGTCATCGACCACCGGATGACCCTGACCAACGCGGCGGACCTGCTGGCATTGAACCGCGAGTACCTGAGACACGGCGGCGAGCGCCCCCAGTTGGAGCCCCACACCGTCGGAGCCAACACGCAGCTCATCACCCCCCTGCGCATCGAGCAGGGCACGGTCATCGGGTCGGACTGCACGATCGGTCCCAACGTCTACGTCGAGCGCGACTGCCAGATCGGGAACGGCGTGAAGATGCACGACGCCGTGATGCTGCGCAACACCAAGGCCCCCAACGGCGCCGCGTTCGACCACGAGGTGGTGGCCTAGCCCAGGTTGCGCCTCCTGAACACCGTGGGGATAGGCGCGGCGCGCCCCGGGCAAGCCCATTAAGAGGAAACGATGGTCAAGCGCCTGGCACGCTGGGTCGTCCCCATCCTGAGCCTCATGCTGCTCGTGGGGACCGGGCTGATCCTGTGGCTCTTCTGGGACCTGCCCTCCCCGGAGCATCTCGAGGCGTACACCACCGCGCCGAGCAGCAAGGTCTACGACCGGCACGGCACCCTCCTCTTTGAGATCCCACCGCCGTACACCGGCAGCCACACGCCGGTCCCGCTGTCGGAGATCCCGGACGCACTGAAACAGGCGACCATCGTCCTGGAGGACGAGACCTTCTACCAGAACCCCGGGGTCGATCTGCGCGGCATCGCCCGCGCGCTCTGGTATAACCTGCGCGACGACAGTCCCTACCTCATGGGGGGCAGCACGATCACCCAGCAGTTGGTGCGCAATCTGATGATGTCCCCGGAGGAGCGCACGGCCCAGACCCTGCGGCGCAAGATCCGGGAGGCGTGGCTGGCCTATCGGGTGACGCACCGCTACACCAAGGACGAGATCTTCGCATTCTACCTCAACGAGACGTACTACGGCAACCTGGCGTACGGCGTCGAGGCGGCCGCCCAGGCCTACTATGGCAAGCATGTCCGCGATCTCGACCTGGCGGAGTGCGCGATGCTGGCGATCCTCCCCCACGACCCGGCGCTCTGGAACCCCCTGGAGAACCCGGAGGACGCCAAGGTCCGTCAGGCCCTCGCGCTCGACCGCCTCGTCGAGGAGCGGGTCATCACGAGCGAGGAAGCGCAGGCGGCCAAGCAGGAGCCCCTGGCCTTCGCGTCGGCGCCGTTCCCCATCCGCGCGCCGCACTTCGTGATGATCGTCCGCCGCTTCCTGGAGCGGGAGTTGGGGCGCGCGGCGCTGGAGGCTGGGGGACTGACCATCGAGACCACCCTGGACGTCGAGCTCAACGAGACCGCCCGCGACCTGATGCGCACCCAGTTGGACCGGCTCGCCCGCTGTAACTACGAGCCGGCGTGCCCGCCCGGCGGCTACAACGTCCGCAACGCCGCCGTGCTCGCACTGAGCCCCCAGACCGGCGAGGTGCTCGCGATGGTCGGCAGCCCCGATTACTTCTCGCCCCTGATTGACGGCGCCGTCAACGGCACTACCGTCCTCCGGCAGCCCGGCTCCGCCATCAAGCCGATCACCTATGCCGCTGCGTTCGCCCAGGGGAAGATGACCCCGGCGACCGTGGTGATGGACGTCAGGACGGCCTTCACGACCCGTGAGGGCACGCCCTACCTGCCCCTCAACTACGACCTGGTCTTCCACGGCCCCGTGCGGCTGCGGGAAGCACTCGCCTCCTCGTACAACGTCGCGGCCGTCAAGGTGCTGGACGCCGTCGGCATCGAGACGATGACGGGATTGGCCCGCTCCCTGGGCATCACGACCTTCGACGACTCGGAACGGCTGGGGTTAGCCATCACCCTGGGCGGCGGGGAGGTGCGGCTGCTGGAACTCACGGCCGCCTACGCCGCCCTGGCAAACCAGGGGCACCGGGTCACGCCGTGGACCGTGCGCCGCGTCGTCGACGCGGATGGTGAGGTCCTCTGGTCGCACCCCTGCGTGGCAGGAACCGACGGATCAACCACCCGCTGCCTGGGACCGGCGGTGCTGGACGAACGGGTGGCCTACCTGATCACCGACATCCTCAGCGACGACCAGGCCCGCGTCCCCACCTTCGGGGAGGAGAGCGTGTTGAATCTCCCCTATCCCGCCTCGGTCAAGACCGGCACGACGACCGATTTTCGGGACAACTGGACCGTCGGATACACCCCCGAACTCGTCGTCGGCGTGTGGGTCGGCAACGCCGACAACGAACGAATGAAACGCGTCAGCGGCATCACCGGGGCCGGCCCCCTCTGGCACGACGTGATGCTGACGGCGCTCAAGGGCAAGCCGGTCCGATCCTTCATCCGGCCCGACGGGCTGACGTCCGTCGAGGTCTGCGCGCTCTCCGGCAAGCTGCCCACGCAGGACTGCCCCCACCGCGTGCACGAGTGGTTCATCGAAGGGACAGCGCCGCAGACGACGTGCGAGATGCACCGCCGCGTGGGGGATGAGGTCTTCGTGATCCTGCCGCCGGAGGCCCAGGCGTGGGCCCGCGAGCACAACCTGGCCCAGCCGCCCAAGCCGGCATCGACCGATGCACCGGGCGTGCAGATCATGCGACCCTATACCGGCACGGTCTACCAGCTCGATCCCTCGCTCGACCGGGATGCCCAACGCATCCTCGTGGCGATCGAGGCCGCCGGGGCGGTGGACCAGGTGACGCTCACCGTCGACGACCGCACGGTCGCCACGTTGACCGCGCCGCCCTTCACCGTCTACTGGCCCCTGGTAGCGGGCACGCACACCTTCCGCGCCGTCGTCCGGCAGGCGGACGGGACCACGCGTCCAAGCGCACCGGTCCGGATCGACGTGCAGCCGTAAAAGCGGTCGTAAGTCAGAAGTCGAAAGTCAAAGGTCGGCCTTGCTCAGGCGCACCGACTCCAAAGGAAAGCTCCCCAGGGATCTGTAATCCCGACTTTCCTTCCCCAAGCCCCTTCCCTGCCCCCAACAGAAAGCTCCCGAGGGATTTACAATCCCGGCTTTACTCCGCAAAGTCCGGATTCCCCGAGGGGGTACCCTGTCAATGGACTCGTCCCCATTCGACATGCCGCGAACCGCGATTGCCAACCAATTTCCCATCATGATCTTGACCTCATCCCAAAGATCGACTATAATGACGGTCATAGAACAAACGTTCTATGACTTCTGGTAGGAGCCCGCCGACCGTTTTCGATCAGTGCCGGAGACCTTAGTTTATGCCCAAGCCCATCCGCCCTTATCTCGAGTATCAAGCCGACCGCGTGGAGGCCGTCCTCAACGCCCACCGCGCGGGCGGTCGTATCACGGGGGGGACCGTCGGACCGCGCCTCATCCGCTTCTTTCTCAATCCCGAACCCCACACCCGCTTCGCCAAGATCCGCCGGCTCGCCGACGACCTCGCCCTCGCCCTGCGCGTCCCGGAGCTCACCATCGACCGCGACACCCACGGGATCGTCCTCGCCTTTGCCAATCCCAACCCCCGCCCGGTCGACCTGCTGCCCTTGCTGGAGCAGTCCCGGCCCATCCCGCCCGCCACGGCCCTCCTCGGCCTCACCGATGACGGTCAGCCGCTCCTCGTCCGCCTCTCCTCACCCGAGGTGGCCCATCTGCTCGTCGCCGGCACCACCGGCTCCGGCAAGTCGGTCCTGCTGCGCACCATGGCCACTTCCCTGGTGCTGACCCAGTCGCCGCGACACCTGCGCATCCTGTGTCTGGATCCCAAGGGGCGCACCTTTCAATCCCTTGAGAACGCGCCGCACCTCACGCGCCCCGTCGTCTCCGAGCCGCCTGAGGCCCGCGAGGCCCTCGACTCCCTCCTGCGGACGATGCAGCTCCGGGACCGGCGGGGCGAGCGCCCCTCGGACGGCAACCCCCACGTATCCGGGGTCAGCGTGCC
>DAOTTS010000133.1:0-54153 GCA_034437735.1 Anaerolineae bacterium
AATTGAAAGAACCCTACCGCGTTCGGTAAGATTATACGTGACAGAAAGCGTACATTTGACGTCTTGCAGAGTTCATGTTACACTTGGCCCGTCACGTAGAATCATATAGCATGATTTTTATGTGATGCCTTAGCCTGGATAGGCATATTCACCGAGGTGTGTGTTTCTGTGTCAAATCCTCTTATCGTTGAACGTTACCGTCGTTCATAGTCTGGGCTTACAATGCGGTAGGGTATAAGGTCCTCTTGATTGTTTCACGTCAGGGCCCTCGCTGATTCCCAGCCTTTTGAATGCTCATTTGAAGTTTGTGTGGCGTTTATTCTCTCCATATTATGTTTGGGGCGCGCAGACGCGCCGGGTATTGTTAGGTACAGTGGGGGTGTTGTTTGCGACGTGGTTTAAGGGTGTTGCTCGCTTACGTGTTGTGGGGAGCGTCGGCCGCTCTGGGGCTTTTGGCGGTCTTGCAGCTCAGAATCTTTCTGCTCATTGATTTACCGGTGGTGACTGTGCTCCGTCGAAATCAGTGGCTGCCTACGGTCATTCACTATGTCGGTCTCGGTCTGCTGGGCCTGGGGTGGTTGGCGTTTGTCGCGCTGTCGGAATCCTATTTCCGACGCTGGATGCGGGACAAGGCGGGACGCCTTAACATCGTCAAGGTGTTTGTGATTGAGGGGCTGCTTTTTGGGCTTGCTTATCTCGGGCATCGTTTGATCAGGTGAGAAGATTGTAATTGACTTCAGAGAGCGCAAAGAAAAAAAATAAAAACGACCCTTTTGTGGTTTGTCATCCTTTGAATGAGGATGTGAGCGTTGGATGGACTGTTGGGACGTGTTCATTGACAGGAGGAGGTGCCTAGCGGGTGAAGGAAGATAGATGTTTTGGGCAGCAACGCAGACTGATTCTGTGTGAGCGGTATGTTTTTCAATCAGTGTTACCCCTTAATCTAATCCTTTCATGAGGAGGAGGACTATGAGCAGGAAAGAAATTTCGCGCCGAGAGTTTTTGCGGGTCTCCGGGCTTGCAGTAGCCGGGCTTGCCATCACCGCGTGTGGTGGGCAGGAGACGCCCGAGATGACCGAGGAGCCCTCGGAGGAGGAAGCTGCTCCAACCGAAGAGGCTCAACCCGAAGAGGAAACGCAGCCGGAAGAATCGGCATCGCAGTACTCTGAGGCGCCTGAGTTTGCCGATATGGTCGATGCCGGCGATCTGCCCCCTGTGGACGAGCGGCTGCCCGCGAATCCCGTCGTTGTGGAACCCGCCGAAGAGATCGGCGAGTATGGTGGGACCTGGCGCTCCGGTCTGAGCGGCGGCGGCGACAACGCGTGGCTCTACCGCACCGTCGGCTACGCCCAATTGGTCAATTGGAGCCTCGATTGGACCGAGATCGTTCCGAACATTGCCGAGAGCTGGGAGGTCAACGACGATGCCACCGAGTACACTTTCTATCTGCGCAAGGGCATCAAATGGTCCGACGGCACGGACTTTACAGCTGAGGACATCGTCTTCTGGCGCGAATACGTCGCTGGTGACGAGGAAGTCACCGCGTCGCCGCCGGGATGGCTGACGGCCAATGAGGAGTTTGGCGAGGTCGAGAAGGTTTCCGACTACACCTTCCGCTTCAAGTTCGCCGGACCCATGGGCCTGGTGTTGCCGAAGTTCGCCAGTCCCTCTGGCTGGCAACAGACCTGCTGCCCCAAGCACTTCCTCAGCAAGTATCACCCCGAATTCAGCGACGACGCCGATGCGTTGGCCTCGGAGGAGGGCTATGAGGGTTGGCTGGAGGCGTTCACCTATCACGCCACCGCCTGGGACGCGCGCTTCCGTGACGACAATCGCCCCTGCCTCTACGCCTGGCACTTCACGCAGCCCTACGGTGAGGCCGCCACGCTGGTGGAGGTCGAGCGCAATCCCTACTTCTACAAGGTCGACAGTGCCGGCAACCAGCTTCCCTACATCGACAACATCGTCTACGACGTCACCCAGGATAACGAGACCCTGGTGATGAAGGCCATCAACGGTGAGATGGACTTCCAGGACCGCCACATCGCGACGCTCGAGAACAAGTCGCTCTTTGTGGACAACCAGGAGGCCGGTGAATACCGTCTGTTGGAGAAGGAGCTGAACCCGCAGGTCGGCATGGTCATTATGCTCAACCTGACGCATCAGGATGAGACCATGCGTGAGATCTTCCAGAACAAGGACTTCCGGATCGGCCTCTCCCACGCCATCAACCGCCAGGACGTCATCGACACCATCGCTGTCGGACAGGGTCGACCGCAGCAGGTTGCGCCCGCTGAGGGACAGCCCCACGACATCGGCGAAGAGATGCGCATGCAGTACACCGAGTACGACACCGATCTGGCCAACGAGCACCTGGATAAGGTACTACCGGAGAAGGACGACGCCGGATTCCGGCTGAAGCCTGACGGCGAGCGCCTCTCTTTCAATATCGAGGTTGCGGCGGTTCAGACGACGAACATCGACATTCTGGAGATGGTCGTTCAGGACTGGGCCGAGGTCGGCGTCGAGGCGAAGGTCAAGACCGAGGATCGCACGATCTTCTACGAGCGCAAGGCCGCCAACCAGCACGATGCGGGCGTCTGGGGCCAGCCCACCGGCCTCTTCTACGTCGCGCTCCTCGATCCGCGCGGGCTCTTCCCCTACAGCGCCGAGTCCCTCTGGGCCATCGGATGGATGCTCTGGAACGGTAGTCCGGATAACGAACTGGCCATGGAACCGCCGGAGCCGACCAAGCAGCAGATGGAACTCTATGATCAGGTTCTGGCTGCCGGTGATCCCGATCAGCAGGCTGAGTTGTTGAAGCAGATCGCGGAGATCGCCAAGGACCAGTTCTATCACATGGGTATGTACGTGCCCACGGTGCCCGGCTACGCCGTCGTCAACAAGAATATGATCAACGTGCCCGTGATGTTTGGGTCGTGGCAGTATCCGAACCCAGGCCCGGCACTTCCCGAGTCCTGGTCTTTCAAGGCCTAGGCCTTTCTGATGGATCTCGCCCGGCCGGCTCTGCCCGGCCGGGCGGGATCCGTCCATAACGTTGGACGTAGAGGCGGGCTTTTGCCCCGCCTGGTTACCAAAATAGGTGACCGGATTGCACGAGACAAACCGGTCACCTTCATTTTAAATTTTCGAGAGGTGGTCTATGTTAAAGTATGTCATCCGGCGCTCGCTGATGATGATTCCCACGATCCTTGGGATTTCCCTCGTGGCGTTCCTCGTCATCTCGCTGCCGCCGGGCTCGTATCTTGATGCCTACGTGGCTGGCCTGGCCGCAACCGGTGAGGATGTCGATCAGGCAACCATTGACAACCTGGAGCAGCGCTACGGCCTGGATAAGCCCGTCCCTGTTCAGTACCTGACGTGGATGAAGGGCATCGTTCTGAGGGGGGACTTTGGGGAGTCCTTTGACTGGGGCAAGCCGGTCACGAGCCTGATCTGGCAGCGATTATCGCTCACGTTTATGATCTCCATCTTTACGCTGTTATTGACGTGGGTGATCGCCTTCCCCATTGGGATCTATTCTGCCGTCAAACAGTATACGATCGGGGACTACATCGCGACCCTTTTTGGGTTTGTGGGGTTGGCGATCCCGAGCTTCCTGCTGGCCCTGGTTCTGATGTTCTTGTCCTTCAAATTTCTCAATACCGATATCGGCGGGCTCTTCTCCACGGAGTATCAGAACGCACCCTGGACGTGGGCCAAGGTCGTTGACCTGCTCAAACACCTCTGGATCCCGGCGATCATCCTGGGCACCGGCGGCACGGCTGGTTTAATCCGGAACATCCGCGCTAATCTCCTGGATGAACTCCATAAGCCGTACGTGAAGACGGCCCGGGCCAAAGGGCTGTCGGAGCTCCGCTTGCTCGTTAAGTATCCCCTGCGCGTTGCATTGAACCCCTTCTTCAGCACGGTCGGGTGGTCGCTGCGTTATCTGGTTTCCGGATCCACGATTATTTCTGTGGTTTTGAACCTACCGACGACCGGTCCGCTGCTGCTGCGGGCGCTGATGGCGCAGGACATGTATCTGGCGGGGACCTTTATTCTTATGCTGAGCGTGATGACCGTCTTCGGAACCTTGATCTCGGATATCATCCTCGGTGTGGTCGATCCCCGCATTCGCTTTGGTGAGGAGGCCGTATGACGACCGAAGTCGATACCATGGCTGCCGAATCTGCTGCACCCCGGGCCGCTGCGAAAAAGCAGAGGCCGAAGTGGGAGGACGAGGAGGCACAGCTCTTTGTCGCCTCCCAGTGGTTGTTGATGTGGTGGAAGTTCCGGCGGCACCGATTGGCGATGGTCAGCACCGTGGTGACCATCTTGCTTTATCTGACCGCTGCGTTTGCCGGCTTTGTGGCTCCCTTTGAGCCCACGAAGCATCAGGCGAAATTTACCTATGCCCCCCCTCAGTTTCTGCACTTCTTCAGGACGACAGAGGATGGGTTGAAAATTGGTCCCTATGTCTATGGGTATAAGATGACCGTCGACGCGGAGTCGCTTCGCCGTGATTTTGTGATCAACAAAGAAGAGATCATTCCGATTCAATTCTTTGCGAAGGGAACCGAGTACAAGCTCTTGGGTCTCTTCCCCACCGACGTGCACCTTTTTGGGCCTGAGGATCCCGAGCAGCGCTTTTATCTTCTCGGCGCCGACCGGATGGGACGGGACCTTTTCAGCCGTCTGATCCACGGCGCGCGGATCTCCCTCAGTATCGGGTTGGTCGGCGTCTTCCTCAGTCTCTTCTTAGGGGTGCTCATCGGCGGGTTCTCCGGGTACATCGGCGGCGCGCTCGACAACGCGATTCAGCGCATTATCGAGTTCCTCCAGTCGATCCCCACGATCCCGTTGTGGATGGGGCTCTCCGCGGCGCTGCCGCCGGACTGGACTCCGATTATGATTTACTTTGCCATCACCATTATTCTCTCCCTGAGGGGGTGGACGGGCATGGCCCGTGTGGTCCGAGGCCGCTTCCTCAGTTTGCGTGAGGAGGACTTTGTCCTGGCCGCCCGGTTGGATGGTGCCAGTCAGACGCGCATCATCCTCCGGCATATGGCGCCTTCGTTTATGAGTCACATTATCGCCAGCGTCACGCTTTCGATTCCGGGTATGATCCTGAGTGAGACGTCGCTGAGCTTTCTGGGACTGGGACTGCGCCCGCCGATCGTGAGTTGGGGGGTGCTCCTGAAGGAGTCTCAGAACGTCCGCACCGTCGCCCAGGCGCCGTGGCTGCTTTTGCCCGGTCTGGCTGTGGTGATCGCGGTGTTGGCGCTCAACTTCGTCGGCGATGGGCTGCGGGATGCGGCGGATCCCTATGCGCAGTAGGGTGGGACGGATCATACTGGAGGAGTGGAAACAATGAGTAAAAATGACGTAATCCTTGAAGTCAAAGGACTGAAGACGTATTTCCCGCTGGAGGAGGGGACGGTCAAAGCGGTCGATGGCGTCGACTTTGAAATCTACCGCAACAAGACCGTCTGTATTGTGGGTGAGAGCGGGTGCGGTAAGAGCGTGACCTCCCATTCGATCCTGCAGATCGTGGATCCTCCGGGCCGGGTGGTCGAGGGTGAAATTCTCTTTCACCGGGGCCTGCGCGAGGGGGATGGCTTTTCGATGGACGAGGTGTTGGACCTGGCCTCGTTTGATCCCCGCAGCCAGGAGATGCGCTCGATCCGGGGTAACGAGATTTCGATGATCTTTCAGGAGCCGATGACGGCCCTGAGCCCCGTGCACACCATCGGCGATCAGATTACGGAGCCGATGTTACTCCACACCGATATGACGAAGAAAGAGGCGTACGACGAGGCGATTGAGATTCTTGACCGGGTGGGCATGCCTCAGCCTGAGGATCGTATCAATGCGTACACGTTCCAGTTGAGCGGTGGTATGCGCCAGCGCGCGATGATTGCGATGGCGCTGGCCTGCACGCCCACGATGTTGATCGCGGACGAGCCGACCACGGCGCTGGACGTGACGACCCAGGCCCAGATTCTGGAGCTGATGGCCGAGCTGCAGGACGACTACGGGATGGCCATTATGTACATCACCCACGACCTGGGCGTGGTTGCTGAGATCGCCGACGAGGTCGTGGTTATGTATCTGGGTTGGGTGGTTGAGAAGGCGGACGTCGATTCGATCTTCCACGACCCGCTGCATCCTTATACCAAGGCCCTGCTCCGCTCAATCCCCACGTTAGGTCTTGAGGCGAATCGGCGGTTGGAGCCGATCCGGGGTATGGTGCCCCATCCTTACAACCGGCCCACGGGCTGTGTCTTCGCCCCGCGCTGTGCGGCCTATGATCCCGCAACGTGTGTTCCCCATCAGAGGCCGCCTAAGATCGCCCTGGAGGACGGTCGGGAGGTACGCTGCTGGCATTACGAGGGGCAGGGGGATGTTATACCGGAGTCGGCGGAAGAGTCGGGGAGTGAATAATGGCGAATCAGGCTATGGATCAATCAGAGAACAACGTTCTATTAAGGATTAACGACCTTAAGATGCACTTTCCCATCCGGCGGGGGTTCTTCAACCGGGTGGTTGGACACGTCAAAGCGGTGGATGGCATCAACTTTTTCATCCGTGAGGGTGAGACCTTGGGGTTGGTCGGTGAGAGCGGCTGCGGCAAGACGACAACGGGCCGCTGCATCGTCCGGGCCTACGACCCCACCGATGGTGAGATACGGTATCTAAAAAGGGATGGGGATCATATCGACCTGGCGAAGATGCAAGAGGACGAACTGAAGCCGTATCGGCGGCAGATTCGGATGATCTTCCAGGATCCGTACTCCTCCCTCAATCCCCGGATGACGCTCCTGCAGATCGTCGGGGAGCCGTTGACGACCAATAACATCGCCTCGGGCCAGGAGCTGCAGGATCGGGTCGCGGAGCTGCTGCGGCAGGTCGGGCTGCGCCCGGAGTTTATGCAGCGGTACCCGCACGCGTTCAGCGGTGGGCAGCGCCAGCGGATTGGTGTCGCCCGGGCGTTAGCGCTGGAGCCGCGCCTGGTGCTCTGTGACGAGCCGGTCTCCGCGCTGGACGTCTCGGTCCGTGCGCAGATTCTCAATCTGCTCCAGGATCTTCAGGATCAATATGATCTGACCTACCTCTTCGTCGCGCACGACCTGAGCGTGGTGGAGTACATCGCGGATCGGGTGGCGGTGATGTACGTGGGGAAACTGGTGGAGATGGCGAGCACTGAGGCCCTCTACAAGAACCCTCAGCATCCCTATACCGAGGCACTGCTCTCAGCGGTGCCCAAGCCGGATCCCCGGCTGCGCAGTCTGGGCAATCGTATTATCCTGGAGGGTGACGTCGCCGATCCTGCCAACCCGCCTGGTGGGTGTTACTTCCACCCCCGGTGCCGTTATGCGGAGGATGTCTGCTCCCACGAGGAGCCGCCGCTGCGTGACATCGGTGATGATCACTACGTCGCCTGTCACTTCGCCGAGAAACTGGCGTTGCGCGGCGTGGTCGCGGAGGGCGTGGTCGGGTAAGGATTCAACAGAGCGCGAAGGATCAAGAGGACGCGAGTCCACACTGTACGTACGTTGTTGGCAGTGCTAGCCTTTGCATCATACATAGGCGTAGGATGCTCGTTTCGGTGGGACCCAGTTCCTATCGGGAGGAATGTCCTGCGCCTTTTGCCATGTCGATCAACGCTTGATTTCATGTCTACAAAATCGGCATGGTTTAAGTTAGCTTGACACTTTTCCGAAAGCCTTCTGATGCCTCTGGTTCTTTGAAAGCCAAATTGCCGACCAGATGGCTATCAGATGAGCAATTCGAGCGTTCTTGACGAATTTCGAAGCCAAAACGGGCATTGTCGATCCAACTTCACGAAAAGATGCCGTGCGAATTTTGCTGTTAGATTGAAAGTGTCAATCTAACTCTTCGGGTTTTTGAACCATGCCACAAAATCAGAGGTGCGATGAAAGTCCAAAGGTTTTTAATGTCGAAGCGCGGGGGGGACCGCGCGACGGGCTACACAATGAGCGCCAAGGTCGTGCGGTTGGGTGACAGGTTCCTCTGCACGTGGATCGATGCGAACCGCCAGAACCGCTGGGCGATGATCGACGCCGAAACCGGCGTGTGTCTCAAGGAGGGCGCCATTGGAGAGCCCGGGCTTGACAATCACTGCGGTGCGGCCCTGGCGGTCGCGCCCTCAGGGTACGTCCACGCCGTGGTCGGCGGCCATCATTCGCCGCTCACGCACTACCGGTGGGATCCGGTGGAGGGTGAGACGCTCTCACGGGAAGCTGTGATCGAGGCGGCAGCGACGTATCCCAGCCTGGTTTGCGACGCGCAGGGTACCTTGCACCTCGCCTTCCGCTGCCGGCACGACGATTTCTGGACGCTCGACTACACGCGGCGTTCCTATGACGGATCGTGGTCGACGCCGCAGTCCCTGGTGCGCTCGGAAAAACGCGGCTACGTCTACTGGACCAATGCGCTGGCGTTGGGTCCGAACGGCACGGTCCATCTGGTCTGTGCGAACACCCGTCCGCGTGCCGGTGGCTCGCGGTATCACGGCGCCTCCCACCTCCTCTCGGAGGACGGCGGCTTGAGCTGGCGCCAGCTTGGAGGCGGGCCGCTCAGCCTGCCGGTCGCCGTCACCGATCTGGCCCTCATTGAGGGGCCGGACGCGCCCGATGACCGGATTGAGCCTCCTGACTATGAGGAGGCCCACGCTGCGCCGGGACCCCTGAACTATAATTATCTCCAGATGCTCCTCTCCAACCCCGTGGTGGATGACGAGGGCATGCCCTGGGTGGTGGTCCACAACGGACTGACCGGCGGAGCGGTGCTCTATCGTGGGGCGGCGGCGGGGTGGGCTGGGGTTCCTCTGTTGGGCGCGGTGCACGGCCTCTATCCCGGGTGGCGAATTCACCAGCAGTCCACCCTTTCCCGCCATGCTGACGGCACGTTGGACGTGGTGTTGATGGTCGCGCCCCAGGATGCACCCGGTTGGGGCCCGGACGAGACCGAACTCGTCCGGCTGTGGATCACCCCAGGGGGCGAGATGCATTCCGTGGCGCCCGTCTGTGCGCCGGATTCCGCCGCCGCTCACTGGCTGCCCAGCCTGGAGCGGGGATCGGGTGCGGTCCCGCCTGACCTCCCGGCTCTTCTTTACACGAGCGGTCGGAATGCCGGTGGATTTGATCAGAACGTCAACGCACTAAACACGGAGGTCTGGCTGCACTTGCCCGCATACAAAACCCATAAAGGATAGGAGTTACGCGATGAAGGTGGGACGCACTTCTTCAAGTGCGTCCCACCTGAAAAGGAGAAGAACGAATGACCCAAACACTTGGTTATGTGCGGAAGAAACACGCCACTGAGATTGAGGAGTCCCCCTGGGGGCTCCACTATGTCGTCCGGCAGCCCAGTGGGCCCTACCCCCACGATCATCTCATCGACCTTATGGGTAGGAGCGGCGCGAAGTGGTCGCGCTTCATCCTCCGCTGGCCCTTTGTGGAGACGGAGAAAGGGCACTACGATTGGTCGCTCTTCGACACGGCAGTTGAGGGATTGACCGAGCGCGGCGTCAATCTCTTCATCGGCAGCAGCGCCAGCTCCAACCGCCTCTACCACGATGTCCCCGAGGGGTACTGGTATCCCCCCGTCGGTTCGCCGGATGCCATGGCGGGATACCTCCGCTATATGACGACCATGGTCGAGCGCTACCGCGATCGCGTGCGTCATTACGAGATCTGGAACGAGCCGAACATCAAAAACTTCTGGCGTCCCGAACCCGATGCCGCTAATTACGCCTATCTCGTCCGTGAGACGGCTGCGGCGATGCACGCCGTCGACTCCGACATTCAGGTTATCGGTGGGGTGCTCGCCGGGGTGGGCGAGGCGCAGTCGGCGTTCGCCCGTGACTTTCTCTCGGACGGCAACACTGCGGACGCGGTCGACATCCTCACCTACCATCCTTACAATCCAACGCCCGAGGTGACGCTGGAGGATATCCGCGCGCTCCGTGAGGCCGTTCACGCGATCAAGCCCGGGATGCCGCTCTGGCAGGGGGAGTGCGGCTGCCCGAGTTCGGGCGACACCATCCACTACCGGGGTAACGCGCCGTGGGGATATAACGTGCAGGCCAAGTGGCTCCTGCGCCGGTTGCTGACCGATTACCTTGCCGACGCGGAGGTTGCCATCTACTTCCTCATCGCTGAGTTCTATCGCCACCGCGTCAACGGCGATCCCACCTCCCCCATGGGGTTCAACACGAAAGGATTGGTCCAGGGCGAGACGTGGCAGCCGAAGCCGGCTTACTATGCCTTCCAGAACCTCGCCTCGGCGATCGACAGCACCTGGCAGCGGGTGGATGAGCGGGCCGGGCTCGAGATTGTCGATCCCGGGATCTTCTATGGCATCGGGCCTCACGAGGAGCGGTTCCCCTGTGTCCCGTGGCAGATCGTGCTCAAGCGGCAGGCGGTGCCGATGCTGGTCACCTGGCTACCCTGGCAGCCTCAGGAGCTCGTCGAGCCCGCGACGGTGCGCGTCGATTGGCCCGGCGTCTCGTGGACCGAGCCCGTCTGCGTTGATCTGCTCACCGGCGCGGTGAGGGAAGCCGGTGTGGTGGGCGGTGGCGTCGAGGTGCCTTTGGCGGATTACCCGATGCTCCTGACCGAACTGGCGGCCCTGGACGTGGTGAACGAGCCGCAGCAGCCCGCCTATTGGGAGATGGTGGGGAAGCTGCGCTGGACGTACGCGACAACGTGAGGCTTTTCCGGTCCCCGGCACTGGCGAAGTGCGCCAGTGCCGGGGACTGGAAAAGGGACTGGCAAACCGGCATCGAGATAGAAAGGTGAAGATATCATGAATTCCAAAGAACGTGTGCTGACCGTACTGAACGGCGGCATCCCCGACCGGGTGCCGATCGGTGAATTTGCGATTGACTTTGACACCATCGAACAGATCATCGGGCACGAGACCTACGTGCGGGCCAAGGCCCGCTCGCAGATTGCCTTCTGGGAAGGGCGCCACGATGAGGTGGCCGAGAGCTACCTGAACGACCACATTGAGCTCTACGAGAAGCTCGATATGGACTTCGTCACCTTCCCGATGGCCACGTGGCACATCCCGCCGGAGACCGATGATCCGCCCCCCCGCAAGATCAATGACAACACGTGGGAGGATAAGTATGGCCGGGTCTATAAGTTCTCGCCGATCACCTATGACATCACCTGCATCAAAGACCCGGTTCAGGATGCCCAGACCTACAAGGCCGAGGATTTCCTCGATCGGGAGCCGGCGCTGCCCGCGCGCGATCCCCGCTCCTGGAAGATCATGGATACCGTGATCCAGCACTTCAAGGACGAGAAGTTCATCTGCGGGCCCTCCGGTGGTGAGGTCGGTATCGTCCTCCTGGGCGGGATGGAGCGCGGGATGATGACGCTGGCGATGGATCCCGAGACGGTGCGCGCGGCGACCGCCTTCCAGGTCAGCCGGCAGAACCTGGCCGACGAGGTCCTGGTCCATTCGGATCAGGACGGCGTGATGTGGGGGCAGGACTTCGCGATGTCCAAGGGACCGATGATCAGCCCTCGGATGTTCCGCGATCTCTTCCTCGACGCCAATAAGGCCCGGGTGGATAATCTCCACCGTAAAGGCATCAAGGTGATCAAGCACTGCTGCGGCGATGCGTGGGACCTGATGGACATCTTCCTGGAGATCGGATACGACTGCTACCAATCCGTCGACCGGGCCGCCGGGGAGGATCTCTGCAAGCTCAAGGATGCGTACGGGGATAAGATTCCGCTCTGGGGCGGCGTTGATGTCGACCTGCTGATTCACGGCACCCCGGAGGAGGTCCGCGAGGACGTCCGTCGGGCGATGGCGTGCGCGAAGCAGGGGGGCGGCTATATCTTCGGCACCAGCCACTCCGTCGCCGTGGGCACCCAGTACGATAACTTTATGGCGATGTTGGACGAATACCGTAAACTGGCCGATTATTAGCGCGCGACTGCCGTCACGATCGGAGGTTTGACCGTGCTGGGCGTCGACTTGCGTCGACGCAAGATCCCGTCCGCACAGGCGGACGGTCGGCCCTCGGGCCTTGGCAGAGTACTTCAGTGCTCGTAAGAAGGAGCAACGATATGCGAAAAAAATGGCTGGATGCATTGGAACGCTGGCAACCGGACGTCACGACCCCGCCGCGCCTCTATTTCACCGCCGAGGACGTGGACGCGATTCGCGCCCGCACCGGCGCGTTTCCCCTCCTCTGGGAACGGATTCGATCGACGGCCCTGAACGCCCTTAAGGAGGATCCCGAGCCGGGCGAGAATCAGGTCTACACCATCCGTTACTGGCTGGGCGTGGCAGGAGCGCAGGCGTTGGTCGGCTTGGTTGATAATTGGCCCGAACTGCAAAGCCGGGCGTGGGAACTTCTCCAGATCGCTTTCGAACACGACGACTGGGTCATCGAGCCCCACAAACCGCTCCGCGTCGACCTCTTCTACGCGGCGGTCTGCGCCGAGTTGGGCCAGCTCTACGATTGGCTCTATCCGGTGCTCGCGCCGGCCCAGCGGGATCAACTCGTGGCCGAACTCAAGCGGCGCATTGCGCCCTTCGAGGCGATCACCGCCCGCGAGGCGGAGGATTGGGACGTCCATCATCACTGGGTTATCGCCAACATGAATTGGAAGAGCGTTGTCCACAGCGAGATGGGCATCGCGACGTTGGCGGTCTGCGATCACGTTGAGACGTCGCCCGCCATCCTGCGGGCAGCTCTGAAGGGCGTGTTGGAGGTGCTGGACGATCCCCACGTCACGGGTGAGGACGGTGCGTACACCGAGGGGCTCAGCTATTGGGGCTACGCGATGAGCCGGACGCTTTGGTTTGCAGGTCTGCTCAAGCGCGCCACGGGCGGTGCTGTCGATCTCTTCGAGCACCCTTATCTGCGCACGACCGGCGATTACGCGCTCCATATGTGGACGCCCGATGGGGGCAGCTTCGCCCACGAGGACTGCCCCGCCGACCGGCTGCCGCACCCGATGGTGATGGCGACCCTGGCAGCGGAGAATCAGCGCGGAGACTACCAATGGATGGCAGAGCGGTCGCTGGTCGCGACGGAGGGGTTCACGCACGAGATGTTGGTGCAGTTCCTCTTCGCCGACCCCACGTTGGAGCCCCGGCGGCCCGTGCTCCCGACCGCGCGGGTCTTTCCCTCCACCGAGACCGCCGTGATGCGCAGCGATTGGGGCGATGGCGCGACCTTCCTGGGCGTCCATACGGGGGGGACGGTGGTGCCGCATTCGCACCTCGATATCGGCACGTTCACCCTGATCGGGCGCGGCGAGCGGTTGATCGACGACGCGGGCAAATGGCCCTACGACCACGCTGCCGGGTTCTTTGACAACAGCGGGCCCCGCTGGGATTACGAGGCGAACGACACTGTGGGCCATAATACGGTGCTCGTCGACGGGCAGGGGCAGGTCTTCGCTGAGGGCTGTGAGGGCCGGATCGTCGCCAGTGAGGAGGGGGAGGATGCCTTGACCCTGATCGCCGACGTGACCGACGCGTACGACGGCCGGTTGGCGCGGTTTGTGCGCTACGTGGCTTTCCTCAAACCCGACGTGGTGGTCGTCGTCGATGACCTGGTAGCGAATGACGCGAGCGAGTTCAGTTGGCTGCTTCACACCGGCGGCGAGGCGACCTTGAACGACACCGATTGGACCTTCGAGCGTGGCGAGGCCGCGGTGGACGTGAAGATCCTGGGATTTGACGAGCTCGGTGACACCGGCGGCTATATGACGGGCTGGGTCGACCGCACGGCGCACTACGAGGAGTACAATCACCGCTACGTCACCCCGGTGAACCGCTACGCGGTCTTCGAGACGCTCCATCCCGTTTCAACCTGGCTGGTACCCGCCGTCCTGCGCGTCCGCGACCGGGCACTCGAGGTGCCGCTGGAGGCCAAGTTGACCCGCACCGGCGGTCAGGTGGCGATCGCGGTGTCGGAGGCGTCGCGCACGTGGCGGGTGAAGATCGATCGTGCGGATCGCATCGTCCAGGCCGTCCGCACGACCGGTTAGCGATCCTACTGGATGCTCTACCGGATCTTGGAGCCCCCGTCCCCGAGGGCGGCTGACGCAAGCAGTTGCGAAGCCGGGGGCCTTGTGGACCGGGGATAAGTGGACGTCTTCCCATCATCGGCACTCTGCACTATACTCATTCGTAAGAGAAGCGCGCGACCACAGAAAGGGAGAAGGATCCATGACTGAGAAAACAATCCGTGAGCCCGCCCGGGAGATTCCCGTGGTGGATGAGGTGGACGTGCTGGTTGTGGGTGGTGGACCGGCGGGGATCGCGGCGTCGACCGCCGCGGCCCGGGCCGGTGCTCGCACGATGCTCGTCGAGCGGTACGGTTATCTGGGTGGGTTGGCGACCGGGGGCCTGGTCCTCTACATGGACGGGCTCTTTGACAGAGAAGGCGAGCGGTGCATCGGCGGCATTCATTGGGAGTCCCTGGAACGCCTCCGCGACCTTGGGGGGCTGGCGGCCCAGACGCCGACGCGCCTCCACGTCGACTCGGAGCTCTACAAGGTGGTGGCCGATAACCTCTGCGTCGAGTCCGGCGTGCAGTTGCGCCTTCACTGCTGGGCCGTCGACGCCCTGGTCGAGGACGGTCGCGTCACGGGCGCGGTCGTGGAGAGCAAATCCGGGCGCCACGCGATCCTGGCCGACGTCTGCGTCGATGCCACCGGTGATGGGGATATCGCGGCCCGGGCCGGTGCTGCCTACGACTTCGCCACCATGCGCATCGGGCTCAACCTTAAGGTCGGTGGGGTTGATCGCCAGGCCTACCAGGCCTTCGCGAGTGAGTATCCCGAGCGCATACGCTCGCTCCGGCAGGATCTTATTCGGCGTGGCGGCTTCCCGCTGGGCGCCGGCGCCACGCCCTACAGTGCCGACGGGGTCTACTGGGTCAACGTGATCGGCCTCGCCGACCGGGAGTCCTCGGAGGAGGAGTCGCGTACCTTTGACGGCGAGCTGAGCGCCATCGACGTGGAGGATCTGACCTACGCCGAGGTCGAACTGCGCCGCCGGTTGGTGCAGAGCGTCGACTTCTACCGTGACGCGATGCCGGGTTACGAGAATGTGCAGTTGTTGATGTTCGCGCCTCAGCTCGGCGTGCGTGACAGCCGCCGGGTCAAAGGCGAGCACACCCTGACCCTGGACGAGATGGAGGCCGGGCACGCGTTCGACGACGCTATCGGCATAACCGGTCGGACCTTCGAGGTCGAAGGGAACGCCCTGCACCACTTGCAGGTGCCCTACCGGGCTTTGGTGCCGGAAGCGATCGACGGGCTTCTGGTCGGGGGACGCTGTATCAGCGTCGACGACGGGCTCATCGGTCCGATCCGTATCATTCCGCCCTGTATGATGACGGGCCAGGCGGCGGGGACCGCGGCCGCGATGGCGGTCTCGGCCGACGTCGAACCCCGCGCGGTCGACGTCACCGGCCTGCAGCGCCAACTCAGTGTCGACGGCGTCATCCTGTCCTAAGCTTTCCTGTCCACTGTCCAGGACGCTGCCGGCCCCCTAGTATCACAGCACGTTGAGGTAGGATGAAGATCGTGATCGTTGCGGTCGACGGCATCGCGTCCTGGACGGTTGGCTGATAGAAAAAGGAGCACACCTATGGATTTTCCAACCGAGCGCCGTACGGATCGCGATCCCATCCCCGCGCCGCCCCCCGGGCAGCGGGCTCTGACGAATCCTCCGGCTTTTGTCTGGATCCCCGTCGAAGGGGCCGCCGGCTACCGCTTGCAGGTCACCTCGGTGGACGGCAAGCCCGTCGTCGACGCGCGGACGGAGACCAACGTCTTCCTGCCCGCGACGATCCTGGCGCCAGGCCGTTATCAGTGGACTGTGGACGCGTTGGATGAGGAGGGGCATGGGCTGGCCCGGCGCGAGCCCTACCCGCTGACCGTGCCGCCCGGCGTGCCGGCGCAGCCGTATCCGGATATCGCCGCGCTCTTCGCGGGTATACCCAGGACGCATCCCAGGATTCTCTTCACCGCCGACAGGCTTCCCGAGATTCGGGCCAGCCTCGGTGAGGGGCGCGCCGAGGCCTGGCAGCGCCTGCAGGCCCAGGTGGGGGTGGCGCTGGAGATGGGCGTGCCCGATCCGCCTCACTACGAACAGATTGAGGATCCGGTCACGCGCCGCCGCGAGTATGTGCTCTATTTCCAGTATATCCGCCGCTATGTCGACTTTGCGCTCCAGGTGCTGTCGCTGGCGTGGTTGATGACCGAGGATGCGCAGTATGCGGAGGCGGCGAAGGCGATCTTCTTCAGCGTGGGGGAGTGGGCGAACGAGGGCGTTGGGTCGGTGAACTGGGCCCACGGCGACGAGCCAGGCCTCTCCACCTGCCGGTGTATGCACCGCGCCTACGATTGGCTATATCCCGCGATGAGCGGGGCGGAGCGTCAGGCCGGTGCGGAGATCTGCCTGCGGGCTGCCCGGGACAACTGGACGCGCATTTATCACCACCGCAATTTCCACTGTGCGCCCGGTGCCAGCCACGACGGGCGCCTCATCGCCTATCTCGGCGAGCAGGCCGTGGCTCTGTGCGACGTCGCCCCGCCCGAGGAGGCGCAGCGGTGGCTCGATTTCTCCCTCAAGGCCTTCATGACGATCTACCCCCATTGGGGCGGCAAGGACGGCGGTTGGGCGGAGGGCATCTCGTACGGGAACGCTTACAATCTGATCTACCTGCCCTGGATCGAAGTGCTTCGCGCCGTGTCGGACGTCGATCTCTGGCAGCGTCCTTTCTTCAGCAAGGTCCGTAACTTCTTTATGTTCTGTACCACGCCCGATGCCGAGATGCGTCCCTTTGGGGATGGGGCCGATCCCCGGCGAAACGCGGCGATCCGTCACCAGCAGCTTTACGCCCTCCTCCGCCATCACGGTCAGCGCTTTGGGGATCCTCTCGCGGTCTGGTGGGCCGAGCAGCTCGATCCCGATTGGAGCACTCCCAGCTTCACACCGGTCACGACGACGATCGCGGCCGATCGCATCGCGCCTGCGCCCCCGCAGGACGGTCGGGTGATGAAGGTCTTCCGTGGCATCGGCTGGGCCGCGCTGCACAGCGATTTCGGCAACTTTGCGGACGATGTCTTCATCCTCTTCAAATCCAGTCCCTACGGCAGCGTCAGCCACCAGCACGCCGACCAGAACGCCTTCCACGTCGCTGTGGGCGGAAAGGCCCTGGCGATCCCCAGTGGTTATTACGCGCCCTACTACGGCTCGCCCCACCACGCCGAGTGGACCCGGGCCCAGAACGCCATTCTGGTGGACGGTGAGGGACAGGTCATCCGCGACCACCGCGCCCGAGGTGAGATCGTGGACTTCGAGCACGCCGGCGCTCTCAGTTACGTCTGCGGTGACGCCACCGAGGCTTATCAGGGGCGCCTCGACGCGTGGCGACGCCATCTCTTCTTTGTGCGACCCGGTCTGTTGGTGATCGTCGACGACGTCGCGGCCCCGCAGGCGAGCACCTTCCAGTGGCTGCTGCACGCTCTGGAGCCGATGGCCCTCGATGAGGACGCTCAGCGGGTGGAGATTGTGCGTGAGGACGTCCGGATGGACGTAGACCTTGTCTCGACCCTCGGGCAGGCACTCAGCTTCTCGCAGTCCGATCGTTTCGAGCCGCCGGTCGATGCCGGGCAGCCGCCGGCGTATGACGACCGGAAGCCCGACCAGTATCACTTCACCGCCGAGACCCCGGTTCCGACCGACCGGATCCGCTTTGTCGCCGTGGCGCGCATGGGCCGGGTCGACGCGATGCCCGACGTCAGCGTCGAGCGCGATGCCGATCATCTCATTGCCACCCTCAAGGATGAGGCCGGTGAGGGAACCGTGGAGGTTCCCCTGACGCCCGATGCGGAGACGCCCGGCACCGCTATCTGGTATGCGCTCGACGGTTCGCGGACCCAGGTCGGCCCGACCGATGTGACGTTGTAAAGGTGCGCCGCACCTTGCCATCATACGTACCAACGAAAGGAAATTCATCATGTCTGACGTATCTATAGCTGTACCCCAAGACCAACTCGAAGCGCTTCTGGCCCAGACCGACGAACCCGCGCTTCTGCCTGAGCTCGAGGCTGCCCGCGCTGATCGTGACGCCTTGCTGGCCAAAGCCAGCACCCAGGCGGTCATGGATGCGACGGAGGACATCCTCCCCGACACCGAGGTCATCCCCCAGACGACGTACACGCTCTACCGGGAGTTCCGGCGCACCGGCGAGCGCTACAGCTACCAGAACCTCTTCAACCTCAAGCGCAACCGCCTATGGGCGGCGGCGCTGCGGGTCTTTTTCGGCGATGAGGGGCGCCTCGACACGGTGCACGACTACGTCTGGGACATCTGCGAGGAGACCAACTGGGTGATCCCCGCCCACGAGAGCCGCACTATCGACCTGACCGCTGTGGGCACCGGCATCAATCTGACCGAATTGCTGGTTCTGATCGGCGACCGGATGGCCCCTGAGGTCGTCCGGCGCGTGCGTGAGGAGATCGACCGCCGGATCTTCGAGCCCTATCTGGCCCAGGATCCCAGTCTGACCTGGTTTCACGGCACCAATAACTGGAACGGCGTCTGCAACGGCGGTATCGGCGCGATGTTCCTCTGGCTCGAGGAGGATACGGCGCGCTTGGCCGAGGGGTTAGCGCTCGTGCTGGACGGTCTGGACATCTTCCTGCGGACCGCCTTCGAGGCGGATGGCGCCTCAACCGAGGGGACAGGGTACTGGCAGTATGGCCTGAGCAATTTCATCCCCTTCGCCGAGATGCTGCGCCTCCGCACCGGGGGGGAGATCGACCTGCTGGGCCTCGACCGGCTGGCGGACATCGCCGCTTATCCCCTGCACGTCGTCCTTTCCCCCGGACGGTATGCCAGCTTCTCCGATTGTGCGCCATCCATCTCACTCGTCCCCGGCAATCTGATACGGCTGGCGGAGCGGACCGGTGTGGATGCGCTCCCGAGCTTGTTGGCGCTGCCGGCGCCGGTCAGCTATGGTGCCTCGCTGCCGCTCATGCTGCGCACGATGCTGTGGTGGGACGGGCAGCGGCCCGCGTCCTTGGAGATTGAGGATGCAGTCCTCCCGAAGGGCGAGGTGGTGCGTTTGGTGACGGAGCCCGCCGGTGCGCCGCCGCTCGTGCTGGCGGCAAAGGCCGGTCACAACGCCGAGAATCACAACCAGAACGACGTCGGCAGCTTCATTCTCCATATGGACGGCGAGGATCTCCTCTGCGATCCGGGCAAGGGCCTCTACAGCCGCCAGTACTTCAGCCCCCTGCGCTACGAAAACATCTTCGCCAGTGCGTACGGCCACAGCGTCCCGGTGATCGGCGGGCAGCTCCAGCCTGCGGGCCGCGAGTTTGAGGGCGACTTGGTCGAGGTCGCCCCGGACGAGAAGCGGGTGGTGATTGCCTTCGGCGATGCCTACCCCGTTGAGGCTCTCGACCGCGCGACGCGGACCTTGCAGATGGACCCCGACGCGGCGCCGGGCGGCGCGCTCTGGGTGGAGGACCGCTTCCACTTCTCCGGCGAGCCGCTGCCGGTCGAGGAGGTCTTTGTCACCTGGGCGGACGTTGAGCTTGACGGCGCGACCGTCACGCTTCGCGGAGAGCGGGCCGACGTCACCATGACCATCGAGTCGCCGGAGGATGAGGCCTTCGCTGTCAAGTCGCTGGAGGAGGCCTCCCTTGCCAACAAGAAGGAGGGCATTCTTAAACGGTTGACTTTCGACCTCTCCCCCGCTGCGCAGATGCAAACCCGCGTCCGCGTCGAGGTTCTCCCGCATTGATGAAAGGCAAAACCTGGAACGAATCAGAGACCTACGCCGACCCCGTCACCGGTCGAACCGTCCGGCGCCTCACCCAGTGGGGCTACTACAATCAGACCCCTAACTATCACACCAACACCGGGTTCACCAGCGACGGCGAGTGGCTGGTGCTCGCCAGCGGGCGTGCCGGACAGAGCATGATCATCAAGGCTGAGGTCGCCACCGGCGATCTGACCGAGCTGGTGCGCGTCGATGCCATGGGCACGCGCACCAGCCAGCATCGCGGCAACGGCAATGGGGTGGGCAGCGGTGACGGAATCACCGGCGATGCCCTCTGCCTGGCGCCCAAGAGCCACTGGTGCGTCTACTACGTCGGGCGGTCGCTCCGGGCCGTCCACCTGGACACCTTCGAGGAGCGGACGCTCATCGAAGACTGCGGCGCCGGGCGCATCTTCGGCCATCCCAGCGTCTCACCCGATGAGCAGACCGTCGTCGTCCCCATCTACTCGGGCCACCCGGAGCTCGTTGCCGGGGCGCGGATCACACGCAGCTACATCTCCTTTGCTGCCGAGGACTTCCCCGCGCTCTCCCTGGTGGAGGTGCCACTGGCGGGCGGGGAGATGCGGACCCTCTACGAGGAGGTAGGCTGTCACTCCGCCCACACCCCCCACTGCCCGGCGGACGGCGACCTGATTCTGATGGACCGCGACCTGCCGCCAAACCTCTGGGGAGGGAGCGACGGCGAGACCCCGCGCCTCTGGCTGCTCGATCGCCGTTCCGGCGGGGTGCGGCCGCTGAAGACCGACTACCCGGCGCCGTTCCAGGTCCACGCCGCCTGGACCTTCGACGGCGAGGCCGTCCTCTATCACGGCCCGCTGCCCGGGGGCGGCACCTACCTCGGGGTCGCCACCCCGGCGGGCGAGACCGTGCGCGAGTTCGTCATGCCGGAGGCCTCCCATTACGGGCATCTCACTGCCGATCCCCAGCGCCCGGCTTGGATCCTCGACGGGAACCTCTTCCCCGATCTGTTGACGTGGGTCCGCTACGACGCCGACACGCCCCGGGTCGAGGTTATCGCCCAGCACGCCACCGAGTGGGGGACCATGCCCTGGCAGTTTGCGCATCCCCACCCGTTGGCCGATCCCACCGGACGGTGGATCTCCTTTAATGCCGCTCATCGTGGCCGCAGCGACGTCTTTGTGGTACGGGTATAGCATCATAAAGAGCCCAAAGGTTTCGTCGAAAGATTCGCTTCTCATAAGCACCCAAACCTTTGGGCTCTGCGTTCACATATTGAGGAGGAAACCATGAGTCACCAATTGACCATCACCAAGATTGAGGTTCATACGTATCAGTGGGAGTCCCGCGATCTGGGGCCCGATGACTACTACAATGGATTCAACCTCGTTTACAAGCCCGGCGCGAAACTGACCCGGACCGGGCGTATTCTGCAGATCCACACCGACGCAGGCATCACCGGGAACTTCGTCGGCGGTGGGGCCAGCGACTACGCCCAGATGGGCATCTTTGCCCGGTACCTGATCGGCAAGGATCCCCTCCAGCGCGAGCTGATCTTCAACGACGTCAAGCGTGCCCTGCGCAAGGTCGACAAGATGAGCATGGGGCCCGTCGATATCGCCCTGTGGGACATCGCCGGCAAGGTTCACGACGCGCCGGTCTGGCAGCTCCTCGGCGGGTGGAAGACGTCCCTGCCCGCTTATGCCTCCACTTATCACGGCGACGAGAACGGCGGCCTCGATACCCCGGAGGCCTTCGCTGACTTCGCGGAGCAGTGCTATGAGATAGGCTACCGCGCCTTCAAGATCCACGGCTGGAGCCACGCGCCCATCCGCCGGGAGGTCGACAACGTCCTCACCGTCGCCGACCGGGTGGGGGACCGGATGGACCTGATGCTCGATCCGGCCTGTGAGTACGAGACCTTCGGTGACGCGCTGCGCGTGGGCCGCGCCTGCGACGAGGCGAACTTCTTCTGGTACGAGGATCCCTTCAAGGACGGCGGGGTCTCCTTCTTCGCCCACCGCAAGCTCCGCCAGATGATCAGGACGCCCATTCTGATGGGCGAGCACGTGCGCGGCTTCGAGCCCAAGATCGATATGGTGGTGGCGGACGCCACGGACTACGTGCGCGTCGACCCCACCTACGATATGGGTATCACCGGCGCCCTCAAGATCGCCCACGCCGCCGAGGGCTTCGGGCTCGACGCCGAGGTCCACGCCCCCGGCCCGCCCCACCGCCACCTGATGGCCGCTATCCGCAACACCAACTATTATGAGCTGGGCCTTGTCCATCCCAAGACCACGCATACCGCGCCGCCTATCTACACCGACTACAGCGACGGCCTCGACGCCGTCGACGAGCGCGGGCACGTGCCCGTCCCCGACGGCCCCGGCCTCGGCGCCACCATCAACTGGGACTGGGTGGAGGCCCACCGGGTGGGCACGAAGGTTTATGCGTAACCACCTTCGACAATCGTGGTCAACGGGCGGTGTCTAGGGTCTATAACTCCTCACCCACGTCATTCTGAGCAGCTTGTCCTGAGCGTAGCCGAAGGAAAGCGAAAAATCTCGAACAAGGCACCGCTGAATGCACAATCACCGTCGTCGTATGAGCCATGCTCTTGCTTGGATGGTGTGCGCAAGCACTACTGTCTACGCTGAGCGATTCAAGGAGCCGGGACTTACCCCGGCTCCTCCACCGGCGTCACCGCGATCAACGTCACGCCCAGATCCTGCAGCTTTATCAGCACCCCGTACAGCGCTGCCTGATCCGGCACCCGCCCGGTCAGCGTCGTCGTCCCGTCCTCCTCGTGCGCGACCGCCAGTCCGTCCAGCCACGCCGACCAACCGGGGGGCAGATGCCCGCGCACGCGAATCTCGTAGACCGTCATCCCGGCCCCGCTCCGGTCGTCCGATGGGTCACAGCGCCGCCACGAGCACGCCCACGCTGATTAAGAACCCGAGCAGCCCCTTTTCCACGATCATCCCCGGCTGCCCATCCCAGAAGACCAGGATCATGGCCGCCGAGACGCTCGCTGCCCCGATCAGCATCGGACGGGCCCAGCGTCCGCCGACAAGGACGCCCACGCCGCCGACCACAAAGACCAGCGTCACCAGCGCGTAGAGCACCGTCGCCAACCAGCGCGTTGTGGCGTCACCCAGCCACCCCGTCAGGAGCCACGACGTCCCCGTCCAACCCATCTCCGGCTCGAACGGGACCCATTCTCGACTCAGGAATACGAACCACAGATGAACCAGCCCGTGCGCAATTACGAACAACCCCGCCAACACCCGAACCCATCCCGAATTCATAATCGTCGTCACAACCTTGCTCCTTTTTGCATGCATGATAGGTGCGAGGCACTTACGGGCAGAACCATCAAAATTTAAGCTCTTCCGAATACCGTAAGGCCCTCTAGAACCTTCGACGGCTCAAGTGCCTTGCACCGGGTTTTCAGAGACAACCCTCAAATGACCTTTGAACGTCCACCCGCACCGGCTTTCACGTTCACCGCTCCGTCCAACCCTCATCGAGGAACGCTTGGATCTCCGCTGGTACCCGTCCCTCATCACCTAACAGCATATGTCCCCCTTCCGCGACCGTCAGCATCCGGGCGTTGGGGATCGTCTCCGCCATTGCCTTCATGTCCTCATAGCCTGCCAGTGGATCGTCCACCGCTCCAACCACTAGCGTCGGGACCGTGATCCCGGCCAGCGGATACCCCTGGTTGATGTGGGGGTTCGAGACGTAAGCGTCGTGAACTGCGCCGATTGCCCGGGGGCTGACCGGCAGCAGCGTGGTCATCGTTGCGTCGATCGCCGCCAGGTCCGCCTCGGTGGGGACGTACGTCTTGGGTACCCCTACCACCGGATAGAGCTGTTCCCGAAAGTGCGTCGTCAGCAGCCAGAAGAGGAAGTCCGAGCCGAAGACCGCTTTGAGCACCGGCTTGGGCGGCATTTCGACCGGAGCCTCGCTGGGTGCGTTGGAGGAGACCAGCACCAGCCCGGCGCACCGGTCCGGATGGCGAAGCGCAAATTGCAGCGCCGACGTCCCGCCGGCCGACGTGGCGATGACGTTTACCCGCTCCAGATCTAGCGCGTCCAGCAGTGCGGCGAACGCGTCCGCTTGAGCGTCGGGTAGGCCTTCGCCTTCCGGCATCGGGGTGCCCGGATATCCGAACCGCGATGGGGCGTACACCCGGAATTGCGCCGGGTCCAGCCAGCCCTTGGCCAGCATGATCCCCTGATCGTAGCCGCCCATAATCCCGTGGACGCTCAGTACGGGGATCTCACCCTCGCCCCACGTCGCCACCGTCACCGGCCCCATCGCGGTCTCGACCGTCTCGTGGGTCATCGCATCTATCCGCGCGCGGGCCGCTTTCAGATCCCGCCGGAAGCGTGCGTAGGTCACGCCCCCGGCTACCGCCGCCGCAGCCCCCAGCACGCCCAGCGTCCACCGTATCCATCCGTGTTTGGCCATAGGCTCTCCTCTCGGTCTCTCGATTGTGTGTTCTATTACATCCGTGATTGTAATCGAAGCGTAGGGGCCTGTCGTCTGCCGAATGGGGTAGTTTAGGGTTTAGTTGGGGGTTTACGTGGCAAAAGTTTCCTCCCGAAGGATGGCTTTCGCAACGCTCCCAGGGGTTTTGTAAACCCCGGCCTTCCGCGCGCTAGCCCCGCACCCGGAAAACCTTCAGAGCAGCTCCATCTCGTGGGCGCGGGCGGCGGCCTCCGTCCGGTTGTGCACGCCCAGCTTCCCGTAGATCCGCGCGGTGTGAGCCTTCACCGTCCCCGTCGCGATCACCAGCGCCTCCGCGATCTCCGGGTTCGTCCGCCCCTCGGCCATCAGCGCCAGCACCTCGCGCTCCCGGTCGGTCAGCGGCTCGATCAAGCCCGGCGGCGTCTCCGGTGCCTCGGGGGTGGGCGCGCCCATCATCCGGAGGAGCTGCGCCGCGTGCGCTTCTTCCGGCCCATCCATCCGGGCCAGCAGCCCAGCCAGCGCCGACCCCGCGTCGAGGAACGGACGCACGTATCCCTCCGGTTCGCTGAGGGCCAGCGCAGCCCGCAGCGCAGCCACCGCTTCCGTCTTTCGGCCTCGCGCGCGCAGCGCCAGCGCCTGCCAGATCCGGGCCTTGATCAGCATATCCGTCCGGCCCTGGGCCTCCGTCTCTGCGGCGATCCGGTCCAGGAGCGCCAGCGTGCCCGCCGGGTCCCCGTCGGTCAGGCGGACCTGCGCCACGGTCAGCGCGCGGAGCGCCTCGGCCATGCTCAGTCCGCCCTCCGCCGGGATGTGCTGCGCCGCTGCCCACGATCGCGCTGCCGTCACGTCACCGCGATCCAGCCACAGCATGGTGCGCAGCCGGTCCAGCATAGCCGGCAGGACCGGCACGACCGCGCGGGGCGATCCGACCGCTTCGGCCTGCGCTAGTGCCGCCTCCGCCGCGTCTAGATCCCCCTGCGCGCGTCGGATCCGTCCCATCACCACCTGGGCGTAGATCAAGTGATTGGGGTTCTGCCAACAGCGCGTCTGCTCGATCCCCGCCGCCGCGTGACGCTGTGCGGCGTCCAAGTCGTCTCGTTCCGTCAGCACCGTCGCCAGGGCGCTCTCCAGACGGCCCACGTAGCCGGGCACCCGGCGGCGATCGGGTTCGTCGGGGGCGCGGATGCCCGCCCGTGCGACCGCCAATCCGGCCTCTGCGGCCTCCAGGGCCGCCGTCAGGCGCCCCTGAGCGTGCAGCAGGAACGTCAACTCTGTGTAGCCGGTGACCGGCGTCCAGACGTTGTCCAGCGCCTCGCCGTGGGCGACGAGCTCCCGGAGGGCCGATTCTGCCCGTTCCAGCGCCCCGATCGTCCGGTGCGTGTAGCCCCTGGACCAGGCCGTCACGCTGCGCGCCCAGGCGTCGTCCGCCGGCAGCAGATCGTCGGCGGCATCCGCCAGCGACAGCGCCCGGTCCACGTCCCCCATCGCCACGGCGATAAACGCCCGGATTGCAGTGATGTGTCCGCGCAAACGTTTGGATCCCTCGCCGTGGGCCTCCGCCGTCGCCAGCAGCGACGCGACCGCCGCCGGGTCGCCCGCGAACGCCATCGCCCAGGCCTGTTCGACCGCCAGCCAGGGCCGCGCGGCCACCAGGTCGTCGGGCAGCCGTTCGATCCACGTGAGCGCCTCGGCGAGATCGCCCTGGGCCAGGAAGTCGCGCGTATGGGCCTCGACCAGGTCCGCCGCGCGGTCCAGATCCCCGGCTGCGATCGTATGCTGCACCGCGGCCAGGGGCTGGTCGTGGGCTGCCAGCCAGGTCGCCGCCCGCCGGTGATAGATAGGCACCCGCTCCGGTGCCGTCTGGTGCAGGCGCGTGCGCAGCAACTCCGCGAAGAGATGGTGGTAGCGGAACCACACCCGGTGTCCGTCCAGCGGCACCACGAAAAGGTTGGCGCGCTCCAGGTGGGTGAGCAGGCTTTGTGCGTCCGCAAAGGGGGTCCCCTCGAAGCGGAGCCTGGGAGGTTTCGGGGCTTGTCCGCTGCTGCCGGTCACCGCGTCGCAGAGCGGCCCGTTCATCCGCGCCAGGATCGACGTAGCGAGCAGGAAGTCCCGGACGACCGGCGGCTGCCGGTGCACGACCTCCTCCAGCAGGTAGTCGAGCACGTAGCGTTGGCTGCCGGAGAACGCCTGGATGAACGCCTGAGCCTCCGTGGGGGTCGACCGCTCCCGCAGGGATAGCGCAGCCATCTGCAACCCCACGGGCCAGCCCTCCGTGCGCGCGGTCAGCGCGGCAATGTCGGCTTCCGCGAGGGTGGGGACCCCGGATGCGTGCAGAAAGGCCCCGGTCTCCGCGCCCGTAAAGCGCAGGTCGGCGGCGCGCACCTCGACGAGCTGGCGGCGTGCACGCCACCGGTGCAGGGGCAGCGGCGGATCGGCGCGGGAGGCGATCACGACCCGCAGCGCTGGCGGCCTATGATTGAGCAAAAACGTCATCGCCTCGTGAATCGCCCGTCTGTCGAGGACGTGGTAATCGTCGAGCACCAGGATGAGGGGTGTATGGACATTCGCCTCACCGGCCTGCGCCACGTCGTTGATCAGCGCCGTCAGCACCGCCGTGGGCGGCACCGGCTCGGGCGCCGCGACCATCGCCAGGGCCCGCTCACCCAGGCCCGGCGCGGCGCGCTGAAGGGCCGCCACCAGGTAACGCAGGAACCGCGCGGGCGCGTTGTCGTCCGCATCCAGCGAGAGCCACGCCACCCGGAGATCCGCCCTGTCGGCCTGCCGCGCGCCCCACGCTGCAACCAGCGTCGTCTTCCCGTAGCCTGCCGGCGCCGCGACCAGCGCCACGCGGCGGTCCGGTTGCAGGCACGTGTCGAGGGTCTCCAGCAGCCGGGGGCGGACCACCCGGTCGGGGCGCACCGGCGGTGGGGCCAGCTTCGTCGTCAGCAGCGGTGTGTCCATAGCTGAATAGTAGCATGCTCGCGCCGGGATACAATTGTGGTAGTCTCAGGGCTCGACGGTCCTGGGGGTGGCGCGTAGCGTCACGTCATTCCGGGCTTGTCGAGGAATCTCAGCTCCGCGAGATCGGTGGCCAACCGTCCTCTTTTGATCTCGAACGGCTCGCCGCCGTTGACGTCGTGGTTGGCTATGCGTGCTCCTTGGATGCGGATCCTGCAAAGCCTGACTTGGTGCTGATGGAGCGCCAGGCCGTCGCTGCATATTGTCAGGTGAAAAAGCGCCACTTGGCAAAGCATAATTTGAGTATAGATCAAATCGCGGGGAGAGCAACACGGAAAAAAGCGTGGGATCTTCGTTGAGTTGGCGGTTGCGTTGTACATCGAGAGGCATAGGGAGGGAGGAGCCAATCAACGATAGCGTCGTCGGTCTTAGGATCTTGGCTCCAGGAGATTCGACCGTGACCTTGAGATGCAGATCGTGCCGTGAGGGTCGCTTGGTGAATACAAGATCCCGTCTCTGGCGTCGACGCAGGTCGACGCCTGGCGTAGCCTTCCGAAGCGACGTCAGTCGCGGCTATCCTGGGGAGTGCCTCCGCTGCTCAGGGCTCAGGCGATGTCCTCACATCTCCGAGGAAGCGCACGTCGTCGCGATTGTCCAGATGTCGCACCAGCCGCTCGTCCGCGGTCACAAACGTAGCCTTGAGCGCGTCTGCCAGTGCGACGAACGAGGCTTCATACACGCTGATCTCAGAGGCCCGGGCCACCGTCACAGATTCACAGATCAGGTCCGGCGTCGGCGCGATCCACGTGAGCGCCAGATCGAAGAGGGCTTGGAGTGCCGTTTCAACGTGCTCCACGGTAAGGTCGGGCTTATACCGCAGCACGTTCGCGATCTCATAAGCGAGCAGCGCGGGGATCGCAATGCGGATCTCCCCCGCCAGATACTCGTTCAGGAGTCTTAACGCTTGATCCGCCAGGATCTCCTCTTGACGAATCCATTTGATCACCACAGACGTGTCTAAGACGTAGTCAGGCGTCATCGGCGCGTATCCCGCCAGTCGCGGATCGTCGTCGTGCTGTCCTCACCCGTCCCCGGAGTAATCTGCGCCAGCGCGTTGAGTGAGGTCACCGCAGCCTGCACCTCGGGCCGATCTCCGGGTCGTACGCGCCCCGCGCGCGTCTCTATATATCGGCGCAGGGCCTCACGCACCAGCTCGCTGCGACTCCGCTGCTCGGTCTCGGCCAGCGTATCGACCGCTTCGAGAAACTCATCGGGGAACGAGATCATCACCCGGGTCGTCATTTTTAGCCTCCTTGTGATATATACGTAGTATATCATTGACATATAATTATTATACCATAATCTCGGAGGCCACCTTGTGAAGAAGTACTCAAGTTTGGCAGTGTCCCGAAACCGTGCTTGAACATTTCTCACAGGGGCTTTGCCTCTTCAAACACACGTCGGCGGATGCGCGTGCGCACTCCGGCTTCGGTCACGACATCGACCTCGCAATCCAGCAAATCGCGCAGATCCATTAGCAGTCCGCCTAAATCGAAGAGACTCCGGCCCGGCTCCCTCGTGACAAGGAAGTCTACGTCGCTTTCCGGGCCAGCTTCACCCCGGGCCACCGATCCAAAAACCCGAACGTTCGTCGCACCGTGACTGGCAGCTATCTGCAGAATCTCCGTGCGTTTTTCGTGTAACCGTCTCTCAATAGGCACCGTTCACCTCCAGCATCCATCGTTATTATAGCTGAAGTTCTTACCTATTGCAGGCGAAGTTAGCCCAATCGTAGCAACCCCGACGCTTCGAGAGAAACTGGTACGACTGACGATGGCTATCCCGCTTCCCAACCTGCAAACCTTCCAACTTTCCAACTTCCAACCCTCCCCACCGCCGCTCTCCACCCTAACGTTCAACTAGCAACTTCTAACTCGCAACTACGAACTTACGTGTCCCCCACGTCTCGGTACCGGTGCGCCTCATAATCAAACCACTGCCCCTCGAATGACCGGATCAGCGTCGTGAGCACGCGGGTGCGCAGCGTGTTCTCGCCCGCGTGCAGGAACCTGACCGGCAGGACGACCTCGCGCGGCGTCCAGTCCACCGATTGGAACGGGCTCCCATTGATTGAGACCTCGGTTGCCTCGTGGAAGGGCTCCGGATAGTCGAACGCCACCCGCACCCGGTCGCCGGCGGGCCCCGCCGGGAGCGTGAACGTCGTAGTGTACGTGATCGCGCCCGCGTAGAACGGCAGCCCGTTGGCCTCGTAGGCCTCGAACGCGCCCTCCTGCCGGGGCGGGACCAGCGAGAGCGGATCCAGCGCAACGCCGAAGTCCCCCGCCAGGTAGAGCGGGTTCCGCAGCCCGCCGTCGGTCCGGTCCGTCGTCACCTCGACGTGCAGCACGTTCTCGCCCTGGACCAGCCGGTCGGTGACGTCGACGCCGAGGCTGCCGCGTACGTGATGGTCGGTCGGCGTGAAGTCCTCGGCACGGAGGGGATCGGTGCCGTTGAGGGTCAGCTGCCACGCGCCCACCAGCGAACCCGGCTCCATCACCAGCGCCACCGGTCCGTCGTAAGCGTTTTCGAACGTCAGCCGGTAGCGCACCGTCATATCCGGCAGGGTCAGGGCCGGCTCGTGGCCGAAGTACCCCCGGATGTGGGGGACGAACGGCAGCTCCGACCGCGCGAGCTGGTTCGCCAAGGGCTGGGCCTCCACCGCCGCCTCCGGCCCGTAGGTCCGGTCAGGCTGTCGGATCGCCATCCGCCACGTGTCCAGCCGCATCAGGTTGCTGGCGTGCGGCGCGACGCGCGCCGGTCCGGTGATCGGGATGGTCAGATGGGGAAGGGCCTCGCCGGATTCCGGACTGGTCTCGTCGGAGGGGACGGCTTCCAGCAGAAAGGATTCGAACGGTGCCAGGGTGCGGCGGTACCGTCCATCGTCCGTCGTCTGGAGCGCTGCGGGACGGTCGGGATCGAGCGGGATCTCCGCCAACGCGCCGCCGGCGTCGAGGGTCACCGTCTGGGCGTCGACGCCCACGTTGTACCCGAACCAGAGCGTGCGGCCCGCGCCGACACGTTTGACCACCAGCACCTCACCGACCTCGGCGCCGGTCGCGCCGCGCACCCGCAGGCTGGGCTGGACGTGCTGCTGCACGCGGTCCATCACCGCGTTCAGGTCCGGCGTATCTTCCCACCGGATGACCGTCCCGCCCGCCTCGGCGAAACAGTCGAGCCACACCCGGAGCGGCGGCTCCACCTCCCGCATCGGCGGGACGAGGATCACCTTTGCGGTCACGTCCCTGACGCGGATGGCCCCTTCCTCCAGGGCGGCCTCGGTCAGGATATCCGTGTCGACGATGTGGACGTCGAGGTGGGCGTGCATCAGCGCCCAGAGCAGATTTTCGTAACAGTTCATGTCCGCCATGGACGGTCGCCCGCTCGCCGGATCGACCACCAGCACCTCTGCGTCGATGTGGGTGCCGGCGAACGCGTCCCCGATCCGGTCGACGTAGTCGGAGAGCCTGCCGAAGTGGGGCCAGAAGGGCATCTGAAAGAAGAAGGTCGGCGGCGCGTCGTGCTTCTTGAGCCCGTGGGTGCTGTAGAAGAAGCCGTGGGGCACGAGGAAATCGATACCCGCCAGCAGCAGCCCGTCCGCGATGGCCTTGGCGTCCTGCAGGGTCGCGCTCCATCCCGTGCTGTGATAGCATTCGCAGAGCGAGCCGGTTTTCTCATAGAAGTAGGCCGCCGACGCGGTGGCCTTCGCGTTGCTGCGCAGGCGCGCCTGGAGCCAGTCGGGCTTGGCGCCCGCCTTGGTGTGGCCCGGCTCGCAGCCGGGGATGTCCATATAGCGCAGCTGCGCCATCCGCATCGACGGCTTCTCCCCGCTGTACGCCAGGCCGTGCGTCTCGCACCACGTTGAGATAGGTGCTTCGAAGGTCTTGCAGAAGAGCCGGTACTGCAAGGTCTCGAAGTCGCGGGTGACCCGGTCGTGCGCCGGATGGGAGGCGTCCTGCAGCGCGGGCAGCTTGGGCGCCAGGGCGTAGCCGTAGGCTTCCTCAAAGGCCTCGGGCAGCCGGTCACTCCAGCCGGGTTCGGTTTCGTCGACGAAGATGGAGATGAGGGTCTTGCCGAACCGGTCGCCGTAGCGGGCGTAGTAGCGCTCGTGGGTCAGCTGGATAAAGCGCGCGATGGCCTCGGGATTCAGTACGTCCACGGTGTGGTTCCAGTACTTATGATGGGTGATCACGGTCTGCACGGACACGAAGATGCGGTGCGGCCCCTCCGGCAGGACGGTTTCCAGGATCGGGGTCGGCTCGCTGGCGAAGTACCGCTTGCGGTTGTAATCGGTCAGGCCCATCTCGATGAAGGAGTCGCGCACCAACACCGGACCGACCGCATCCCTCAGGTCGTGCCCGCGCGTCCAATCGACGGCGCCGTCGACCAGGGGGTAGGCGACGCACGACAGTACCTTGCCCCTCGGCAGCGACCGCCGGACGGCCCCGCCCAATACGTCGAAGGTCCGCTGCTCCAACCGGGTGGCGTAGGCCGCCGGATTCCCCAGGGTCACCTCCCCGCCCGCGATCCCGCTGGGGTAGGGGTACTCGTCGTAGAGATGGACGAGCAGATCGTGCTCCTCCGCAGCCTCCACGGCGGCGTCCACCATCCGGAAGAAGGACTCGGAGAGATAGGGCTGGCCCAGCCCCTGGCGCGGGTGGATAAAGAATCCCCGCACGCCCTGGGCTGCCATCTGCGCGATCTGCCACCGTACCTCGTCCTCGGTGAGCGTGTCGTTCCAGAACCAGAAAGGGTAGAACCCGGTGGGTATAGCTTGCATAGGTGCACTCCTGTGGGTAATTGGACCCCTTCAGTATCCCCTGAACCGCCCACCGCGCAAGTCCGTCCCCTACCGTCCAGGACGCTCCGTCGATGCGATCCATCCTCCCTCATCGTTCGACGAGCAAAAGCCTTTCTCTTGTCGCCCTATGCTGCGTCCTGGACGGTTCCCACAATCAGCCTCCCCGCTCCTCTCCCATGTGACTTTTGTCGTAGTCACCGCCGCGCTAATCCATTATCCTATATTCGAGTCAGATAGGGGGTGAGATGAACACCAGGATTTCCGAAACCGCACGACCCGAGATTGATACGAGAAAGTGCACCCGCTGCGGGCGCTGTGTGACCGCATGCCCGGAGCGCGTCTTAGCGCTCACCGAGGAGGGCTTGCAGTTCGAGCGTCCTGAGGCGTGCACCTACTGTGGGCTCTGCGAAACCCTCTGTCCGGCGCAGGCGGTGGCGCTCCGCTATCGCATCGTCTGGGGCGAGGACGCCATCTGACCTCAAGTGTGGGTCTTTCGTCAAGTTCATGTTTGTTGGATTACCGATCATACAATAGGAGGCAATAGGATGTCGATGTTCTGTTTTCAATGTCAGGAAGCGGCGAAAAATGAGGGCTGCACCGTCCGTGGCGTCTGTGGGAAGACCCCGGAGGTGGCAAACCTCCAGGATCTGCTGATCTGGTTGCTCAAAGGGATCTCCTTCTGGGGTACCCGCGCCCGAGGTCTGGGCGTCAACGACCCCGCGACCGACCTCTTCGTTGCCGAGGCGCTCTTCGCCACGGTGACCAACGTCAACTTCGACGCCGACCGGTTCGTTGACCTCGTCCGCGAGGCGGTCGAGCGCCGGGACGCGCTGAAGGAACGCGCGCAGGCAGCCTGCCCGGCTCAGCATGGGGACCCTTGCAGCGCCGATCTGCCGGAGATGGCGACCTGGTCGCCCAAGACTTACGACATCCCCGTGCTGACCCTGATGGGCCAGTCGGTGGGCGTGATGGCCGATCCCGACGTGGATCCGGATATCCGCTCGCTCTGGGAGCTGATCATCTACGGCCTCAAAGGGCTGGCGGCGTATACCGATCACGCGTACGTGCTGGAGCACACCAACGACGACCTGCTGGCGTTTATCCAGGATGCGCTGGACGCGACCACCGACGACAGCTTGACCGCCGACGATCTGGTGGGTTGGGTGGTGAAGACCGGCGAGATGGGCGTGGAGGCGATGCGCTTGCTCGACGAGGCCAACACCGGCACCTACGGGCACCCTGAGCCGACGCAGGTCGAGCTGGGCGTCCGGCCCGGCCCTGCCATCCTGGTCAGCGGGCACGACCTCCGCGACCTGGAGGAGTTGCTGGACCAGACCGAGGGCACCGGCGTCAACGTCTACACCCACGGTGAGATGCTGCCCGCCAACGCCTACCCCGCGTTCAAGACCTATCCGCACTTCGTCGGAAACTACGGCGGCTCGTGGTGGCACCAGCAGCGGGAGTTCGAGACCTTCGGCGGTGCGATCCTGATGACGACCAACTGTATCGTGCCGGTGCGCGACAGCTACAAGGACCGGCTCTTCACCACCGGACGGGCCGGATGGCCCGGATCCCCCCACATCCCCGATCGCGAGGATGGGCAGCCCAAGGATTTCAGCGCGGTGATCGAGAAGGCCAGGGCCTCTGACGAGCCGCAGGCGCTGGAGGAGGGCGCCATTCCCATCGGGTTCGCCCGCGAGACGGTGATGGGGGTCGCCGACAAGGTCATCGAGGCGGTGCAGCGGGGCGCGATTGCGCGCTTTGTGGTGATGGCGGGCTGCGATGGGCGGTTCAAGTCCCGCGAGTATTACACCGAGGTGGCGGAGGAACTGCCCGAGGATCACGTGATCCTCACCGCGGGCTGCGCCAAGTACCGCTACAACAAGCTGGATCTGGGCGACATCGGCGGCATTCCGCGCATTCTGGATGCCGGGCAGTGCAACGACTCGTACTCCCTGGCCTACATCGCGATGCAGCTGCAGGAGGCGCTGGGCCTGGAGGACATCAACGACCTGCCCATCTCCTACGATATCGCCTGGTACGAGCAGAAGGCCGTGATTGTTCTCCTGGCGCTGCTCTCGCTGGGCGTCAAGCACATCCGGCTTGGACCCACGCTGCCGGCGTTCCTCTCCCCCGGCGTGACCGACGTGCTGGTCGAGCATTTCGATGTCATGCCCATCGGCACCGTCGAAGAGGACGTCGTCGCGATCGCGGCGGGTGCGTAGACTATGACCGAAGGTCAGCCTATTCACCGTCCGGTTCGGATTCCGTATCGCCTCTGGAACGAGAACGACGCAGTCTTTCGATTCCTGGTCGTGAAAACGCCCAGCCAGACGGTGAAATCCCGATTGCTGTAGATCCATAGCCGTACACGTCACGTCGTTGTTTTTGACCGCCGCGCCAGCCTTGGCGCGGCGGTTTGCCGTAGCTAGGAGCAATTTTAACAGTTGTGCCTTGACAATACACGAGGAATTGTTATATAATATATATTAGGTTGAAACATATCTATTTTAATGAAGATACTCAAGGAGGCGACAGATATGTTACGTAATAACGTGCAAAAATGGAGGCATTTCATAAAGTGGCAGGGAGTCGTTGCGTTGGCGATCCTGGTGTCGTTGTTTCCCCAGGTCGTCGCTGCGGATGATACCTCGGAGGTGTTGACGCAGCGGCTTCTCGTGGACGGGCGGTACGCGATTGTGGCCAACGGCATTGGCATGACGGGATCCAGTTCGGCTGATATCGACCTGGACGTGCCGGGGACCGTTTACAAGGCCTATCTCTATTGGGCCGGATACGACGATGGCTCGGGGGATAATACGGTTAGCTTGCAGGTTGACGGGGGGGCCGTGACACCGTTGACCGCTGACGAGACCTTTACCGACCTATGGTTCAGCAGCTACGACCGGTATGTGTACGTCAAGGAGGTCACAGGGCTGGTCCAGTCCGGCGATCACACCTATACGGTTGCCAATTTCTCCGACAGCGTTCACTTCCGCGACGGGGCTGGGCTTTTGGTCGTCTATGAGGATGCCGGCCTTCCCTATAGCCGTGTCGAGGTCAAGGACGGTCTGGACCGGATGTATCGCTGGTGGGGGTCGGGAGCCCGCCCGGAATCGGCAGTGCAGTGCTTTGACGTACCACCCCACCCCTACACACGGGCCATGAGTTTGAACATCTTCGGAACCGGCGTGGATATCTCCGGGAACGACAGGCCCAACGCCCTGTGGTATCGGACCGGAGACGACTCGGAGAAACCGGTGGATATGCTCGACACGCCGAATGACGGCCCGATTGATCCGGACGCGATTGAGCTGCAGGGCCCGCCGAACTACCCTTTCCAATCGGTGAGTGGTGAGGAGTGGGACACCTATACCAATACCCTCACGATCCCGGCGGACGATACCTGGGTCTGTCTGCAGGTGGAGTCGGCGGAGTACCTGAACTACCAGCCGGCGAGCTTTGCCCAGATGGTCGCCGCGGCAACCTACGAGATCGGTGCGTCCATCGGGGATACGGTGTGGTTCGATGCCGATCAGGATGGTATCCAGGACGCCGGTGAGGCCGGCTTGAGCAACGTCACCGTCTGGCTTTATGATGACACGGACACCCTCGTTGACAGCACCACGACCGATGGCAGCGGCGTCTATGTCTTTGAAGACCTGGAGCCCGGCGATTACTATCTGGATTTTGAGCTGCCCGCCAGCTACGCGTTTACCGATCCGAATCAGGGTGGAGATGACGCTGTCGATAGCGACGCCAATACCACCACTGGGGAGACGGCTGTCACGACGTTGGAACCCGGCGAGGTCGATATGACCTGGGACGCCGGTCTGTACCTGGCGCCGGCCTCCATCGGTGACACCGTTTGGGAGGATCAGGATCAAGACGGCGTCCAGGATGGCGGGGAGCCGGGTATTGCCGGCGTGACGGTTCAGTTGTTGAACGCCTCGGATGCGGTCGTCGCCACGACGACAACGGATGGCAGCGGGAACTATCTCTTCTCCGACGTAGCGCCGGGGGACTATCGTGTGGAGTTCATCCTGCCGACCGGCTATGGCTTCACGACCCAGGATCAGGGGGGTAATGACACGCTCGACAGCGATGCGGATCCGACGACCGGCAAGACGGATTCGACGACCCTCACGGCTGGGGAATCGGATCTGACCTGGGACGCCGGCCTGATCGCGCTGGCCTCCATCGGTGATTTCGTCTGGCGGGATCTCGATACCGATGGCATTCAGGATGTCGGTGAGGTGGGCGTTGATGGGGTCACTGTGAAGCTCTTCCGGGACGGCGGGGATGGCAGCAGCGATCCCAGCAGCACGGATGACACCCAGCTGGATACGACCACCACGGATGCGAGTGGGGCCTATGCGTTCACGGACCTTCCGCCGGGGGATTACTTCCTGGAGTTTGAATCGTTGATCGAGGTTCGGTTCAGCCCGAGGGATCAGGGTGGTGACGACACGGTGGACAGTGATGCCAACCCGGTCAACCCGGTAAGCGGCTTCGCGACTCGGGCGCGGACCCCGGTTACGACCCTCGATCCCGGTGAGGATGACCCAACCTGGGACGCGGGCATTTGCTGTCCTCCCTCAGAGCTCGGTAACTTCGTCTGGGAGGACCAGGATTTGGACGGTATCCAGGATGCTGGGGAGCCTGGTGTCTCGGGTGTCGTCGTCAATCTCTACTCGCCTGGATCCGACGGTGAAATCGGCGGTGGGGACGATAGCTTTGTCATCTCCACCACGACGGGGTCCACCGGCTACTACACGTTTACGCGCCTGGTGCCCAGTCAGTATTACGTGGAGTTCGTCCCATCCGATGACTACGCGTTCACCGATCAGGATCAGGGTAGCGACGATGCGCTCGACAGCGATGCAGATACGTTGGGTGTGACCGAGGTCTTGACGCTGCCCCGAGGCACGTTCGATTACGATTGGGACGCCGGGCTCTACAAGCTTGGGACGATCGGCAATCGCGTCTGGACCGATTTGGATCGTGACGGTATTCAGGATACCGATGGATCGGACGATTACCCACACCCAGTGCCGATGTCGGGTCTGGTGATTGAACTCTACCAACCGGGCACGGATGGTCAAATTGATGGCGGCGGAGACGATGACGTTCTGGTCGATACCACCACGACCGACGCCAGTGGGTACTACACCTTCACCGGACTGGTGGCAGGCGATTACTTCCTGAAGTTCTATCCGAGGGCCAACCACCAGATCACGCGTCAGGACGTAGGGGGGGACGACGCCGTTGACAGTGACGCGGACCCGACCACCGGATTGACCGGTCTGATTAGTCTGAGCACCGGAGAGGTCGACCTGACGTGGGATATGGGACTCTACGCCTTGGCTGCCGTTGGCGACTATGTCTGGGAAGATGCGGACGGCGATGGCGTGCAGGACGAGAGCGAGAGTGGGATTCAAGGGGTGACCGTTACACTCTACGATACCAATGACCAACTCGTGGATACGACCACGACGGCGGCGGACGGCTTCTATTACTTCACCGAGGTCGAACCGGGGGACTACTACCTGGTCTTCACGGCGCCAACTGGCTTCCATTTCACGCAGCAGGATCAGGGTGGAGACGAAACGCTCGACAGCGATGCGGATCCCACAACGGGGGAGACGACCTCCTTCAACTTGGACTTTGCCGAGGTCGACGTCACCTGGGATGCGGGACTGGTCTCGGGGGTCGACTTTGGGGACCTTCCCGATAGCTATGGGACGTTGATCACGAGCGATGGCGCCCGCCATACCAGTGGCAGCCTCTACCTGGGTGCGGCGTTTGATTCGGACCCCGACGGTAACCCCACGTTGGATGCGACCGGCGATGACACAGGGGATGGTGGCGACGACGAGGATGGGGTCATTCGGGACCCGCTCACGCTCTGGCAGCCTAGCAATACGGTCAACATCACGGTGACGGTGAGCGGTGACTCCGGGTACCTCGTGGGATGGTTCGATTGGAACAACGACGGCGACTTCCTCGATACGGATGAGATGTTCGAGTTTGGATCGGTAAGTGCGGGAGAGAACGTGCTCCAGGTCCAGGTGAGCGATGAGTATAACACCGGGCTGCCTCTTAACGCGCGGTTCCGGCTCTATCCGACGGAGGCGGATCCTTCGCCAACCGGGCTTGTGTACGACGGTGAGGTGGAGGACTATCACTGGACGTTCGGGCCTAATGCCGTGACCCTGACGTCGCTCTGGGGACGCGCCCGCACCTTCTGGCTGCCGGGCTTGTTCGCGGCGTTGGGTGGGTTCGTTACGCTTGGCCTCACGTTGGCGCGGCGGCGTAAGCGATAGCCTCGGACGCTTCGTGTGAGTTTGGATTGACCCTGCCCCCTCATCCTCTTGTGATGAGGGGGCTTTCTTTATGTGGTTCTCGAATCGCCGGTGACTTGCCTTCAACCCAAAACTCTCCATACTTAGGATTGGTTATCAAATAACTTCCGCGAAATCAAGCTGAAAGCGGTGTAGAAAGCACCCCAAACGTGGAAGCTATTGAGCTTTCAGCCCTTAGGCATAGCGCTAGATAATGCCAGCCCTTGGGTAGGTAGGATGGTCAGCGATTTTGTGATGCGTGAAGGAGGGGTATGATGGCAGAACGAACAACCTGTGAGAACACGACGCTCCGCTTGGGCGTGAGCACCTGCTTATTGGGCAAGAACGTCCGGTACAACGGCGGGCACGCGCGCGACCGCTACGTCAAAGGCGTGTTGGGTCAGTACGCCAAGTGGGTGCCGGTCTGTCCGGAGGTGGAGTGCGGGCTGCCGACCCCTCGGGAGACTATGCGCCTGGTCGGCGACCCGGAGAACCCCCGGTTGGTTATGCCCAAATCGGGGCGCGATCAGACCGAGCGGATGCAGACCTGGGCTGAGCAGAAGCTCGACGAGCTGGCGTCGGCCCGTCTCGACGGCTTTATCTTCAAGAAGAACTCCCCCAGCTCCGGCGCGTTCCGGGTCAAGGTCTACGATGAGAACGGCGTCCCGCAGCGGACGGGGACGGGGATGTTTGCCGGTGCGTTTATGGACCGCTTTCCCAACCTGCCCGTGGAGGAGGAGGGACGGCTCAATGACGCGCGCCTGCGTGAGAACTTCATCGAGCGGATCTTTGCGCACTGCCGTTGGCGCCATCTCCTGGAGGCCGATCCCACACCCGGCGGCTTGGTTCGGTTTCACACCTCGGTCAAACTGGCGCTGATGGCGCACAGCCCCAAGCACTATCAGGAACTCGGCCGGTTGGTCGCCCACGTCGGGGCGAGGGACTGGGACGAGGCTGCGGCGCAGTATGAGGCCGGCTATATGGAGGGGCTCAAGGTGCTCGCCACCCGGGGGCGTCACGCCAACGTGCTGCAGCACCTGATGGGCTATCTGAAGGATCACCTTGGATCCGAGGACAAGCAGGAACTCCTAGGCCTGATCGAGGATTACCGTCAGGGGATGGTCCCGTTGATCGTCCCGATCACGCTCTTCAATCACCACCTGGCCCGCAATCCGGTTCCCGACTGGGTGCACGTGCAGACCTATCTCCACCCCTACCCCCGGGAGCTTATGCTCCGCAATCACGTATAGCGCACCGGCCGAGGTCGTTCGTTGGATTGAGCGTTAACAGCAATCACGCCGATTGGTAAGCTGCCGCGACTTCGGCTGGAATTTGCCTGCCTGGTTAGGTATTATGTCAAGGACCTTTCCTACTTCTGCGGATTGCGCTTGATCTAAAAGGCGTTCCGGCCAGACGTTGGTGTCGACGAGGTACATCAGGCACCCCGCCACTTCAGCGCTTGGCGTTGGAGTTCTAGAGAGGTGTAATCCTCACGGTGTTCCCGTAATGCGTTTCGCTCTCACGTTCATAAGCCGCCTCCTAAAAAGTCTTCGCATCAACGCTCTGGGACGACTCGGCTCGATACGTAGATAAATTATACTCTCCGTGAGCTGAGCATCAACCCCCGAGTCAAGCTGCAATCGTGCGGAAGCGTCATATCGTCAGATGTAATCCCGTCAATCCCGACCGGCAGCCCCCGCCAGCTCCGGCACCAGATGCAGTTGCCCCTTGAACTGGGCCAGGTAGAGGTTGTGATAGAATCCCTGCCGATCCAGCAGGGCCTGGTGCGTGCCCCGCTCGATGATCTCCCCCTCGTTGATCACGAGGATCTCGTCCGCCTCCCGGATGGTGCTCAGCCGGTGCGCGATGACGAAGCTCGTGCGCCCTTTCATCAGGCGCAGCATTGCCTCCTGGATGATCCGCTCGGTGCGGGTGTCGATGCTGCTGGTCGCCTCGTCCAGCACCAGGATGCTCGGATCGACCAGCACCGCTCGGGCGATGGCGAGGAGCTGGCGCTGCCCCTGACTGAGGTTGCTTCCGCGCTCGGAGAGCGGCGTCTCGTACCCCTGAGGCAGGCGGTGGATGAACTGGTCGGCGTTGGCGACCTTCGCGGCGGCGATGACCTCCTCGTCGGTTGCGTCCAGCCGCCCGTAGCGGATGTTCTCCATCACGGTGTCCGCGAAAAGGTAGGTATCCTGGAGCACGATGCCCAGTTTGCGGCGCAGGTCGTCCATCTTGATGTCGCGGATGTCGACCCCGTCGATGAGAATCTGACCGCAGTCCACGTCGTAGAAACGGGTGAGTAGGTTCACGAGCGTCGTCTTCCCCGCGCCGGTCGGGCCGACCAGGGCGATCGTCTGGCCCGACCTGGCGTGCAGGTCGACGTGTTTCAGCACCGGCACGTCCGCCTCGTATTCGAAGCAGACGTCCTCGAAGACGACGTCGCCTTCCACGTGGCCCATCGCCTGCGCGTCGGTGGCGTCGGTCAGGTCCGGCTCCTCATCCATGATCTCAAAGACCCGCTCCGCGCCGGCGATGGCCGACTGAATCGAGTTGTAGAGGCTGGCAATCTGGTTCATCGGCCAGCCGAAGCGCCGCGCGTAGATCACAAAGCTGGCGATGTCCCCGACGCTCGCCAGTTGCTGGACGGCCATCCAGCCGCCGGCGCCGGCGACGACCGTCCACCCGATGCTGTTGACCAGGTTGGTCAGCGGCGGGAGCGTCCCGGCGAAGATCTGGGCCCGGGTCGAGGCCTTGCGCAGCTTCTGGTTGGTCGCCCGGAACTCTTGGACCACGTCTGCTTCCCGACCGTACGCCTTGACCACGCGCAGCCCCGTGACGTTTTCCTCAATGATCCCGTTCAGATCACCCAGGAACGCCTGCTGCTGCCGGAACCCGCTTCGCGTGCGCTTGGCGATCCAGCGGCTGAGTGTGACCATCAGCGGCACGGTGATCAGGGTGACGATGGCAAGGCGGACGTTCAGGAGGAACATCATCGCCGCGACCCCGACCAGGCTCAGGACGCTGGAGATGAGCCCGGTGATGCCGGAGGTGAGGACGTTACTGATGTTCTCCACGTCGTTGCTCAGGCGGCTCATCAGTTCGCCGTGGCTGCGTTGATCGAAGAACCGCAGCGAGAGCGTCTGTAGCTTGGCGAAGAGATCGTTGCGGATGTCGGTGACCGCCTGCTGCGTGGCCGCCGCCATCACGTAGGTCTGCAGCCACGATGACAGCGCGCTGCCCACGTAAACGCCGAGCATCAGTGCGATCATCCCCCCCAATCCTTGAAGATCGCCCCCCAGGATGAAGGTGTCGATCGCCCGTCCCATCAGGTAGGGGCCGAGGACGTCCAGCCCCGACGAGATGGCGACCAGGACGCCGGTGAGGATGAGCGCCTTTCGCTGCTGCCCCACGTAGTCCCAGATGCGGAGCAGGGTGCCCCGGATGTTTTTTGCCCGCTCCTTGTGCCGCAGGTGGCCCATTGGGCCGCCGCTGCGCTTTCTCGCGCGGTCGCTGGATCCCTTCTTGTCCTCAGCTTGCTTCTCAGGCGGTCTTTTTTCAGGCAGTCTTTTTTCAGGCATAGGACTCGTCCTTATCTGCTGCACCATCACCGAGTTGGGAATCGTAGATCTCACGGTAGATAGCGCTTGAGACCATCAGGTCGGCGTGAGTCCCTTCGGCTGCGATCCTGCCGTCGTCCAATACCAGAATCTTGTCCGCGTTCAGCACCGTGCTGATGCGCTGAGCGATGATGAAGCTTGTCTTGAGCGTGATCGAAGGTCCGTGCCGCCGCACCATCAGCGCTTCCAGCGCTTCCTGAATCTCGGACTCGGTCTCGACGTCGACCGCGCTCGTGCTGTCGTCCAGGATCAAGATCGTCGGTTCGACGAGCAGCGCCCGGGCGATGGCGACCCGCTGCTTCTGTCCTCCCGAGAGGTTGACCCCCCGTTGGCCCAGAATGGTGTCATAGCCGTCTGGGAAAGTGGTGATAAAGTCGTGCGCCTGGGCGGCCTTGGCTGCCGCAACGACCTCCGCATCGCTCGCGTCCGGACGCCCGTAGCGGATGTTGTCGCGGATGGTACCGCTGAACAGCACCGATTCCTGCAGGGCCACGCCGACGTGCCGCCGCAGCGTTGCTTTGTCCAGATGGCGCACGTCGGTGCCGTCGATGGTCACCGCGCCGTCGCTCACGTCATAGAAGCGCGGAATCAGGTGGATCAGGCTGGACTTTCCCGATCCGGTCGCGCCTAGGACCGCGACGGTCTCCCCCGGTTCGGCGTTGAAGGTGATCCCTTTGAGCACCGGATCGGTGCAGTCGCCGTTGTAGCTGAACGTCACGTTCTCAAAAGCGATCCGTCCTCGAAGGGCGGGGGTCTCGGCTTGGATTCGGTCTTGGACGTGGGGGCTGCTGTCGAGTACCTCCTGAATCCGCTTGGCGGACGCTTGGGCGCGTGCGATACGGATCGAGAGCATACTTACGAACATCAACGACCACGAGGTGCGCATCAGGTAGTTGACGAAGGCGATAATCTGTCCGACCTTGAGGGTGCCCTGCGTGACCTCAATCCCGCCGAACCAGAGAGCGGCGACCACGCCCAGGTTGAGCGCGATGGAGATCGCCGGTCCGGCGACCGCGATCGTCCGTGCCGCGCGCACCGCAATGTCTTTCAGGACTTCGTTGACCCGCATAAAGCGCCCGAGCTCGTGATCCTGTCGCACGAAGGCCTTGACGACCCGCACGCCGGCCAGGTTCTCCTGCATCACCGTGTTCAGCCGGTCCACCCGCTCCTGGACGTCCCCGAACATCGGGTACGCTCGGTTGACCACCCAGGTCAGGATTGCGCCGATTAGCGGCACGAGTACGATAAACATCCAGGCCAGGCGCGGGCTGGTCAGGATGGCCATAATCAGGCTGCCGACGACGAGCAGCGGGGCCCGGATCATAATGCGCAGTCCCATGGAGACCAGTTGCTCCACCTGCGTGACGTCGTTGGTCAGCCGTGTGATGAGCTGTCCGGTCTCGAGCCGGTCGATATTGCCGAAGGAGAGCGAGGTGACTTTGGTGAAGAGGGCGTCCCGCAGATCGGTGCCGAAGCCCTGGGCCGCCAGAACCGAGGTCGTCGTGCATATGATGCCGGCGACTGCGCCGATAAGCGAAAATCCCAGCATGGTCAGCCCGGTGTTGATCACGAACGTCATATCCTGGTTGGCGATCCCGATGTCGACGATGCGCTGAATCATCCGGGGGAGCATCAGGTCCATCGCAGTCTCGACCACCATCAACAGCGGGGCCAGAATGGCCCAGTGCCGGTAGGGTTTGAGGAACCTGAGTAATTTGCGCATCGCCTTCATCGAGGGCGTGACCTCCGTCCGATCGGGCCTGTGGGTTCGGCAGGCAGGATGTTCCCGTATGGGTAGGATGCATGATAGAGCGATTCCCCACACTGTCAATGGCTGGCTGCCCATTGCCAGGGGCGTGCTATGTCACGTATGCGCTCAGAGGAGATCGTTAGATCTCCATTCTGCTCAGGTTGGTGATCTGCTTCGTCCAAGGCAAATTGCCAGAAGACAAAGCTCCGACTATACTCATCTTAACCGTCACATATCCAGATGAGGAGAGATGATGACCCAAGAGACGCTGCAGAACACGTCCGCCCGAGGGCAGATTAAGATCACGGCGATCAAAGCCCTCCAGCCCAAGCGCGACGCGACCCTGATCAAGATTGAGACCGACGCCGGGATCTCCGGCTACGGCCCATGCCACGGCACCGGCCCGTTCGTACGCGCGGCCATCGCCCACCTGGAGGGCCCGCGCCTGCCGCACCTGGGCTTGATCGGCAAGGATCCCCTGGCGATCGAGGTGCACTTCCATAATATGTTCTACGCCTACCCTCAGCGCCGGCGCCAGATGGCGGTGCTCAGCGGGATCGACATCGCGCTGTGGGATCTGGCGGGCAAGATCTTGCACCAGCCCGTCCACAAGCTGTTGGGCGGCCCCTTCCGCGATGAGATTCCGCTCTACTCGCACTGTGGTGGTGGGGATTTTCTCAGCAAGGAGGAGTGGCGGGAGCGGGCCCGGAATATGAAGGAGGATCCCCACGGGTTCAAGGCCTATAAGATCGACATTCACCACGCCCTTCGCTCCCACATGCAGCAGACGATCCCCAGCATCGGCGTGCAGGAGGCAGACGACGTCCGGCGGGCCTATGCGATGGCGCGCGAGGCCCTGGATGACGACATCGACATCATCGTCCACTGCCATGCCGAACTTGATATGCCCAGTGCCGTCAAGGTCGCCAAGGCGGTGGAGCCCATCGCCCCGCTCTTCCTGGAGGATCCGATTGCCCCGGCTTTCTCCGAGTCGTGGCGGGCGCTGCGCCGAACGACCCGGATTCCCCTGATGACCGGCGAGAACCTGGCGCTGACGGAGGGCATCCTGCCCTTCCTCCAGAACCAGGCCGTGGACTGCCTGCAGCCTGATCTCATCAACTGCGGTGGTATCACCGGGGCGAAGCGCATCGCCGATCTGGCCGGCGTCTATCAGATGCCCATCTCGCTCCACAACGTTAGCGGCTACGTCTTGAATATGGCGTCACAGCAGTTCTCCGCCGCGATCTTCAACTGTCCGAGGATGGAATGTCGGCGCAACGCCGATCGTGCACCGGAGACGGGGGGACAGGACCTGGTCATCGAGGACGGCAAGATGAAGGTCTCCCAGCGCCCGGGGCTGGGTCTGCAGTTGGACTTCGACTACCTCAAGGCGAACCGCGCCGAGGGCGAGCCCTGGTGGGACTGAAGATGGTTGGGCTGAGCAGGTAGAACAGGTATGAAACCTTGCTCAGAGCCCCCGTCCTCGGGGGCGGTCCCCAAATCAATGAGAAACTTTTACGGTTGTTACTTAGCGATGTATGCAGGATAGGATCAACGAAAGGACAAGACGATGACAGAACCAGTGCGATGGGGTGTGTTAGGATGTGCGAAGATCGCGATCGAGCGTGTCATCCCCGCGATGCCGGATGCGAATGTGACGACCCTGACGGCGGTCGCCAGCCGCTCGCTTGAGAAGGCCCAGGGGGTCGCCGCGCAGTTCGACGTGCCCAAGGCATACGGCTCGTACGAGGATCTGTTGGCGGATCCCGAGATCGAGGCGGTCTACATTCCGCTGCCCAACGGGCTGCACGCGGAGTGGTCCATCAATGCGCTGCGCGCGGGCAAGCACGTCCTCTGTGAGAAGCCGCTGACGATGGATGCGGCTGAGGCCCGTGAGGTGCAGGCCGTCCGCGACGAGACCGGATTGTACTGTCTGGAGGCCTTTGCCTACCGCTTCAACCCAGTGGTCGCCAAGGCTTTTGAGGTTGCGCGGTCGGGCGTGCTGGGCGACCTGCGCTTCATGCATACGGTCTCCACGTTCTTGATGGCCCCGCCCTACGATCCGACGAATGTGCGCCTCCGGGCGGACATCGGCGGGGGAGCGCTCTACGACATGGGCTGCTACGCGATCAACGCGCAGCGGATGCTGGCGGGCCGGGAGCCGCAGTCCGCGTGGGCGACGATGACGTGGTCCGAACGCTTTGACGTGGATATGTCCGGCACGGCGATCCTCGACTTCGGTGACGATCTGCGCGGCACCATCCAATGGGGCTTCAACGCGCCGTACGGGGGACCGTTTAGCGTGGTGGGTGAGGCGGGCCGCTTGACCGGCGCCTACGGGTGGGGGCCGCCCGCCGACGAGCCGGCGATGGTGCTGGAGGCTGGCGGCAAGGTTGAGGAGATTGTCGTCGAGCCCGCCAATGACTACACCGGGGAGGTCGAGGATCTCAGCGAGGGCATCCGAGGTATCGCGGAACCCGCGTATGCCTGGGAGCCGCTGGACGCCAACATGCGCGTGCTCGATGCCTGTTACCGCTCCAACCGGACCGGTGAGGTTGAGGGGGTGTAGGGCCTACGCGTTCGACGATCGTTCTGTAGCCACAGAGCTCTCCGTTTGACCTGAGCTCTGTGGCTTTGTTTATGGTAGGGTCCTATCATGATCGCTCCAAGGGGATTTGTAATCCCCGCGTTTGCCACGTGAAATCCCAAAAGCGCAGGCCATTGTTTTTCAGCGAGAAGCGTTAGCAACTGAAAGAAGCGTCAGCAACTGACGGCTTCCTCGACAATGAGAAAGCCCTTGTTGATGAGCGTGGGGTTTACCTGAGCGTCACTTGGGATTATACTGGGGACATAGCCATAGAGGAGGGTAGGATGGACTTCGAAAAGCTGGGAGCCTTTTACCTCGGAAACGTCTACGACCTGGAGCAGGGCGCGCGCCTGGAGCAGCCGGTGATGTACGATGCCCGGGATCTGACCACCCACGCGGTCTGCGTGGGTATGACCGGCAGCGGCAAGACCGGGCTCTGCATCGATCTGCTGGAGGAGGCCGCCATCGATAGGGTGCCCGCCCTGATCATCGATCCCAAGGGCGACATCACCAACCTGCTGCTCACCTTCCCGGACCTTCGTCCCGAGGACTTCCGGCCGTGGATCAACGTGGATGACGCGCGCCGCCAGGGGCTGAGTGAGGACGCCTTTGCCGCCCAGCAGGCCGAGCTCTGGCGCGAGGGGCTTGCCGGCTGGGGGCAGGACGGCGACCGGATCCGGATGCTCCGGGAGAGTGCGGAGTTTGCCGTCTATACCCCCGGCAGCGATGCCGGGTTGCCGGTCTCGATCCTCCAGTCCTTTGCCGCCCCCGCGTTGAGCTGGGAGACCGAGGTCGAGATGCTCCGGGAGCGCATCCAGGGCACGGTCAGCGCGCTGCTGGGTCTCGTCGGCGTCGATGCCGATCCCGTCCGCTCGCGGGAGCATATCCTGCTCGCCAACATCTTCGAGCATTTCTGGCGCCAGGGGCAGGATCTGGATCTTCCGGCGATCATCCTGGCGATTCAGAACCCGCCGGTGCGTAAGTTGGGCGTCTTCGACGTGGATACCTTCTTCCCGGCGGACGACCGCTTCGAGCTGGCGATGCAGCTCAACAGCATCCTCGCGGCGCCGGGCTTCCAGAGTTGGCTTCAGGGACAGCCGCTGGACATCCCCGGCTTCTTCGCCACGGCGCAGGGCAAACCGCGCCATTCGATTTTCTATATCGCGCACCTCAGTGACGCCGAGCGGATGTTCTTCGTGACCATGCTGCTCAACCAGCTGATCACCTGGATGCGGGCGCAGCCCGGCACGACCAGCCTGCGGGCGCTGCTCTATATGGACGAGGTCTTCGGGTTCTTCCCGCCGGTGGCGAACCCGCCCAGCAAGCCCCCGCTGCTGACCCTGATGAAGCAGGCCCGGGCCTTTGGCGTTGGGGTGATGCTGACCACGCAAAACCCCGCCGACCTCGACTACAAAGGGTTGACCAATGCGGGGACGTGGTTCATCGGGCGTCTCCAGGCGGAGCGCGACAAGGCGCGGCTGATGGAGGGGCTGGAGAGCGCGTCCGCGGCTGGGAATCTGAGTCGTTCGCGGTTGGAGGAGATCCTGAGCAGTCTGGGGAAGCGGGTCTTCCTCCTGCACAACGTCCACGAGGAGGCGCCGGTGCTCTTCAACACCCGCTGGGCGATGAGTTATCTGCGGGGGCCACTGACGCGGCTGCAGGTGCGCGATCTGGTAACGCAGGAGGAACTCACGGTCTCGCAGCCGGTGCCTGCCGAGACGGCGCCGGTGGCTGCACCCGTGGCGGCCCCGGCGCCCCCCAAGCCGGAGGAGGCCCCGCAGCCCGAGATCCCCTATGAGACGTCACCGCCCGGCCTGGAGGGGCGCATCCAGCAGGTCTACCTCCCGCTGCGCCTCGGCGAGTCGGAGGCGACGGTGGAGGCGGAGCGCCAGGCCGGCGGCGCCATCAACGTGACCGCGAGGCACGTCCTCTACGTACCGGCGCTGCTGGGGATGGGTCGGGTGCACTTCGTCAAGAACACCAAGGCGCTCAAGGTGGACGAACAGGAGGCTTTCGCCCTGCTGGCCCAGCCGCCGCAGGGGATCGGAACAGTGCGCTGGGAGCAGGCGGAGGCGATCGAGGTGCAGCCGCGCGACCTCCTCGACCGTCCGGAGCCCGAGTCCTATTTCGATGACCTGCCCGAGTCGATCAACGAGTCCACCGAGATGACCGCGATCCGCAAGGAGTTGGAGGACTATCTCTACCGGGCGCGCAGCCTGACCCTCCTTTACAATCCGGCGACCGAGTGCTACCAGAAGCCCGAGGAGGACGCGCGGGCGTTCCGCATGCGGGTGAGTCATGCCGCCCGCGAGCTGCGGGACGAGGAGGTCGACGAGCTGGAGGATCGTCAGGAGCGCAAGATTGACACGCTGGAGGACCGGCTGCGGTCGGCCAAGGTCGCCCTGGAGAAGAAGGAGATCAGCGCCCGCCAGCGCAAGCAGGACGCGCTGATCACAGCGGGGGAGACCGTCCTCGGCCTCTTTGCCGGACGGCGCCGCTCGATCTCCTCTGCGGCGCGCAAGATCTCCCGCGCCACCACCACCCGCGCCGACATCGAGGCGGCGGAGGAGAAGGTGGCGGATATCATGGAGGACATCGAGGCGCTGGAGCGGGAGCTGAAGGAGGAGACCGACGCCATCGTCGCCCGCTGGGAGAAGAGCCTGGAGACGTTCGAGGAGGTCGCCGTGACGCCCCGCCGTGCGGACATCGAGGTCAATCTCTTTGCCCTGGCGTGGGTGCCCTACTGGTACGTCGTCTACCGCACCGGCAGCATCACCCAGACCGCCTCTGTCCCGGCCTATTGAACGGTGCGCGGCAGGCACCCCCTCCTAACCTTCCCCGAGAGGAGAGGGACGGATAGCGTTCCCCTCCCTGGGGAGGGGCTAGGGGAGGGGGGAAAGCTCGCATCCTATTCACCTATCGATAATTGCGAAACCGAAATCACAGGCAAGAAGAGAGGACGCACAACCCTATGTCGAAACCAGAATCCACGACCCTGCAACCCATCACCCTGACGCCCATCGGGTACGTCGCGCGCCAGGAGGCGGAGCCGTCCGGCGCCGATGCCATCCCGCACCTGCGGGCCAAACGGGTGCGACTGGTGCTGACCCCGGAGGTCCGCGAGGCGCTCCTGGGCGTCGAGCCGGGCAGCGACCTGATGGTCATCACCTACCTCCACCGCGCCTCGCACGACGTGCTGCAGGTCCATCCGCGCGGCGACCGGGATCGTCCCCTGCGCGGCGTCTTCGCCACCCGCAGCCCGGCGCGTCCGAACCCCATCGGCGTGACCACCGTTCGGGTTGAGGCGGTGGAGGATACCGTGCTCACCGTCGTCGGCCTCGACGCCCTGGACGGCACCCCGATCCTCGATCTCAAGAGCCACGCCGCCGGGTTCGACACGCCGTACGACGGGGAATCGTGAGCGCCTAGGGGACTTGCGGATACCAACCCGCTGTATGGGCGTGGGCAGGAACTCTGCCCGTTCTTATGAATCTCGCTCTGAGGAGATTTGTAATCTCCGGCTTTGCCAGACAAAGTCCGAAACACGCAGGCGCGGGCCCTAGACCGTCGCCTTCAGCCGACCTGCTAGCCAGTTTGCAGATACTTCGATATGTCCCTGTCACCAGAGCGTTTGCTCCAGTCAAAGAGGAGCCTCCGGTGGTCTGCCAGCACCCTCTGAAAGTCCGGATTACCGGCAAGGTTACACATTTCTCCCGGGTCGGTTTCCAGGTCACCCAACCATGCTATGCTACCTGAGGTGGCAAACGCGCAGTACTTGAACCGGTTGGTTCGGATCATCCTGAACCACTCGTTTTCAGATGCGACGTAGTCGCGCCACGACGACACGGCTTTTCCTTCCACCAGGGGGCGAAGACTGGTTCCGAGCATATGCGCCGGTTTCTCGGAACCGGCATAGTCGCAAAGGGTTGGCAAAATGTCCAATCCAGTCGAAACCAGGTGCCCCCCGTCGATGCTGTCGACTGCAAAACCGGCAGGAGGTTTCATGATAAGCGGCACGCCGACAGATTCCTCATAAAAAAGAGCCTTGGATGTCAGGCGATGGCTGGCGTCGACGTTTCCGTGGTCGCTAGTAAAGATGACGAGCGTATTCTCATATAGCCCCGCTTTGCTCAGCTCCTCAAGGATAACACCCATCTGCCGGTCGACCCTCTCCGTTAGCCTATGGTAGATCCATCGGTTGATACGCCAGTCACGGTCATCGTATTCCTCGCGCATTCGGATGGCAGGAGTAACCGCTTCCGGGTTCAAGCTTGCCTTGACTGCGGAGGGTTCATTCTCGGGAATGGCATAGTTTTGGGGCAATGGCGGTAATTCGCTGTCAGGCAGCGCGCAGGCTTGTTGGTACAAAGGGAGCACGTCATGGGTGTTGATGCCGTTTCTTGCCCGGTGCGCGAAGCAGATGTCGTGTGGGTTGATGAAGGATGCGACTGCAAAGAACGGGCGGTCTCGTTTTTGCTTTATGAAATGGCTGCAGGCTGCCGGCAAGTCATCTCGCTCATCGGCAAAATACTCGTCATACCCGGTATTCTTCGGATGCAGCGATTGGCACATGTGAACCTTACCGCCATAGAACGTGTCGTAGTTGGCCCGCTTCATGAGTTTGCCCATGGAGCTATGCTCGACGTCTGCTGGGAGCTGCTTGACCTTCATGCCTGAATCGTTGTCGGCCGCGTCAAGGCGGCAGGACATGACACCGGTTGCCATGCTTGTGCGGCTTGGCACACACACTGGATTTGTGCAGTACGCGCGCTCAAACCGGATGCCGTCGCGCGCCAGACGGTCCATTGTCGGCGTACTGAGGTATTCATTCCCGGCGCAGCTCATCATGCCGGCATGCTGCTGGTCAGTTATGATAAACAGGATATTCGGTCGACTTGTCATACATATCTCCCTTGGATTCAACTATCACGTGCAAGAATGATACCGAACGATCAGACGATGATGGCGAGACCGGCCAACATCATCCTATGCGCTTCACCTATGGCAGATATGAACCTGCTGATTGTTGGGTGTTTCCCTGGAGAGCTTCGAAAAAACCATGGCTCCTACCAGATCTTCTGAAAACAACGCTAAGTGTCGCTACGTTTACTCTTGTCGCGTTGTTCATGGTTCCTCTAGCCCCTCTTGGATATCACTGTTCTGATAGCACTCCTGACGCTAAGTCCTTTCCTCTGCAACTTATCCTAGATACCTGGGCGACACGCATGATCGATCATGATACGGATGAGACCTAAGCGTCTCCTCGTAGTAAACTTTTTTCCTCTCCGCCCAATCCGCGTTTACCTTTGACAGAAGATCAATATCGTGTTGAAATCGCAGTCTTCTCGGATCCTCATCTTCAACGCGATGGTCCAATTCCCACTCGGAGGCCATTTGCCATGTGAGATCTGAAATCAACCAATACAAAAGTTCATCCGGATCTGTCGTTCGGCGACGCTCGTATTCATTACCTCTTTCCGTGATCACATAATGATATTCGGGGTCATGCACTTCAACGTGTGGATACCCAACATCACGTGGCGTCATAGCAAACCCAACATACTTTGCGGGAGCCTTCAGTTGTTTCGCTATTGAATAGTAACGGCTTTTAATCGTATGGATGCTTATCATAGGTTCCCAACGACCTGAGTTCAGCAGTATGGCGGCTGAAACGCTGTGTCCAACAACCCCTGAGGCGACCGCTCGCTATACCGCATGATCCCGAATGGCTTCTACCACTTGTGCCCACACTGCCGGAGGTAACTCGTGCCCCAACCCTTCGATAATCCGCAACGTAGCCCCTGGAATGACTTGGGCGGTATGGACGCCATGTTTGACAGGTAAAAGAGGGTCGTCGCTCCCGTGAACGACGAGAGTTGGCACATCGATAGCGTTCAATTCCTCCCTCAATCCTCTTATGGAGGCCATAATGGCGGCCATCTGTCGAGAAGCCCCCGCCGAATTGTGGCTGCGATCATAAAGACGCCCGGCCTGTCTTCTTACGTGGGCTTCGTCGAAAGGAAATCCTCTGCCGCTCAATGCCCGTCTGACCCTGACGGCATGGTTTATGTAACCCGCTCGGTCCCGTGGCGCAGACTTGAACAGTATCAGCGCTCTTGGTCTTGGAGGCGAAAGTCTTGAATCCTTCGCGGTTGACATCAGGACGGTCAGGGTTTTCACTTGCCGCGGATGGCGGGTAGCCATCATTAGGGCGATCATACCTCCTAACGAACCGCCAACAACATGCGCAGACTCAACGCCCAACGCCGCTAGCAATCCCGCCGAATCCTTTGCCATATCCTCCAGCGTATACGGCACGTGTAGAGCTTTTCCACGTACATAAGCCCACACCAACGCCAATAGACCGGGGACATCGGCCTGTTCAAACTTGGTCGATAACCCGGCATCACGATTATCAAACCGGATGACCCAATAGCCCTGGGCGGCCAGTTGTTCGCAGAACCTTTCCGGCCAGTTAATCATTTGATCGCCCAACCCTGCGATAAGCAGCAGTGGAGATGCACTCGGCAACCCAAATGAATCGTAGACAATCTTGATTCCGTTGACCTTCACCCATTGGGGACCGCTATGTCGCACATCTGTTATCATGGTGCCTCCAAATGCATAGTCTATCCGGGCCGCCCAACAGAGCTGCGCATAACCCGTGTCGTGCTTACGAAGCAAGCTATCTCACAGCAAGTGTACGTGTGGGCGCGATGAGCCCGTCGCTTACAGCCGTGTAAGCGGTGTTGCTTGAAGGTCTGGTTGTGCCACTTGTTTGATCTTTATAATAGATCCGGACGTAAACCGCTTAACGTCTTCGTGACACCCATGGAGGCGCGTAAACGCTTTCGCTATTCATGACCAGATCCATAAGCTTTGGGGTTAGGTGCTGCCCCTTACGCTTACTTATCCACATAGTCGTCAAGTGATACAGAAATTTGCGGAAATGCTTTGAGTATCTTCTTGTCCGCTGTCACGAGGGGTATTCCCAAATCTCCCGCGAGTGCCACAAATTCGCAGTCATAGGCCGAACATTCACTTGAGGCGACTAACTCCATCACTTGAAACGATGCGACCTCATACTCTCGCCCCTTCATCAGCATCAAAGCTTGTCTTAGGATGGCTTGTGCTTCCTCCAAGGATAAGTAATCCCTCTGGATGTAGAACGCGAGCACGTTACGAAATTCACTCCGCCAGAGAAGAGGTGCCGACCATCCTGCGTCCTTTTCTAATAACCGCTCCACTTGTGCTGAGCGGTCGCTTGTTAAATACAAGTAAGCGATGATGTTGGTATCGACAACGATCATAGCCGTCCGACTTCTTTGGCCCAGGTTAGTTCATCATCCGTGATCGGAACGTCTTCCGTTAAGCTCCGGAGCTTTCGCGCTTTTCTCAGGACTAATTCAGAATCGACGGCTTGACTTTGAACGGTGTTTTCTATGCAGAAGATGATCTCACTGTTGATACTGCGGCGATTGAGTTCAGCAGATCGTTTCAGTTTTTCGTAGATATCGGGGGGGATATTCTTGACCGTATAGGTGGTCATAAGCACCTTCATAATGGTTCTGTATTGTACCCATTATGGATGAATCCTGGTTTGCTGTCAAGGCGTCGCTTTCTGTCACGTATAATCTTACCGAACGCGGTAGGGTTCTTTCAATTGATAATCCTACCGAAGGAAAGCGATGACCACAGACGAACAGATGACTCTTGATGAACGCTA
>DAOTTS010000134.1:0-7645 GCA_034437735.1 Anaerolineae bacterium
TGTTTTCTGGAACGGCCTTAATCGATCTTATTGTATCTTGGAGACGAAACGTATGATACCTGAATCACCTGGTGTACCAAGCTGGGAGATTCCCCAGTGGTTGTGGGGATATTGGATGCCGATTGGACTGCTCCTTCTGATTTGGGGTGGCCTGTCCGCACGCAAGGCACGGCGCGTGGCTCCCCTGGCCGGCCTGACGATGGCTTTAGGCGTGCTGGGCTATTGGGCGACGGGCTTTGCCTTTCATCTGGGCGGCGCCCAGACGGTGAGCCCGGACGCTGCCGGGTTGAGCGGGCTTCGGGCTCTCTTCTCCTTTATCCCCGGCAATCCTAATTGGGGCGTGGTCGGGCTCGCCGGATTCTTTCTCCTGGACGGCGACCTGACTTCGGAGGCGGTCGGACTCTTCCTTGAATATCTGCCGGTGATGATCTCGGCCATCATGGTGATCACGTTGGCGCTGAGCGAACGCCGCCGTTGGACGATGATCCTGGCAGGTGGCGTTTGCGGTGCGGTGGTCGTCCCGATCGCAGCATGCTGGATGTGGGGTGGGGGCTGGTTGGCCCGGCTGGGCGAGACGCTCTCCCTCGGCCATGGGCTGGTTGATTTTGGCGGCACCCTGCTCGTCTTGTGGCTGCCGGGGATGATGGCCCTGGGCTTTCTCGCCGTGCAGCCGAGACCCGCCCAACCGCGCGCGCCGGAGCCTCCGCAGACCTACGGTCCGATGTTGGCTAACGTCGGCGCGTTTTTGATCGCGCTGGGCTGGATGGGCTGGAGTCTCTCCCATCCGTTCCATCTCTCCGGCGCGCGGCTGGATTGGAACCAAGCGGGGGTCAACGTGGCGTTGGGTATGGCGGGCGCGGTTCTGACCTCGCAGCTTTACGCCTGGCTCTCGCTGGGCGCGCCGGGCGCGCTGTTGGCGGCCCAGGGATTGGTGGCTGGGTGGGGCACCGCGTTGGCCGGGGCGCCCTTTCTGCCCTCGTGGGCAGCGCTCTGCCTCGGATTGATCGCTGGATTGGCGTTTCCGATCCTGCGTCACGCGCTCCACGCCTGGCTCCGTCACTCCAGCGGCGCAGCGACCATCGCGCTGGCACTTACCGCCGGTCCCCTGGGGATGCTGGGGATTGGATTTCTCGCCGATGGGCGTTGGGGGCAGGGCGTGAACGGCATCGGCGCCTATATCGCGGGCGAGACGACGGGGCAGGGCGTCGCCGGTCTGTTTGCGCTTCGGGACACCCAGCAGCTCGTGGCGCAAGCGGTGGGCCTGGCGGCGTTAGGGATCTGGGGGTTGGCCTGGGGCACCACGCTGGGGGTCTTGACCCGTCCGCGTGCGTTTACCCGTTCGCTGCTCAAGCGCCTGACGGCCCGCCGCCAACGATCGAAATCCTCGCAGGTCGCTGCCGAGGTGACCGCTCCGACGACGTCGTCGGAGGTCGATGGACAATCAGAGGATGAGGCCCTACCGGAAGGTGGGGTCCCACCGGAGGATGGGGATGCATCCGTCGAGCTATCGGGCGCGCCCTCTGATGACGGGCAAGCGCCTGCATCCGAGGAAGCGGAGCCCGCTGAGGATGAGAAGAGGCGGAGACAATTGCCACGCGTCCTCAGGTCCATCCCTGAATTTGGAACTGAAGCGCTCAGCACGTAGGAAAACGATCAACGAGGAGGTCGCCATCTATGCGCGTCATTGCAGGCAGCGCTAAAGGACGAAAGTTGTATTCGGTGCGTGGACCGGGGACCCGGCCTATGACGAACCGTGCGAAGGCGGCCTTGTTCAGCATCCTGGGGCCTAACGTCCGTCGATCCACTTTTCTGGATCTGTTCGCCGGGACCGGTCAGGTCGGGATTGAGGCCTTGAGCCGTGGGTCGGAGCATGCGGTTTTCGTGGAATTGCGGCATTCGCCCATCCACGCGATCTACGACAATCTCAAGGTCACGGACCTCGAAGCGCGTGCGGACGTGGTGCGTGCGGACGTCTTCAAGTATCTCACCGGCACGCCGGCACCCTATGACTATATCTACATCGCGCCCCCGCAATACCGGGGGCTGTGGATTCAGACCCTGCAGCTTGTGGATGAGGAACCGGGGTGGTTGGAGGACGACGGCTGGGCGATTGTGCAGATCAACCCCCAGGAGTTCGAGCCGTTGGAGTTGAGGAATCTGGTGCTCTTCGATCAGCGCACGTACGGGAGTGTGATGCTCTGCTTCTACGCGATCCCGGTCGAAATCGAGGCGGACGATGATGGCGAGGCCCCTCTCACCTCTTAATCATCAACCTTACTTACCGATGACCATGTAAGAACGGGGCGTGAGTCAGACTCACGCCCCGTCGGTGGTCCAGGTATCGATCGTGCTGCAGCTACCGCGCCTCTTGCATCTCCGGAATCCTGACCTCGCGCTCCACCCAATCCAGCAGCCGGTTCGTGCCATAGGTCAGCAGGAAGTAGATGGCGCCAGTGACCCCAAAGATCAGCATCGGCATATGCGCGGATCCGTTGATCTGCTGGGCCCGCCGCATCAACTCGGTAAGCCCCACGGCGTAGACCAGTGAGGAGTCCTTGAGGACGACGGCGGACTCGTTGGACCAGCCGGGGATTGCGTTGCGGAGCGCCTGGGGTAGGACGATCCCCACAATGGCCTGCCGCTGGCTCATCCCTAACGCCCGAGCTGCCATCATCTGCCCCGGACTGACCCCGAGGATTGCACCTCGGAAGATCTCAGCCTGGTACGCGCTACTACAGACGCCCAGCGCCGCGCATCCGGCCAGAAAGGGGGGCAGGTTAATCGTGCCCGCCAGGACGTAATAGGCGATAAAGAGCACGACGAGGGACGGGACGCCCCGCAGGGCGACCACGTAGATCATACCCAGGAACCGCGCCACCTTGCCGCCGTAGACGCGCATCATCGCGATGGGCGTCCCGATGGCGAAGCCGATCGTCAGCCCGATGAACGAGATCAGGATGGTGCTGATTACGCCCTCGAGTAGATAGGGAAAGAGGCCCAGCAGTTCCGAATAGGACACGGTTCAGCTCACTCGCTACTCAAGCTCGTATTTCGCAGCAAGGTCGTCGATGAAGCCCTCCATCTGCAGCTCATCAATGACGGCGTCGAACTCTTCCTTGAGCTCAGTGTTGCCCTCTTTGACCGCGATGGCCATATGTTCACCCGAGAAGTCGGTCTCCAGCGCGACCTCGATGCCGCCCTGCTCCACGAAGGAGTTGGCGGCCGAGAGGTCCATCGCGACCATCTCGATGCGGCCGCTCTTCAGGTCCATAATGGCCTGCTCGGCCCGCTCGTACCGGGAGACGTCCGCGTCGAGGTTCTCGTCGATCCAGGACTCCTGAATCGTACCGGTCTGCACGCCGACGGTGTGCCCGGCGATGTCGTTCTTATCCTGCAGGTCGAGGTTTGAACCCTCGGCAACGAGCACCGCATCACCGCTGATGAAGTACGGATCGGTGAAGTCCACCTGCTCCTCGCGCTCCTCGGTTGCGCTCATCGCGGCGATGATGGCGTCGATCTTGTCATTTTGCAGGGAGCCGATCAGTCCGTCGAAGGCGATGTCCTGCCATTCGAGCTCGACGCCCATTCGGTCGGCGATCTCCTCCATCAACTCGATGTCGAAGCCGGTGTAATTCCCGTCCTCGTCGATGTACTCAAAGGGCTCATAGTCGGCTGAGGTTCCAACCACGAGCTTGTCTTGCCCGCCCTGGCAGCCCGCTGCCACCAGGATGACAACAGCGATCAACAGTGATACGATCCATAAAGCTTTGCGTTTCATATGACGTTCCTCCTCCTGAGAACCTGATATTTAGTATGCCTCGATTATAGAGAAACGGTTGGATTAGTCAATATTATGGATACCGGTGACAGGTCGCACGCCGTCCGTCACCCGTCATCAAACGCCGGTTGCGTCACAAAACCCACGCTGAAACCCCGCGACGATCTCGGGAATATTGTCAGGTTTTTCCAGCAAGGCTATAATAGGTAAAATTCCGGCATCCTTCATATCTATCTATAGCGTGGGCAAGGATTCCCAGATCGTCGAGAGGGGAACGAGTTGAATGCCTGATACACAAGCGCGTTCAGAAGATCAACAACGGATACTCTTTGCCGTTGCGTACCGTACTGTTGAGCGCCAACTGCATCCTGTCCTCCGTCGGCACTATGACTTGACCTCCATACGTCTGCGTCGTGAGGCGATGCAGGCGCTGGAAGAGGGCCCACTGCCCGACCTGGTCCTGATTGACGTCCCCTCGATTCGTTTTGACGTGACCCGTTTTTTTGAGAGCATCGAGACGATGGAGCTGTCGGTTGCGACTTTCCTGTTGTTGGGGAAGGGAATGCGTTTGGATCAGATGCCCAAGGCCCACGGCTATCTGCGCCATCCTTTTTCGAGCCGGCAGCTTCTCGCGCGGCTGCGGCGGGTGCTCCCCCCGACGCTGCACCGGACGGTTGAGTGGTGCGGGCTTTGTCTCGACACCGAGAGCAATTTTCTGATCTGGGATGAGCGCCACGCCCCGGTGACGCCCAAGGTCGCCGCCTTGAGCCGGATCTTCCTGACCCGGCCCGACGAGATCATCACCCGGGAGGAATTGATGAAAGAGGTATGGGGCACGGATTATATGGGCGACACGCGCACCCTGGACGTGCACATCCATTGGTTCCGGGAGGCCCTGACCGAGGTTGGGGCGCCGTTCGAACTGATGACCAAACGCAGTGTGGGCTATTACTTTGTGGACTCAGACTTCTAAGTAGATGCGAGAAAGTATCTTAACAGTGCTCGTAGCCCCCGTCCCCGGGGGCGGAGGCCAAGGAACTTTTTCGGAGTTACTTAGGGCCTGGGGGTGTGCCGGCAATACGGCACTTCCCACGCTTAAGAGCGAACGTATCGGAGTCTATCGCGTTGGTGGAGCCGTTTGATGCCGAGGACGAGGCATCTTTCCAGGCAGCTTGCGTGCGCTAAACGCTTCCTAGGTATTGTGTTTGCACTCCTCCTTATGCTCGTGTCTGTCTCCCCCGGCGCCGGACGGACGCCCGACCGGCCGGTCGTGGTGCGCATCGCGTACGCGTCCCGGGACGATCTCGCCGAGGTCGCGCGGCGCCTGGACGTCTGGCACGTCGACCCCGAGGCCCAGACGGCGGTGGCGGCGGTGAGCGACGCGCAGATGCGTTGGCTGGAGGCGCAGGGCTATGAAGCCGCCCCGGTTCCCGCGCTCAACGCAGCCCCGCTTACGATCCCGGATTATCCCTGCTACCGCACCGTCGCCGACCTCGATGCGCAGATTGCGCAGTGGATCGCGGACTATCCGGACCTCGTGGACCGGATCACCATCGGCGCCAGTGTCGAGGGCCGCGACCTGACGGTCTTACGTCTGGGTTCGGCCCCCGACGGCATGGCCACCCCCACGTTCTTCCTGATGGCCGGTATCCACGGGCGGGAGTTGATCTCGAACGAGGTCGCGGCCGCGTTTGTGGACCGGCTGCTGACCCAGGACGGCGTGGACGCCGGCATCACCTGGCTGCTCGATCATCACGCGATCTACGTGCTGATCACTGCCAATCCGGACGGACATCTCAAGAACGAGCCGGGCGAACCCTGGGCGTACTGGCGGAAGAACGTGAATCCTGCCTATGGATGTGAATGGGGGAAGTTCGGGGTGGATCTCAACCGCAATTCGAGCTTTCAGTGGCGTGCGCCCGATGCCTGGGACTCCCCTTGTGATGAGACGTATCCGGGACCGTCCGCTGGGTCGGAGCCCGAGACAGCCGCGATTGAAACCTTTGTCCGCACCCTCTTTCCGGATCAGCGGCCGTCGGATCTCGATGCCCCGGCGCCGGACGACGCCACCGGGGTCTTTATCACCCTGCACAGTTACAGCAATCTGGTCCTCTGGCCCTGGGGGCATACGTACGGCGCAGCGCCGAACGACACGCAGCTGGCGCGCCTGGGCCGCAATTTGGCGGCCTTCAACGGCTACACGCCGCAGCAGGCCAGCGATCTCTATCCGGCAGCCGGGACGACTGATGGTTGGGCCTACGGTAAGCTGGGTGTCGCCGCTTACACCTTCGAGATTGGGTCGTATGGTGACGGTTTCTACCCCCCGTGCAGCCGGTATGACGCGCTGGTGGCGCCCAACCTGGATGCGCTTCTCTACGCGGCCCGCGTGGCGCGCGCCCCTTACCGTCTGCCGTTCGGACCGGACGTCCTGAGCATCGACCCGCCGGCACCCGCCGGCACCCCGCTTCGTGCGGGTATGGCCTTCAGCGCGACGCTGGGCCATCGGGTATCGAGCGGTTCGGTTATCTCAGCGGCGGAGGCTTACGTGGACGTGCCGCCCTGGCAGGGTGGGACGGCGATACCCTTGACACCGCTCGACGGCGCGTTTGATGGGTCACGTGAGGTTGTCACCGGTGTGATATCCTCCACGCTACCGGCGGGACGTCATCTCCTATACGTACGGGGACAGGGGAATGACGGCCAATGGGGACCGGTCTCGGCGGCGTTTGTGGGTGTGCAATCCCAACCGTATATTCTCTACTTCCCGTACTTCTATAAGAATGCCGTCCCTGAGCGTCGGTGAGGGGTGCGCCGTGAGGAGTGACTTACCGTGACGACCCGCGCATTCTTTGTGCCTCCTGGCGTTCCTGACTGGACATTCGTTCGAGCCGGCCTTTCCCTGCTGGCGATCCTGCTGCTGATCGGCCCGTTCCCCGCAGCCTCTGTCGGTGCGGGTGCATCTCGACGCCTGTCTCAGACGCCCCCGGCGAAGATCGCTGCCGGGGCCTGGGCTGCGACCTCGGACGGGGCCGAGGCATCGGTGCTGGTCCTTATGGCGGCCCAGGCGGACCTGTCTGGGGTTGAGGTCCAATCGACCCGAGAAATGCAGGGCGCGGCGGTGCGGGATCGGCTCTGGGAGACCGCCGAACGCGCCCAGGCGTCCTTGCGCGCGTGGTTGGACCGGCGTGGGATCTCGTACCGGGCCTTTTACATTGTCAACGCTCTCTCCGTGGAAGCGGACCGCGCTACCCTCCAGACTATCGCCCGGAGACCGGAGGTGGCTCGTGTTCTGAGCAACCCCCGCGTGAGGGTTTCACTTCCCGAGCCGGATGTGCGGTTAAACGCGGAGGCGGCGTCCGTGCCGTGGGGCGTGCAGCGCATCGGCGCGCCGGACGCATGGGCGCTTGGGTTTCAGGGGCAGGGCGTCGTCGTCGCCGGGCAGGATACGGGGTACGACTGGGATCACCTTGCGTTGGTGGCCCAATACCGGGGTTGGGATGGGGAGACGGTGTCCCACGACTACCACTGGCACGACGCGATTCACAGCGGAGGCGGGAGCTGCGGGCCGGACGCATCCGCGCCTTGTGACGATCACGGTCACGGCACCCATACGATGGGGACGATGGTCGGGGATGGGGGCCCAGACGCCCGGATCGGCGTCGCGCCGGCGGCCGAGTGGATCGGATGCCGGAATATGTCGGTCGGTGTGGGCACGCCGGCGACCTACGCGGAGTGCTTCGAGTTCTTCCTGGCGCCCTATCCGGTCGGCGCCGCGCCCGACCAGGGCGACCCCACGAAGGCGCCCGACGTGATCAACAACTCCTGGACGTGCCCCTATTACGAGGGATGTGACGCCGAGCACACGGC
>DAOTTS010000135.1:0-12509 GCA_034437735.1 Anaerolineae bacterium
AGGATGGGTGGGGGTGGGAATGGGTAGGTTCTAGGGGGGACGTTTGCTGGACATTCGATACGGCGCGCACTGTTATGTGTTTACGGACCGGTGGTCGGACGAGCGGTTGGATCTGCTCGACACGGCCTGGACGTTGGGGCTGGATCTCTTTGAGATCTCGGTGGGGGATGACGTGGACTTCACGCCGGCGCGGACGCGGGCGAAGGCGGCGTCTCTGCGACTGACGCTGTCGATCAGTCCGGGCGGGGAGTGGCCGATGGACTGCGACCTCTCTACCGACGATCCGGCGAATCGAGCGCGGGGATTGGCGTGGCACAAGCGACAGGTGGACCTTGGGGCCGCGTTGGGCGCGGTGGCGTATACCGGTGCGCTCTACGGGCATCCGGGGGTGGTGAAGCGACGGATGCCACCCGAGGACGAGTACGATTGGACGGCGGAAGGCTTGCACGCGCTGGCCGCGTATGGGGCCGCCCAGGGGGTCGAGATCGTGCTGGAACCGATGAGCCATTTCCGCACGCATCTGGTCAACACCCCCGCGCAGCTTATGCGGTTGGTCGATCTGGCCGATCACGGTAATCTGTCGGTGCTTCTGGACACGTTCCATCTGGTGACGGAGATACGCGACTATGCGGCGGCTGTGCGCCTCACGGCGGACCGCCTGTGGGGGATTCACGCGTGTGAGAACGACCGGAGTGTGCCCGGCGGTGGGTTGGTGCCGTGGGCCAGGATCTTTGATGCGCTGGATGCGGTGGATTTCACGGGGACGATGATGTTCGAGACGTATAACTCGTCGGTGGGGGATCCACCGGGGGCTTTCGCGTACGCGCGGGGGATGTTTCACGATCCGTGTCCCGACGGGGCGGCGTTTGTACGGCGGGGGATGGATTTTCTGGAGGGGCAGGCGCGGCGGGTCCGTTCGGCGTAGGGGGTGTCGGCCAGAGCCGCAGATTGCAAATCTGCTCGGAACTTTAGATCTTCGTCCCAAGGGATTACGAGCTATTTTATCGGTGAGTGAGGAGGTTGGACGTGATTATCGATGCGCATAACCATCCGGACTGGCACGGGCACGATGTGGCGCGCTTTTTGGACAATATGGCGACGTACGGGATCGACAAGACGTGGCTGTTGACGTGGATCGCGCCAAAAGATGAATATACGCCCAGCACGGTCGCCTCGGTGCCGCCGGTGGCGGACGGACCGATCCCTTTCGCGCGGGCGCTCTTCTACAAGGAGCAGTCGCCGGACCGGTTCGTGCTGGGCTACGCTCCGGATCCGAGGCGGCCCGACGCGGTCGACCGCCTGCGGGCGGCGATTGAGATCTACGGCGTGCAGGTCTACGGGGAGCTCAAGCTGCGCATGATGTATGACAATCCTGACGCACTGCGGACGTTCCGGGTCTGTGGGGAGCACGGGCTGCCCGTCGTCGTGCACCTCGATTATCCGATCCCGACCGGGCAGGACTATCCCCGGCCCAACTGGTGGTATGGCGGAGGGATCGAGGCTTTCGAGCGGGCGGTTCAGGCGTGTCCGGAGACGAGCTTTATCGGACACGGGCCCGGATTCTGGGCGCACATCTCCGGGGACGACCAGGCCGGCGAGGTCTACTATCCCGAGGGCGAGGTCGTGCCCGGGGGAAAGGTGGTGGAGATGCTCTCCGCGTATCCGAACCTCTATGCGGACCTGTCCGCGAACTCGGCCCGGAACGCGATCGCCCGCGATCGGGCGTTCGGGCGCGATTTCCTGATTGAGTTTGACGACCGGTTACTGTACGCGCGTGACTGTTTTGACGATGCTTTGCAGCGCCTGCTGGAGGCTCTCGACCTTCCGGCCGAGACGCTGGATGCTATCTATGCGGCCAACGCCGAACGACTGCTCACTGATGGCTAAGACTGGACACGCATAGGCAGGATGAATGGGATGCAGCGGTATGTTTCTCGACGTATGCGTATTCGGATGCGTACGCCTGTATGGGTACGCCCTTATGGGTGCGTCCGTTATGAAAGGGGACATGTCCTATGGTGCTTGACATCTTTCTGCTGCTCGTGGCCGTGGGGGTGATCGCGCTTGCCTCAGCCGAAGGCGTGGTGCGTGCGTCTATTCTGCTGCTGTGCTTCTATGTGCTGTGTGTCGTGATCGGGCTGATGATCCTGGGGTTTGACATCGTGACCTCCCTGACGGACTTGATCGTCGGGTCCCTCAGCAGCGGTGGGGCGGTCAATCGGAAGCTCTACCAGTCGACGATCTTTCTGGGGCTGCTCATCCCGCTCACCGGATTGGCGTACGCCCTGAGTCACATCACGTTCAAGGACACGCAGTTGACCAAGCTTAAGTGGGGTGACAATATCCTTGGTACGCTCGTCGGGATGCTGGCGGCCATCCTGGTGATGGCGCTGCTGTGCAACACGTGGGGGGTGATCGTCAGCGAACGGTGGCGGCCGCAGCGGACGTGGCAGAGGATGTGGTACGAGTACCAGACCTCTATTTTGCGTCCGTGGCTCAACCGCGTTCTGGTCACGTACCGGGGATTTGTCTTCCCCTTTGAGATTCGGGCCTATCCGGTTTTCTTCATTCCGCAGAGTTGAAAGTAGAGATCATGAAAATGGTTTGTAGCAGGCAGGTCATTGCCGTATGCTAACGGCGATGAATCGCCGACCACGAACGTAACTTATTCTCACGGGAGGCAAGATCACGATGGCAGACTCAACCTTGGCGCTTTTAGGCGGTTCCCCAGCGGTCACCCTCGATCCGGGCGACACCTTTGCATGGCCGATCGTCACGGAGGCGGATGAAGCTGCGGTGCTGGAGGTCCTGCGACAGGGCAACATGTCGGGGACCGATATCACTCAACAGTTCGAGCAGGAATTCGCCGCGTGGCAGGGCTGCGCGTACGCCCTGGGCTTCAACACGGGCACGGCCTCGCTTCACGCTGCGATGTTTGGGGTCGGCGTCGGGGTAGGGGACGAGATCATCTGCCCGAGCATCACCTATTGGGCCTCAGCGCTGCAGACCTTTTCCATGGGGGCGACCGTGGTCTTCGCCGACATTCTGCCCGATACGCTGTGCATCGATCCGGAGGACGTGGAGCACCGGATCACCGAGCACACGAAGGCCATTATGGTCGTCCACTACTCAGGCCATCCGGCGGATATGGACGCGATTATGGCGATCGCCGACCGGCATGGGATTCCCGTCATCGAGGACGTCTCCCACGCGCAAGGCGGGCTCTACAAGGGCCGCCGGACGGGGAGCTTCGGCAAGGTGGCGGCGATGTCCCTGATGAGCGGCAAATCCCTGCCGATCGGCGAGGGGGGGATGCTCGTCACGGACGATCGTGAGGTCTACGAGCGGGCGGTCGCGTTTGGGCACTACCAGCGGTTTGACGACAGCATCCAGTCGCCGGATCTGCGAGTTTACCGGGGGTTGCCCCTCGGCGGTCAGAAGTACCGGATGAACCAGCTCTGTTCGGCCATGGGGCGCGTGCAGCTGCAGGCCTACGATGACCGTGCGGCCGAGATTCGCAAGGCGATCCACACGTTCTGGGACGCGTTGGAGGGGGTGCCGGGGCTCCGTGCTCACCGGATCGACCGGGACTCGGGCAGCACGATGGCCGGCTGGTACAGTGCTGCGGGTCTCTACGTGCCGGAGGAACTTGAGGGGCTCTCCCTCACCCGGTTCGCGGAGGCGGTCCAGGCCGAGGGGAGCAGCTGCAGTCCGGGCGTGAACAAGCCGCTGCACTTTCACCCGCTGCTCAACACCTGCGATATCTACGGGCACGGCAAGCCGACGCGGCTGGCTCACGCGGATCGGGATCTCCGGCAGCCGCCGGGGAGCCTGCCGGTGAGTGAGCGGATCGGGCGACGGTCGTTCCGGATCCCACGGTTCAAGCGGTTCAACCCGGAGGTGATCGCGCAGCACGCGGCGGCGTACCGCAAGGTGTGTGAGGGGTACGAGGCGCTGCTGGACGACGATCCGGGGGATCCGCCGGATCTGGGGACGTGGGCGGCGGCGCTGGATTGAGATGAGGGGTTCGGCCAGACAGTCCCCGGCACTGGCGTACTTCGCCAGTGCCGGGGACTGTCTTAGAAGGGGGTCAGGGCGCCGGTGTCGTCGAAGGCGGGGGTGGGGTCCTGGAGACGGACGACGTCCTCGCGGTCTGAGAGGTCGGCCAGGATGGCGTCGGAGACGTAGACCTCGCTCAACTCGAGGGTGTTGCGGATGCGTATCACGCGGACGTCCTCATCGGGGATGACGCCGCAGCTGCGGCGCGCCCACGCGTAGGCCTGGCGCGCGTCGGGGGCGGTGACGGGAATCTTGCCGCGTTCCAGGAAGGTGCTGGTCACGGTGTTCTCGTAGGTGGCGTCGAGGTCGATCTTGTCGACGAGATGCCGCGTGACAACGTCGGCCAAGCCGATCCCCACGGCGTTGCCGTGAGAGGCCGGGGTCAGGTCGGTCACCACGATCACCTTGATGCGCGGCCGTTCGGGCTCGGGCTCGCCCCGGATCATATTGCGCCCGATGATGTTCGGGTCGATGCCGGCCCCGCTGATGTCCTTGCCCATCTCATCGATGATCAGAAGATCGACGTCGTCGACCGGCAGGCTGGGCATATTGGCCCGAGAGAGGGCCAGCAGGGCGGGCTCTTTCTCCATAATCTCGCCGGCCTCCAACGTCTGGATCTTCATCGTCTCGTCGTAGGCATTCTCCACCAGGGCCAGTCCAAAGAGGACCTTGCCCGAGTCAAAGATGCGCGCGGCCGTCGGCGGGATCAGGTTGCGGAGCCCGTAGACGCCGTGGCTGTGGATCTCCAGGGCCTGGCGGTGCTTGCCCAGGCCGATCACGGAGAGCTTGACGAGGCCGCTCTCGTGGCGTCCGTGGAAGTCGGTGTGGAGCTTCACCCGGTTGATCAGGATGACCCCGTCCGACTCATAGGCGAAGTGGTCCATAAAGACGCGCGCCGGGCTGTCGGGGCCGGTGATTTCCACCGTCTCCATGGAACTGCGCACGGGACAGCCCATCGCTTCCGGGGTGACACCGTAGCTGGCGAGCACCTCGGCCTGGCCGACGGCGGTTCCGCCGCCGTGGCTGCCCATCGCGGGGATGATGAATGGATGGCCGTTCTGGGCTTTGACGAACTCGACGGTGGTGCGGACGATGGTCGCGAGGTTGGCGATGCCCCGGCTGCCGACGGCGATGGCGATGCTCGCGCCGGGGGCGATGTGGGACGCCATGCCCGCCAGGGCGTCGCGGACGGCCTCGGGGATGTCGGGCAGGCGCGGGCGCTCGAAGCGTTGGCGTATTTTGGTCAGGGTTACGGTGGTCATGGTGCCTCCTTGGGTTGCGTTGCTTTCCCCCCTCTAGCTCCCCCCACTGGGGGGAGGATTTGGGTTTCAGGGGCTGGTTTCCGTATCCGGTGCAAGGCACTTGAACGGTGCGCTATCTCGAAAGTATGTTCGTTCTTCCGGAGCGCTGATGCTTGATGGTCGCGTTCGGGAGTGCCTCGCACCTATCGGTTGTTATGGATGGCAGCTAGCTAAAGTCCGGGAGCCACTCGGCCTCGGCTTCCAGCATCTCGTCGACCATCTCGTGGATCTCGTCCAGGGTGAGCATGGCGCTGGTGTACTTGTCGAGGGCGACGGCGGCGTGAACGAGGTCCCTGTCGCGCTGCTGGGCGGCCTGGACGGCGCAGTCCTGGACGGCGATGCTGCCGGCGTTGACGCCCGCGCAGGCCGGGGGCAGGTCGCCGATGAAGGTGGGCTGGATGCCCTGGGCGTCTACCAGGCACGGGATCTCAACGGAGCTGCCCGGCATCAGGTTGGTGACGTGTCCGTGATTGGGCACGCTGCCGTAGATGACGCGGGGGGTGTCGCTGACCATGGACTCGATGATGTAGGCGCCGTACTCGTGGCTGGGCTCCAGCGGCTGTTCGGCCAGATTACCCGCCCGAGCCGCGAGGGCGTCGAGGTCGTGGTTCTTGCAGATGTCGTAGTAATCCCAGCGCTCGGGAATCCAATACGCAACCTCCTCCGGCGAACGGCGGAAGTAGGGCAGGTACTCGGACGCGTGGTGGCTGGACTCGGTCTGGAAGTAGCCGGTCAGATTCATAATGGCCGCGCGAACCTGCTCGCCGCCTCCGCCGTAGAGGTCGTCACTGGCGTTCTCTCCGGCCTCACGGGCCTCTTTGGCGAACTCGTTCATGGTTTCGCGCAGCAGCGGGATAACGTCCTCACCGTTGTGCGTGAACTCAATGAACCACGCCTGGTGGTTGATACCGGCGCACTTGAAGCTCCACGTGCCGTCCTCAAATCCCATACGCTCGGCCAGCATCCTGGACGTGCCCTGGACCGAGTGACAGAGGCCCACGGTCTCAATGCCCGCCTCGGAGGCGTACCAGCAGTTGATGCTCATCGGGTTGGCGTAGTTGATAATCAGGGCGTCCGGGCTGACCTCGTGCATATCGGCGATAATCGGGTCGAGCGCCTTGGCGGTCCGGAGGCCCCGGAAGACGCCGCCGGGCCCCAACGTGTCGCCGACGGTCTGATCGAGCCCGTATTTGCGGGGGATCTCGACGTCGTGGCGGTAGGCGTCAATGCCTCCAGCCTGGAAGGTGATGACGACAAAGTCCGTATCCTCGAGGGATGCGCGCCGGTCGGTCGTGGCCGTGATCTCGGCGGGCAGACCGTGGGCCTCAACCAGGGTCTGGGCGTGCTTGGTCGTCCGGTCCAGATTCTCAGCGTTGATGTCCATCAACCGGATCTCTGAATCCTCCAGGGTGGGGAAGGAAAGGACGTCGCGGATGACGGTGAGGGGGAAGACGTACCCGCCCGCGCCAATAATTGTAATCTTAGGCATCGTGTGTCGCTCCTTTATGTGAGATGATACTTAACCAGATCATTATGCGATCATCAGCCAGGCGATGACGGTCGCCGCCAGGGCGCCCGCCATCGAGCTGATGAAGTTGACCCAATCGTTGTTCAGCCAGGGCCACCCCCGTATGCGGGTGTTGGGCGTGCCATCGGGATCGATGGGTTTCTCGGTCTCCTTCTGGCGGCTTTCCGTGTAGTAAATTGCCTGAATGGTCGCACCGAGGAGGCTGTCGACGAGGGACCCGCTGATCCCGCCCAGCAAACCGGCGGCGATGAGGGCCGCGCCCATCCCGCCGGACAGTGCCGCCGCATCGAGGCCGTTGCTCAGGGCCGCGAGCAGGCCGATCACGAGCCCGCCCACCGACGTGGCGACCGTGCCGACCGCCGAGATGCCGCCCGACGTGCCGGGCTCGACCACCTCACCGGTTGTGATCAGGCGGGGCGGCTTGCGGTTGAGCACCCCCAACTCGGTGGCCCAGGTGTCGGCGTTGACCGTGGCCATGGCCCCGGTGAAGGCAAAGAGCAGGAGGGGATGGTCGAAGGCGGCATAGGCGATTGCCAGCAGCGCGCCGAGGCCGCCGTTGGCGAGGACCTGACCGAGGTCCCGCCGGGAGCCCTTGGCGAACTTCTCCGATAGCGACTGCTTGATCCCCTCCTTGTAGGAGGAGAGCAGGCTGGAGAGGACGAAGAAGGCGATGAGGAGCATACCCCAGGGCCAGCCGCCGAATCCGAAGATGGTGGTGCCGACGAGCACCGCGCCCACGGCGCCGCTGGCCGAGAGCGCCTCGCGCCGGTAGGCGACGACGGCGATGATCACGCTGAACGCGATGCCGAGACCGAGCTGGAGGAGCGTGAGCGTGCCGGCGCCGTGGGTATAGCGGGTGAGGAGATAGAGCACGAGCCCGCTGAGCAGCGGGACGGAGAGGTTGTCGGTGCCGGCGGGGGAGAGGCTCTCGGCCGTGGTGGCCACAATGGTCCCGGCGATGGCGAGAATGACGGCCAGCTCCGGGGGGATGGGGATGCTGTTCGGGCTCAGGGTGGAGCCCGGCAGCACCCAGAGCGTGACGAGCATGGAGAGGAAGGCGCAGGCGATCATGGCCATGGTCCCCTCCCAGGTGCGCTGGTGCCCGAAGGTGGTGTAGGTGCTCCTACCGTGGCGCTTGCCGATCAGGCTGGCGACGCCGTCGCCCCAGGTCATGGCCATCACCGCGGCGGCCGCGATGACGACGCGATCGTCAGGGCCGGCGGGATGCCAGAAGAGGCCGAAGAGGAGGGTGATGGCGATGGCGAAGTAGACGGTGCCCGGCGAGGAGTCGGTGGCGTCCATAGCCTTGAAGAGCTGGTAGCGGTAGAAGACGTAGTTGAGGACGATAAAGGTGGCGAAGGGAATCAGGCCGTAGAGGCGGGTGTCGAAGAGGGCGAGAATGCCCCATATCCACATCCCGGCGCCGATGTGCACGAGTTTGCGGGTGACGAACTGGGGCCACTTGCGCTGCCTGCCGATCGCTTCGACGCCGAACAGCAGCCCGAAGGCGTAGGCGTATGAGAGCGCGAGGCCTAGGAGATCTCTCTGGGTCAACGTTCGTTCCTTCCGTCCATGTGGGAGTATTTTACCATAAGGTGGGGAGATTGATAAAAAAAGGCGAGATTTTTGGTATAATCGCTGCCGCTTTACCCTTAACTTGTTGGCACGACATCGCAATGACGTCCTTAAGGAGTACGTATGACCCACAACACTATGATCGACAAGGCGGAAACCTACTTACAGACGTTGTGCACCGACATCGCCAGCCGGCGCGTCGGAGGCGAAGGCAACCGGGCGGCCACGGACTTCTTCGCGGAGACCGTCAGGTGCTTTGGATTCGACATCGAGACGCCAACCTTTGCATGCATCGACTGGGTCCACCAGGGGGCAGATCTCGTCGTGGACGACGAGACGTCGTGGGATGTCTCGGTCAGCCCTTATTCCCTGGGATGCAGCGTTCAGGCCCCGTTGACCGTCGTCTCTACCCTGGCGTCCTTGGAGGATGCCGACATTACGCAGACGATGGTTCTCCTGTGCGGGGAGATCGCTCAGGAACCCCTCATGCCCAAGCATTTCCCCTTCTACAATCCTGAGAGGCACCAGCGGATCGTCCACCTGTTGGAGTCCAAGCGCCCGCAGGCCATTATCGCAGCCACCTCCCAACATCCGGAGTTGGCGGGCGCCGTCTATCCCTTCCCGCTCCTCGAGGATGGTGACTTCGACATTCCTTCGGTCTATATGAAGGATACGATGGGCGCGCGGCTCGCCGAGCACGCCGGATCGATCGCGTCGCTTGACATTCGGGCCCAACGTATCCCCAGCGAAGGGTATAACGTGATCGCGCGCAAAGGACCGGACGCCCGTCGTAAGGTGGTCGTCTTCGCGCATATCGACGCCAAAGAAGGAACCCCCGGGGCGCTTGACAATGCCGGAGGGACCGCCGTGCTCCTGTTGCTGGCCGAACTGCTGACTCACTACGAGGGAGATCTGGGCCTCGAGATCGTGGCCCTGAACGGGGAGGATTACTACTCCAATCCCGGGCAGCAGCAGTTTCTTCGCCGTCATCAAACTGCCTTCGAGGACATTCTCCTGGGCATCAACCTCGATGGGATTGGTTACCATCAAGGGACGTCTGCCTACTCATGCTATAACTTGCCGTCCGACCTGGCCGATCTGGCAGCGCAAGCTTTCGCTGCGTATCCCGATCTTGCGGAAGGCGACCCGTGGTATCAGGGGGATCACAGTATCCTGCTGATGAACGAGAGGCCGGCCATCGCGCTGACGTCGGAGCGCATCTTTGCGCTGTTGACCGATGTCGTTCACACCCCCAAGGATCGCCCTGAGATTGTGGCGACCGAACGGCTTGTCAACGCCGCCTATGCGCTCCGCGACCTTCTCGTGAAGATCGAGCCGTGATGGGCCGCCGCGCCGACAATGATCCAGTGGGCGTTTCGTGATGGATGGACTGGACGTGGAATCAGGTCTGTATCAGGTGCCTAAGGCCGGGTGGCGGTGACGGAGTGGGGCGGCGGTATGAGGAGTAGCGCAAGGCAGATCTGTCGGCCTCAAGGATGTGAACCGTGAAGCATGATCCCTCTTAACGTCAGGTCACACGGCCTGGGTTTGAGCAAGACGTGGCTGCCTGCGGCTGCGGGTTCAGGAAGATGGATCGTCCTCCAGAATCGCCCCTTCTAAATCTTCCTCTCGGACCTTGGCACCTGTTAGATCGGCTCCCCGTAGATCGGCTCCAGCCATATAAGCATCCCTCAGGTCGGCTTCACCCAGATAGGCTCTCTGTAGGTTCGCTTGCCGTAAATGGGTCTCTCGTAAGTCAGCCCAACGCAGATTGACTTGCTGAAGATCGGCTTCCCCCAAGTCAGCTCTCTGCATTTTTGCAGATGCTAGGCTAGCTCTCTTTAGATTGGCCCTCTGCAAATTGGCATCCTGTAAGTCCACCCCCAACGCATAAACCTCCTGCAAGTCAGATTCACGCAAATCTGCCTCCCAAAAGATGGTTTTGTTAAGAATGGCTTTTCGCATGTCAGCCATTCTCAAGTTAGTCTTTCCCAGATCAGCTTTCTGCAAATCGGCTCGGCGCAGATCAGCATTTTGAAGATCATCTCCCCATAGATGTGCCTCTTTTAGGTTAGCTTGCTGTAGATTAGCTTTACCAAGATCGACTCCTCTCAAGTTCGTCCCGAATAAGTTGGCATTCTTTAGATCGGAATGACTCAGATCAGAACAATTCAGGTCGGCTTCCTGTAGATAGGCTTCCCGAAGATCGGAATGACTCAAATGAAGTCCGTGCAGAATAGCTCCCCTGAGGTCAGCTTTCTGCAAACTTATAATGGGTGGAGAACCATGGACGAGATCTGCTTCTATGAGAAACTGGATGACCTCAGCTTTATGAATTCCATCCAATCGTCTTAGGGCTGCTAAAGTCCGAGTGCGGGCGATCTTCCGGACCTCGTCACCAGATTTTGACTCGCGGAGGCCCTCGTCGAGGAGGAGGGAGGTCATCCGATCGAAGTAGGATTCCAGCGTTGTATCATATCGCCGTTCTCGAGCGATTTCACGCTCGACCTGGTTCTCGTTTCGGTTTAGCCACCAGGCGCCGATCGCGAGGGCGAGGGGGATGATGAGCAGTTCGAGCACATCCCACAGGGTCTTGGCGCGCTGAGTGTCTGGCGTGGGCGGGGTGTAAGCTCCGAATCCGGTCCACTCGGCCCAGCCGAGTCCTTGGACGTACCGTGCGTAGGCAGCCCAGACGATGAGGCTGACAATCACGACTCCGATGGCGATCCTTACAAATCTTACAGACCGATTGGATCTATCGATATCGGTTCGGTTTCGATTCACTGTGAGCTCCTATGGGTGATCGTGTCGAGGTCCTGGCCCGTCTCGCTGAGTTTCGCGGTCAAGGCCGTCAAGAACTGCTTGTGCTGGTGGATGAGCTGGTGTCTTGCCGTCTCGATGGTTGCCTGACTCGCTCCCCGCTCGATGGCGCCGAACATCGCATGGGCCGCGTGCAATATGCGCTTGGCGGCGTCCGGGCAGAGCGCGAGCGCTCGCTCGTTTGTGATCCATACCGGCGTGTCGTTGATGACGATCTCGAAGCCTTCTTCTTCCATCCGGCGACCCCTTTATCGGCTATGGAAAGTATAAGCTAAAACTGGGAAAATGCAAGAAATGATGAGAGATGGGTTTTGCAGGCTACCTGCCTGACACGCATAATCCGTTACACAGAGATACGCAGAGGCCGCACAGAGATACATGGAGAAATGCTTGTACCGTCTATCATCGGGTTGTTAATCATCAGACAAGCGTCAGCGATAGATAAAACACTCAATCCGGTTCAGATCGATGACGTACGGATTGCGGTCTTGCCGGAGGTCAGTCTCTGTGGGACTCCGTGCATCCTCTGTGAAGCTCTGTGTAACTATCGGCTAAAGACCGTTTACCAAAAGTGTCCGGCAGCCGGTTTTACAGATCAACACGACAACTTAAAAATCTGTGAAAATCTGCGTTAATCTGTGGATGAAACGGACATCGCTTTTTCGTCACCCGGCAAAATCCAAGTGAGCCCTCTATGCTTGACGACTGGCCCTTGAAAAGAAGATGGTCATCTTTTATATTATGCAGGGACGGATCATAAACGCTTACGATTTTGGACAGGAGGGCGGCATGCGGACGTTACAGAGGATCCCAAGATATGTGTGGCTGCTCGTCGTGCTCGTGACGGCAGGCTGCTCTTTGATCGACGCGAGCGCGGGCGGGGCTGACGTGACGCCGACGGTTGATTCCGGGGCCGTGGGGACCGCCATTATCCGGGTGGAGACGGCACCGGCGGGACAGGCCGGCGCGTTCCAATTCACCGGCGTGCCCACGGGGACCGTCACCGTCGATAGCACGCTGGTGGTCAGCGACCTGGAACCAGGAACCTACACCACCACCCAGGTCGATCCGGCGCCGGGCTTTGACGTGACCGCCGTGCGCTGTGACGACGGGGACAGCGACACGGTCAGCCGGGGGGATCCGCTGACGCGCTCGGCGATCTTCAACGTCGATCCGGACGAGATGGTCACCTGCACGTTCCTCAACGCCCGGCGCGGCACTCTGAT
>DAOTTS010000136.1:0-14465 GCA_034437735.1 Anaerolineae bacterium
GGAGGGGCCCCTGACGCGGGGGTGGCAGTGGCACGATCACGTCTTCGGGCTCAACGAGCGGTGGGTGGTGCGGGCGGTCGCCCTCGCCCGCGAGCACCGGGATATTTTCGCCGTCCGTCCGGCCTATTACGACGCCCTGACGCTGGGCCCCTTGGGGTCGGAGGCCGCGCAGACGTTGGCGGTGGCCCTGGGGATGCTGGTCGCGGCCGAGGGCGATTTCCACCGGACTGTGATCGGGTGCGTCAACTACGGGCGCGATAACGACAGTTACGCGGCCCTGGGCGGAGCGTTGGCCGGGGCGATGCACGGCACGGCGTCGATTCCGTCGGATTGGCGCGAGACCGTCGAGGCTGCGAATCCGGAACCGGACAGGGCGGCGCTGTCCCTAGGTCTGACCCGGGTGGCGTACGCGCGCTTTCGATCGATGGCCCACGTCGTCTCCAAGGTGGGTGACCTGCTTAAGTAAACGTGCTTTCGATAACTGGAATCAAAGGAGGCCATTGTGGCTGAGCGACCGAATATCCTTATTGTGATGACCGATCACCAGCGGGCCGACACGGCCCTGCCGCAGCACCCCTCGATCATGCCGAACCTGGATCGGCTCGCCGAGGAGGGGGTGACGTTGACCAACACCTTCTGCCCCTCGCCCCACTGCTGCCCGTCGCGGGCGACCTTTTTCAGCGGGCTCTATCCCTCCCGCCACGGCGTCTGGAACAACATCTGCAACCGCCAGGCGCTGAGCCGGGGACTGAATGAGGGCGTCAGGCTGTGGAGCGACGACCTGGCCCAGGCCGGATACAACCTGCACTACACGGGTAAGTGGCACGTGAGCGTCGAGGAATCCCCCAAGGACCGGGGCTGGACGGAGCACACGGTCAGTGCGGCTCAGGGGACGCATCACGGGGTCACGTGGGATCGCTACAAGGACGTGGCCGAGGAGCCGGAGGACACCGACCGGGGTGAGGGAGAGATCCTGCGTCCCGGCTATTGGACCAACACCCTCTACGGGACGTCGGAGCGGACCGGCGATCACGACCAGCAGGTCTTCCACGAGGCGCTGGATCTGATCCCCGAGCTGGCCGAGGCGGGCGAGCCGTGGGGGCTCTACGTCGGTTGGAGCGGCCCGCACGATCCCTACGTGGTGCCCGAAAAGTACCTCGACCTCTACGACCTGGACGATGTCCCGCTGCCGCCCAGCTACCGCGACGAGATGGCGGATAAGCCGGCCGTCTACCAGCGAATGCGCCAGATGCGCTTCGGGCAGCTCTCGGAGCGGGAGGTCCGCGAGGCCATCCGGCACTTCTGGGCGTACTGCACCTATCTCGACGACATGTTCGGGCAGCTCCTGAAGGCGTTGGAGGCGACGGGGCAGGCCGAGAACACGGTCGTCGTCTACACCGCCGACCACGCCGATTACGCCGGGGACCACGGGCTCTTCGCCAAGGGCATCCCGTGTTTCCAGGGCGCGTATCACATCCCGGCCGTGATCCGTTGGCCGAACGGGGTCCGGCATCCGGGCCGGCAGGTGGACGCGTTCGTCTCCGAGGCGGACTTCGCACCGACCTTTATCGAAATGGCGGGCCTGGAGACCGACCGGCATTTCACCGGTGCCAGTCTGGTGCCCTTCCTGCGGGACGAGACGCCCGAGACGTGGCGGGATGCGATCCACACGCAGTGCAACGGGGTGGAGCTCTACTACACCCAGCGGTCGGTGATGACCGGGGACTTCAAGTATACGTTCAACGGGTTCGACTGGGACGAGCTTTACGATCTGCGGGCGGACCCCCACGAGATGCACAATCTGGCGGACGATCCGGCGTACGAGGACGTGAAGCGGGAGATGTGCCGGCGCATGTGGCAGTTCGCTTACAAGGAGGACGACACGGCCATCAATCCGTACATCACGGTCTCGCTGGCTCCTTACGGGCCGGCTGAGGCGTTCCGGGATGGGTCGTGAGGATAAGGAGTCAACGATGACAGAGACTTATAAGAACGCGATATGGATTTTCGGGGACCAACACCGGGCGCAAGCGCTGAGCTGCAACGGCGATCCGAACCTGACGACGCCCAATCTGGACCGGCTCTCCGCCGAGGGCCAGAACTACGAACGCGCTGTATCCGGCTTTCCGCTCTGCTGCCCCTTCCGGGGCTCGCTGATGACGAGCCGGTACGCGCACGCGTGCGTGCCGGGCCACGAGTATCCGCTGCCGGCGGATATGCCCACGGTGGCGGACGTCTTCAACGAGCACGGGTTCGACACGGCCTACTTCGGCAAGTGGCACCTGGGTGGGTTCCACGAGCGCCATGGACGCGCGGCGATGTTTGTCGTGCCGCCGGAGCGGCGGGGGGGCTTCGATCAATGGGTGGGGTACGAAAACAACAACAGCCAGTGGGACTGCTGGGTGCACGGCGGCGAGGGGGCGTCGGCGTTCCACCGCCGGCTGCCCGGCTACGAGACCGACGCGCTCACCGACATGGTCGTCGACTACATCCGGCAGCAGGGCGAGGCGCGGAAGGCCGGGGAGGGGAACCCCTTCTTCGCCGTTCTCTCGGTCCAACCGCCGCATAACCCGTACGTCGCGCCCCAGGAGTGGATGGCCTCGCATAATCCCTCGCGCGTTGCGATGCGGCCTAACGTCCCGCCTGTCGACTGGGTGGAGGCACGGGCGCGCCGCGATCTCGCCGGGTACTACGCGATGATTGAGAATCTCGATTGGAACGTGGGCCGGATCCGGGAGGCGCTGGTGGAGGCCGGTCTCGCCCTCGACACGCACATTATGTTCTTCTCCGATCACGGCGACCTCCTCGGCTCCCACGGGCAGTTTCACAAGACGGCCCCCTGGGAGGAGTCGATGCGGGTTCCCTTTATCCTCGGTGGGCTGCACCCGCGATACGAGGGGCGCTCGGGGCGCCCGGACGTGCTCATCAACCACGTGGACATCGCGCCGACGACGCTGGGGCTCTGCGGCATCGATGCCCCGGATTGGATGCGGGGGCACGACTACTCCGGGCTTCGCCTGCCCGACCGGCCGCAGACGACCGCGCCGGATTCGGCGTTCATCCAGTCGGTGGTGCCGACGGGGCACGGCGACAGCGTCGACCGCCCCTGGCGGGCGGTGGTGACGCGGGATGGGTGGAAGTACGTGGCGTTGGAGGGCCAGCCCTGGTTGATGTTCAACCTCAACGAGGATCCGTACGAGCTGGTCAATCTGGCCCACAACACCAAGTTCCGGGCCGAACGCACCCGGTTGCAGGATCGCCTGGCGCAGTGGATCGCCGACACGGGCGATACGTTCGCGCTCCCCGATCTGTAGGAAGGGCTCGGTCAAGGCCCGTAGATGGCTGAGGGCTCGCTCTTGCTTTCAAAATGTGGAAAAATCGGTAAGATTAGGTCATAGGGTTAGGGTTGTATCATGTGTTGACCCCTCTGAGCGAGCTATCCTCATTGCTATTAAGGATTGGCTATCAAATAACTTCCGCGAAATCAAGCTGAAAGCGGTGCAGAAAGCACCCCAAACGTGGAAGTTATTGAGCTTTCAGCCCTAAACGATGGGAACAGTGTTTACACGGGTTCTCGTGATTGACGTGACGTAGAAGGAGAGTTGGAGGTCTATGGCGAAGAATAAGTGGCAGCAGGCCAAGGTTGTGTTCCAGCCCCAGGTTCATCGTGGGATGCAGGCCGGTATCGATCAGATTGTGGATGCGGTTCGGCCGACCCTGGGCCCCTTTCCGCGTATCGTCCTGTACGACCGAACGGTGGGCAAGGAGGGCAAGGTCCCCGAGCTCCTGGACGATGGCGGGACCATCGCACGGCGCGTGATCCAGATTGCCGGGCGCGACGCGGACGTTGGCGCGATGCTGGTCCGGCATATGCTGTGGCAGCTCCGTGAGGAGGTCGGCGACGGCACGGCCACGGCGGCCGTGCTCTTTGATTCGATCTACGACGAGGGCCTGCGGTATCTGGCATCCGGTGGGAACGCGATGCGACTCCGCACGCACCTGGAGGCGGGCCTACGCGTCGTCCTTCAGGTGTTGGATGGGATGGCTTATCGATTGGAGGGCAAGGAGGATCTCGGCAAGCTGGCGGCGCGGATCTGCGGCCACGAGGAGCTCGGCGAGCTGCTGGGTGAGATCTTTGACGTCATCGGCGAGTACGGGCGGCTGGAGATCCGCAGCAGCCGGAGCCGGCGATACAGCCGCGAGTACGTCGAGGGGATGTACTGGGACGGCGGCTTGCTGTCCCGTTCGATGATCACCGACGTAGCCCGCCAGCGGGCCGAACTGGAGAACGCGGCGGTCTTGATCACGGACCTCGACGTTGAGGATCCCCGCGCGTTGATTCCGACTCTTTCGATCTGCGTCAAATCGGGCATTGAGGCGTTGGCGATCATCGCCCGGAGCATGTCTGACGTGGCGGTGGGGATGCTGCTGGCCAACAAGAAGCAGCAGAAGATCAAGCTGGACGTGCTGGCCGCCAAGACCCCCGGCAGCACCGTGGATGCGCAGCGCGCGGCCCTGATGGATATGGCGGTCTTGACCAACGGACGGGCGCTCCACCAGTCGGCCGGGGACACCCTGCGCAAGGTGAAGCCGGCGGATCTGGGTCAGGTGCGCCGAATTTGGGCCGACAAGAATAACGTCGGCATCGTCGGCGGCAAGGCCGACCCCCGGGCGCTGCGTCAGCACATCGCCGACCTGCGGGCGCTCCACCGCAATACGTCCGATCTGGACGAACGCCGAGACGTGCAGGAGCGCATCGGTAAGCTTCTCGGTGGATCGGCCACCTTGCGCGTTGGGGGGATCACCAAGACGGAATTGGACTACAACAAGGAGCAGGCGCAACGGGCTGCGGAGGCGATGCGCGGAGCGATCCGCGAGGGCGTCGTGCCCGGGGGGGGCGTCGCACTTTTGGCGTGTCAGTCCGAGCTGCGCAGCCGGATGGAGGAGGCGGACGAGTCGGAAGCGCGCGCGGCCTACCACATCCTGTTGAAAACGATGGAGGCGCCGATCCGCGCGCTCCTCACGAACGCCGGCGAGGAGCCCGGTCAGGTGATGGGCACCATAAAGAGTGCCGGACCCGGATTTGGCTATGACGTCGTCGAGGGGAAGATCGTCGACGTGAACGAGGCCGGCATCCTGGACGTCACGTCTGTGATCAAGGCGGCCGTTCGGAGCGCCGTGAGCACCGCTGCGATGGCCCTGACCACGGACGTGCTGGTGCACCGTGCGTCCGCACCCGAATCATTGACCACGTAAGGAGAGGGACTTTTCGTTATGGCAGAACAACCTGTACCTGAAACGTTTGAGAACGATCTCGTTTATCGTCTGTCCTGCGATCCCACGACGGGCCGCTGTTTCGCCGCCCGGGGCTCGGGGCTCTACCGTTCTGACGACGGGGGATCGACGTGGACGTTTGCCTATGAGTCCCTGGGGATTGATGAGCCCTTACCCACGATCTCGGTAGTGATGGCCCCCGGATCGGACGTTCTGGAGGATCTGCAGGTCTTCGCCGGGGTGCCCGGAGGCGTGTTACGCTCCTCGGATGGGGGCGCGACCTGGATTGCCGAGCCCCTGGGATCCCCGCCCCCGGCGGTCTCGGACCTGGTCATCTCCCCGGATTTCGAGGAGGACGGCGTGATTCTGGCCGGCACGACCGAGGACGGCGTTTATCGCTCCGCAAACCGGGGCTCTCACTGGACCCGCTGGAACTTCGGCCTCCTGGATTTGAACGTGATGTGTCTGGCGATCTCTCCGGCCTTTGCCGAGGATGAGACGCTTTTCGCCGGGGTGGAGAGCGGTATCTTCCGTAGCACCAACGGGGCCCGCGCTTGGCGTGAGGTCGATCTTCCCATTGGGTTCGAGCCCGTGTTGAGCCTGGCACTCTCGCCGGATTACGCCGACGACTACACGATTTTCGCTGGCACGGAATCGCAGGGGCTTTTGCGCTCGGAGGACGGGGGCAAGCATTGGACGCGCATCGAGACCGGGGACCTCGCCGGTCCGGTCAATCAGTTGATGCTCTCCCGAACGGAGGCGGGGTCGTTCACGCTGCTCGCCCTCCTGGAGGATGCCGTGCAGGTCTCCCGGGACGGAGGCGCGACCTGGCAGGCGCTGGAGGCCGACGTGGGCCGTATCACGGCGGTCGCTGCGCCCGAGGGGTTGGACAAGGGTGCGCCGCTGCTGGTCGGCTGTCTCGGCGGGGGGATTGACCGGCTCGAACTCACAGTTTAGGAGCCATATAGCGCTTTCTTGGTGCCCTTTTAGTTGTATGGGCAATCATGCACAGACGTAGGCTCACCCCCTCCTAACCTCCCCCCTCGAGGGGGAGGGACTGGTTTCCCCTGGTGGGGTTAGGGGAGGGGGAAACCGATGTAACTCTTGGCCCGAACCGATCGTGCGTGGGGGAAGTATGCAGTATTCGATCTTCATGATGCTGGCCCCGTTAGCCGCCGTGGTCTCTATCGGCGTCATTCTCTACGCGTGGCGCTTCCGCGCCGGCACGGCGATGCCCGCGCTGATGGTGCTGCTCGTCGCCGTGTCAGGATGGATGACGTTCAACACGCTCGAACTGGGCGCCCAATCGTCGTCCGTGACGGTTCTCTGGTCCAAGGTCAGCTATCCCTTCATCGTCCTTACGCCAGTCGCATGGCTGGCATTTGCGCTCCAGTATACGAGCCGGGACGCGTGGCTGGCCCCGCAACGCTTCTGGGGCGCGTGCCTCGTGCCGTTGATCACCCTCGTGCTGCTCGCGACCAATCGCTACCACGCGCTGATCTGGGAAGAGGTCACGTTTGTCCAGGTCGGCCACCTGTTGGCCATGCACGTCGAGCACGGCTTGTGGTTTTGGGTTCACACGATATACAGTTACGCCCTGGTCCTCGTTGGGGCGCTCTTTATCGGACAGGATACCCTCCGTTCTTTTCAGCTCTATCGCAAGCAGTCGATCTGGCTGATAGCCGGTGCCCTGATTCCTATCCTGATCAATATGGTCTATATCCTCGGTCTCATACCCGCCCTCAAGAAGGACTATACCTCGATCAGTTTCGCGCTCGCCGCGCTCTGCTTTGCCATCGGCATGTTTCGTTACCGGCTCTTTGACCTCAGACCGGTCGCTCGGGCCAGGGTGGTCGACACGATCAGCGACGCGATGTACGTTCTGGACCCGGAGGGCCGCATTGTTGACGTGAACGCAGCCGGGGTCGAACTTCTCCCGGAGATTGAGGACGAATTACAGGCTGTGGGTATCCCCATGGAGAGGGTTTGGCCCTCCTCCCTGCCGGTTTTCCAGCTTGATGACGGGGAGGGCACGAGCCAGCAGGACGTGACGCTGGAGATCGATGGGGCGCTGCGGTGCTTTGACTGCCGCATCTCGCCGCTCGACGTGCGGAGCCGCCGTCCGACGGGGCATTTGATCCTGCTCCGGGACATCACCCGGCGCGTCCGCGCCGAGGCCTCGCTGCGCTATCACATGGACGAGCTCACAACGCGCAACGAGCAGCTCGATGCGTTTGCGCACACGGTTGCGCATGATATCAAAAGCCCGATGGCGACGGTGATCAGCTATGCCGATATGTTGCAGGGATTTTTCCGCACTATGCCCGATGATGAGCTCGAGGAGCACCTGAGGGCGATCTTCAATACCTCGACCCGGGTGACCCACATCGTTGATGCGTTGCTTCTGCTGGCCCGCGTCTCCCGGCAGGAGGAGGTCGACGTCGACGTGCTGGATATGGGGCACATTCTCGACCGCACGATCGCCCGGTTGTCCGGCGTGATCGAGCAATCGGGGGCGAAGGTCGTCCGCCCTCAAGGCTGGCCTCCTGTGCTGGGACACGTTCTTTGGGTCGAGCAGGTGTGGACCAATTATATCAGCAATGCCATCAAGTACGGCGGCGATCCTCCGGCGTTGGTGCTGGGTTACGATGAGCTGACGGACGAGGAAAGTGGTGACGGCCGATCCTTTGTCCGATTCTGGGTTCGGGATAACAGCGAGGGCCTCAGTGAGGGACAGCGATCGAAGCTTTTCACCCCGTTTACCCGTCTGCACACCTCCCGCGCCAAGGGCCATGGTCTGGGCCTGACGATTGTAAGGCGGATCGTCACCCGGTTGGGCGGGGAGGTGGGGGTGGATCCGGTCGCGGCGGGAGGCAGCTGCTTCTGGTTTACGCTGCCGGTTCCGGAGGAAGCGGTCCCGGATACAACGGAGGCCGAATCTGTTCATTGAGAGGCTTCGAACGCTTAGTTGAGCGTGCATGTGATGCATCATTCAGCGGGCACAACGGGTGTGAGGGATAAGGCGTTGATGTGCTAATGACGATCCGCCCCCCCCTCGAACTCCCCCCACCGGGTGGGAGCATTGAAGACAAGGAGGCTGTGTCATGCAGTGGGAGCATCTGACATCGTTGAACTTCAAAGAAGCGGTGGAAACGTGCGAGGGCGTGGGCATCGTGCCCGTGGGGGTGATCGAGCCGCACAGCGCGCATTTACCGCTGGGTACGGATATGTTAGTGGCGCACTTCACGGCGTGCCGGGCCGCCGAGCGGGAGCCCGCTCTCGTCTTTCCGGCCTATCCGTACGGGATCAATCACGAGTCCGCGCATCTTCCGGGGTCGGTCGTCTTCCGCCGGGATCTGGTTTTCTCGATCATGGAGAACGTCTGTGATGAGATGGCCCGCCACGGTCTGACCAAGATCATCCTGTTCAGCGGTCATGGGGGCAACCGGTACTTCCTACCGCTCTTCGTCCAGACGTTGATGGAGAAAGAGAAACCCTATACCGTCTACTACGGCGCCCCCCGCAGCGCCAGGGAGGCGCTCGACGTGCTGGAGACCGATGAATACGGTCACGCGGGCGAGCTGGAGACGAGCACGGTGTTGTACATCTGTGGCGAGCTGGTGAAAATGGGACAGGTGCCCTCGCAGCCCTTTACGAGCTTGGCCCGCAGCCAGGCGCTTCAGGACGTGGGCGTCTACTCGCCCACCGATTGGTACGCGATGTATCCGGCGATGTACGTGGGCGACGCGAGCAAGGCGACGGCCGACAAGGGGAAAGTCCTGGTCGACGCGGGGATCGACGCCCTGGTCGAGCTGATCGCGCAGGTGAAGGCGGATGACGTCACGGGTGCTTTGCAGGCGGAGTTCCAGCGTCTGGTGCGCCATCCCGAGATCCCCGAGGCGTGGGCCCGGGACGAGTAGAAGTTGTTGAGGACCGTGTAATGAGATCGTGGTCCGGGGGGGATTTGACCGCACCCTTTTGTCAGACCGTGGGCTGACATGCCGTGCTTTTGTCCAGGAGCCTCATCGATGATGCCATTCAAGGAACCACACGATTCAGTCTTTTTTGACCTTACGGGGCGGATGGTCGGCCAATACCGCATTGTTGGCAAGATCGGTCATGGGGGAATGGCCCAGGTCTATAAGGCCTACGACACGGAGAAGGCGTGTTATGTCGCCTTCAAGATCCTCCATCCGCATCTTACCACCGACAACAGTTTTGCCTCCCGTTTTGAGCGTGAGGCGCGCGCGATCTCCACGTTGGATCATCCCCGTATCGTTCGCATTGAGAATTTCGACAATACCGGTAGCTTAAGCTACCTTGTGATGGAATATCTGACGGGGATCAGCTTGAAAGTGCGTCTGCAGGAACTCCAGGAAGCTCGGATGCTGATGCCGCTCTCTGAGGTTGTGGATCTGATAGCCGCGTTGGCCGAGGGGCTGGATTACGCGCACAGTCAGGGGGTCATCCACAGGGACGTCAAGCCTTCCAACGTGCTGCTGACATCTGATCGAGGGCCGGTTCTCATGGATTTCGGCATTGCGCGGATGATCGAGGCCACCGTGATCACGGCTGACAAAGGCGCGCTCGGAACGCCGGCGTATATGTCGCCGGAACAGTGTCAGGGCGAACCCGCAGATGCCCGTTCCGACGTTTATGCTCTGGGGGTGCTGCTTTACCAGCTCTGCACGGGACGGGTACCCTTTGACGCGGATACCCCCTATGCCATCATACTGAAACATATCTCGGCACCGCTTCCCCCTCCGACTTCCGTGCGACCAGATTTGCCTGAGGGTTTCGAAAGCGTGATCTTCAAGGCGATGTCAAAGGACCGCCGGCATCGCTACCAGACGGCCGGGGAGATGGCGCAAGCTTTACGAATGGCCCAGTCGGCGCCGGAGCGTGAGGGGCTCACGCCCGTTAGCTTGCTACGGAAGCGGCGGGCCGCGGTTGCCGTCGCAGCCTTTTTCCTCGTAATCTTTATGGTCGTTGGAATTATTGCGGGCTCGTTGTGGACTGGGAATGATCCTCTGCCGACCGCTGCCGGTCCGGGTTGGATTGAGATCAGCGGTGGCGACAGGGTCATCGATGCGTGGCTCAACCCGGATTTGCCTACTGAGAACTGGGACGACGCGGATCTTGTGCATTTGCAGGGCCCTTTGACCCCCGATCGTCTGCTCTTTCGTTTTGACCTCTCAGAACTTCCTGCGGACGCCCGCGTCTCCACCGCCACCCTGGCACTCAATCTCGAACTCTGGGGAGAGGAAGCCTTCCCAGGCGCCGGGGTTGTCTATCGCGTGCTCACCCCCTGGCAAGCCGAGGCCACCACGTATGAGGTTCCCTGGAACCAGGCGGGGTTGTTGGCCGGTGTGGACTACGACTTTACGCCCTTGGATATTGTTCCCATTCAGAGGACCCAGCGGTTGACCTTTGACGTCACGAAAGCCGTGCGAGCCTGGCACGAGGAGGGGAAACCGAACCACGGCCTGGTCCTCATGATGTCGGAGGACAGTCACAATATGGCCCATTGGTGGGCGTATATGAGCGAGCAAGCCGATGCTAACGTCCGGCCGGCGCTGCATATTGCGTATGAGGTGAAGCCATGATAGAGAGTGATCCCTATCTTGTCGACCAGGGAGGTCAACGTTTTCCGCTGAGTGAAGGCAAGCTCTCCCTGGGTCGCTCCCCAGAAAGCGACGTCTTCATCGCCGACCGCCGGGTCTCACGGCGCCATGCCAAGATCTGCTGGGCAGAAGGCTATTACGTCCTGCGTGATCTGGGCAGCACCAACGGCACGTTTCTCAACGGCCGGCACATCCAGCGCCCCAATCCTTTGCACACTGGTGATGAAATTGTCATTGGCAGTGCCCAGTTCATCTTTCAAGACCCCGAAGCGACGTTACAGGAAGTCCACTGCCCCCAGCTCACCGTAGGAGAAGAAGCCCATGAGATCTGGGTCAACCATGAACCGGTCTTGCTCTCTCCCAAGGAGCAAGCCCTCTTCGACCTGCTGCACCGGCACCTGAACGATGTGTGCAGCAAGCAACAGATTGCCGACGCCGTCTGGTCGGAGTATGAAGCCGGGGTCGCCGATTATCAGATCCAGAGTCTTATCAAACGGCTGCGCGAGAAACTTGAACCTGATCCGCGTCATCCGGTCCTCATCGTCACCGTGCGCGGTCACGGTTATAAGCTTGCGGATGTTGCCCTTGTTGATCCAACCGCTTGATCGCTCTCTGCGAAGAGGTAGAAACGTCCAAGAGAGATAACCGTATCCATCGCGGAGGACTCACTCTGGGGGACAACGACCCCAAGCCGCGCGCATCGCAACGCTGCACACGCAGCCTCTTCCCTATCCTTTACCAACCAACAAACCCAACCGTGCCGTGTCAGCAAATTGTTGGGTGAGTGTTGGTATAAAGTCATGCAGAGGGTAAACAGACTCCGTATACTATGAGATGAGGATCTCGTACGCCTCAAATCTATCTGAGCGTTGACGCGACCCATGCTATTGTCCCAGTCAAAAAGAGGAGTGAGACCATGAAACGTCACAAGGCACGGCTTGGATTATCTGTGGTGATCGGTGTAGCCATGATTTTTATTGTTACTATCACGCTTTACACTGCTTCAAACGTCTCCGCTGACAGGGGACCGTCGGTGGGAGCAGCAGGCGCACAGAACCAACCCCTCGCCACAGACGCCGGCTGGAACAGCGGTTGGTTCGCCCTCACACCGGGCACCACCGGCGTATTTACACACAATCTGGGCGGGGACGTGGGGGAATACGCCGTGGAACTCCTGTTCTGGGACACCGACGTCGGCGGGTTGGGCGTTCACACCTTCGGGTACGGAGGCTTTGAGGATTCCGGGCAGTGGGAAGGCGGCTACTGGTCCGACCTCACCGACAGCACCATCACCGTGCACCGGATGGCGAACGATGAAACCGCCGACAGGATGCGGGTGCGCGTCTGGTTTATGACCCCACCTGACTACGACAGCGGCTGGCAGGTCATCACGCCCACCGTGCCGCTGACCCTCTCCCACAATCTTGAAGGAGTTCCGGGGGATTACACCCTTGGCCTCTGGTTTCAAGACGAGGAACTCAACGGCTACGGTATCCACAACCGGTACGCCGGCAGCGTGGAACACGATGGGCAGTACGAGGGTGCGCACTGGCAAAACCTGGACGCCAACAACATCCGCGTGGTGCGCTGGGCAGATGACGTTGACGTCGATAAGGTCCGGGTGTGCATCATCAAGACGCCACCGGAACCTGATTACGACAGCGATTGGCAAACCATCGCCGCCGGCGAGACGCTCTCCCTGACCCATAATCTCGGTGGGTTGGCCGGAAGGTACCGCGTCAGCCTGGGATACCAGGATACCAGTGGATTGCCCAACAGTTTTGGGCGCAACATGCTCTGGGCCGGGGGCGAAGCTGTCGTCAGTAACCACTTCGGTGGGCACTGGCAACGGTTGACGAACTCCACCATCGAGGTTTACCGCCAGCCGGATGGTACGCGCGCTACAGAGGTTCGGGTGCGCATCTGGATACCGGAGTACACGATCTTCCTGCCGCTGGTCATCAAGGGTTGAGGCGCTTCACGTCACGTGCTCGGGCCGGGGAAAGGAGACATACGATGAACAAGAAAATGGGGATCACTCTACTCGTGGGCGTGTGTATCACCCTGCTGTTAAGCGCCGGCGAATCGTTGTCGGCCGCCCGAAGCATGGACGCCAGCGACCTGGCTGCGGGCGACGACGTGCTTATCTCCAGAGCTAGGTCCCTGCGGAGTATGACCAGCGTGGCCTACAACGACGACCTGGACGAGTATCTGGTGGTCTGGTCAGACTATCGGGGCAGCAGCCTATACGGCAACATCTATGGTCAGCTCGTCTCCAGCGATGGCGTCCCCAGCGGCGACAACTTCGTCATCCGTGACGAAGCCCGCAGCAATCTCGTTTTTCCCGACGTGGCCTATGATACCAACAACCAGCGTTACCTCGTGGTCTGGGAGGATGACGATGAGAGTGACGTGGAGGGACAGTTGTTGGATCAGAACGGCAACGCCGTCGGCGTGGCCTTCAACGTCTTGGATGGCAGTACTAGCGATCCCGCAGCCAGGCCGAGTGTGGCCTTCCATCCGCCCACCAGCACGTACTTCGTGGCTTACCGGCGGGGGACTTTTGGAAATTACGACATTGAGGGGAGGCGCGTCAACGCCAATGGGCTGGTCTTTGCTACAGAGTACGCCATCTGCACGGAAACCGGCGATCAGACCGATCCTGACGTCAGCGTCAATCCGGCTGCTGGTGGCGATTTCCTCATCGTCTGGGAGGATGGACGTGCCGCTGCAGATCGCATCTATGGCACCCTGCTCTACGACACAACCTGGTTTCTGGGCACTGAGTTCGTCATCTCTGCCCACGCCACCGAGGCGCGCACCAATCCAGCCGTCGCCTTCAGTCCCGACGCTGACGAGTGGCTGGTGGTCTTTGAACGCGATGCCAGCAGTGACAGCCAGATCGTCGGTCGCCGGGTAACAAGTGCTGGGGCCGTGACCGGAGCCAATTTCGGCATTTGCGGCGACGCTGAAGATCAAATCCAGCCCGCTGTGGCGTACAATACCGACAACAATCAATTCCTTGTGGTCTGGCGAGACGAACGCGACGCGGCGACTACGGATATCTACGGTCGGCGCGTGGCGTCAGGCGGTGGCCCGGCAGGCGCCGTGTTCGCCATCAATGCGGCGTCGGGCACCCAGTTTAGCCCGGCGGTAGCCGCCTCGCCGACCGCGCCTGACTATCTGGTGCTATTTACACAGCTGACTCCGACGATCGTTGAGGACATCGTTGGACAGCGGGTTAGCACGAGCGGCGCGCTGGAAGGGACAGCCTTCGCCGTATCGGCACCTCTGGGCGACCAGAAGCAACCGGCGATAGCCTTCAACAGCGTAGATGAAGAGTACCTTGTCGTCTGGCACGATCAACGAGATGGCGACCTGAACATTTACGGGCAACGGGTCGATCTGGACGGTAGCGTAATCGGCCCTAGCCTCGCCATCTGCACCAAAGCCGATATCCAGCTCCGACCTGACGTGGCCTACAACCTGGATACGAACCAATACCTGGTGATCTGGGAGGATCGCCGCGCCGACGCCGACATCTACGGACAGCGCGTCAACGCCGAC
>DAOTTS010000137.1:0-20255 GCA_034437735.1 Anaerolineae bacterium
AAAAGGTGGTATAATAATAAAACAATCTATCTAAACGGACTCAGGGTGGTCATTGGGGAATGGTCGATAACAAGTGAATGATAACCGCGCGTTTTCAAAGCACGGCCTCGAACCTACTGCGGTTAGGGTTGGCTGTGGGTTTGAAGATTCTTCTGCGCTTCACGTTCTCTTGGAAATGAACAGGGATGGTCTTCTCGTTCAAGATACGCAGGGCGATCTCTTGCTTGTCAATACCGCAATGGCGGAGTTAACCGGATACACCCATGAAGAGGCCAATCAGGCGGAAGATTTCCTTGCGCTTCTTTACCCAGATGCTGAGGATTATCGACGCGTGCATCAGGTTCTTCGTTGGGTTGCGAGGACCGGTCAGGCTCGGGAGCTGAAAACCACGATTACCACGAAGACGGGACAGTCCCGTGTTCTCCTGGTCTCAACCTCGGTGCTGCGTGACGAAGGCCGGCTCTGGTTTCTCTCTGCTTATCGTGACGTCACCGCCCATCCGCGAGTCTTGGAGGCCCCGCATGTGAGCGAGCGGAAGTATGAATCAATGACGCAGCATATTCCGTTGGGCATCTATCGCGCGACGCCCGATGGTCGCCTGCTTCATGGCAACCCCGCGTTGGCCCGAATTTTAGGGTACGCTAGCATAACCGAGATGATGGATGGCTGTTCGTTGCCCTCGATGTATCTGACGGACGATCAGCGTCAGGCTCACCGGCGAATGCTCGCGGAGAAGGACGGCCTCGTGAGTCAAGAGGTCCAGCTCCGAACGTATGACGGTCGGGTCATTTGGGTCCGGGACTCCGGGCGCGTGGCGCTGGATGACGAGGGCACGGTCCAGTATATCGATGGAACGCTGGAGGATATCACCGAACGGAAGAAAACCCAACAGGCTTTGCAGGCTTTTGCTGAAGAAGTGCACGCTCGCAACCAGGAATTGGATACGTTCTCCCGAACGGTGGCTCACGATCTGAAGAACCCGCTCAACCTTATCACCGGCTACGCCGAACTGCTGGTGGATGAATGGCACGATCTGCCGGAGAATACGATCGAAGACAGCTTGCAGTCTATGCGCCACGCCGCTTACAAGATGTCGAGCATCATTGAGGAGCTTCTGCTGTTAGCAGGGGTGCGGCAGCAGGAGGTGATTGCCTGTCCCATCGATATGGATCACGTGATCGATGAGGTTCAGGACCGGATGCGGGAGATGGTCGAGCGCCACAATGTCGATCTTGTGGTACCCGATCGCTGGCCCGTCGCCTGGGGGCATAGCCCGTGGATCGAGGAGGTCTGGGTCAACTACGTGAGTAATGCCATCAAGTACGGGGGCGATCCGCCTCGGGTGGAGCTCGGGTACGGCACGGAGGCCCTGGACTCGGTCGCTGCCAATACCGAGCGCGTCTGTTTCTGGGTGCGAGACAACGGCGCCGGGCTCACCGAGCACGAACAGGCGCAGCTCTTCGCCCCCTTCACGCGTCTTGACCGCAATCAGGTTGCCGGGCATGGCTTGGGGCTGTCGATCGTGCGCCGGATCGTTGAAAAGCTCGGCGGCGAGGTCGGGGTGGAGAGTCAGGTAGGAGCGGGGAGTTTCTTCTACTTCACGTTGCCGCAGCGGACCCTGGATCCCTGAGGCGCGCGCCCGATTCAGTCTGAGGGGCGAGCCACCTGGAGCCAGATGTGCGCCGACTGCAGGTCGGTCATCAGATCGCGCTCGGGCACGAAGCGCAGCTCCGCGCTGACACTTCCTTCCAGTCCCTGAGTATCCACCGGCAGCCGTATCTGTTGTCGCGCCTTGGGCGGCACCACGATTGACTGCTGACCGCGCAGCGTATCCCCTGTCCACAACTGGAACTCGCCGTACCGGGGGCCGATGAAGTGGTTCTCCAGGATGATGTGCAGGGTCTCGGATTCTCCCGCCACCATCCGGTTCAGGGTCTCGGCGGGCCGCCACCCGCCCAGTTCCGCCACCGCTTGATCCGGTGTGAAGAGCAGGTATCGTGGGGATTGGCTGATCGGCACCGCGAGGCCCTCGCCTTCACTCTCGATAAACCCCTCAGCCCCCGTCATCTCGACGACGTCCACCCCGGAGGTTGGGATGGGAAGCACGAGGGTATGAGCGTAGCTCGTCGTCCAGGCGACCAGCGCGACGTCCTGTTCCTTCTGGAAGAGCATCAGGTAGTCGTGGGGGCTGGCCAAGGGGATGCGCCGCATAAATCGGTAGCCGTACAGCGTGCGGTTCAGGGTTTGGGCCGCGCGATACGTGGGTTTGGCTGTAAAGTCGTGGCGCACCGTGCCGAAGTTGTGCTCGGGGTTGTGGGGGTCGGGCCCATCGTCGTGCCAGTCGTACCAGATGTTCACGTTGAGGTCGTGGTAGAGGTTGACGAGCCACTGCCGGACGAGGTATTGGGCCTGCTGTCCTTCGCTGTATCCCTGTTCGGTCGAGGCAAACCCCCATTCCCCTGAGAGGATGGGGATGCGCCACCTCGGACTGTAGCTGTCGATCAACGCACGCAGGATCAGGAAGGGTTGGGTCAGTTCCTCGGGCGACACGACCCCGTAAGAGTGCAGCGTGATCGCATCCAATTGCTGGAAAAGGCCCATACTGCCCAGCGTGCGCCAGTAGTTCCACTCGAATCCCGCCAGCGCCGGTGCGGCGATGACGGCGTCCGGGTCCGCGCGGCGGATCGCGGCTGCGGTCTGCATCGCGAGGCGCCCATAGTCCGCCGCGTTGGCCTCGGGCGTCCAGAAGTGATCGAGGTTCGGCTCGTTCCAGAGATCCCAGATGATGGTGATGGGCTCGTCGCGGTACCGGTACGCGGCCGTGGCTGCAAACCGGGCGAACGCGGCCTTGGCGCCTGGGGAGGTCGGTGGGAATCCGTTATCATAGAGGGAATTGCCGTAGTCCAGGATCAAGATCATGTTGATGTCCCGGTCGCGCATAGACTTGACCAGCACGTCGTAATCGGAGAAGTCATAGCGGCCCGGCTCGGTCTCCACAAGGTGCCAGAAGAGGTCCATCCGAACCCACTTGAACCCGCCGGCGGCGAGATAGTCCAGTTCCTGCTGGGTCGTGCGCCGGAAGTGGATCTCCACACCGAAGGCGTCCGGGACGGTTCGATCCGGCAGATAGCCGAGTGAGTCCTCGATGCGATGGGTGACGGTGGGGGTCGTGGTCAGCATTGGGATGGAGATGGTTGGGATCGGCGTGGGCGTTGAGGTCGGGGTGGGGGTCGGCGATGCCGTTGGGGTATGGGTCGGCGTCAGGGTCGGGGTGAACGTCGGCGCCGGCGTCAGGGTGGCTGTCTTGGGGGGCGGCGCTTCAACCACAAACGCCGAGACACAGCCCGAGACCAGGGGGAGGGCGAGCAGCAGACTCACAATGCTCACCAGCGGGTGGATATGCGTTTGGCCCTTGGTATCGGTCGACATCATAGGCCCAAGTCTACTTGATTTGCCCTCGGGATCAACCGGTCTATGCTATCCGTGTTGGGTGAGATCCGATCGAGGAGAAGGGACGATCAGGCTATGAACGATGCATCAGAGCGCACGCTGCCCCGATGGGCGCCGCGTGTGACCCAGCGGGAAATCCGCCGGCTGTACGAGACGGATGCGCGGGGTATCTATGACGAGGCGTTGATCAACGACGTAGGGTATGGACTTCTGGCCCGATGTCAGAGCTTTATCGAGGCCGTTGAGTCGAGACGCGGGAAAGTCCGCTGTCCTCGCTGCCGTTCAATCGTCACGCACAACCGGGATAAGGAAACCATCCTCCGCTGTGCGTGCGGCTGGTCCTTGACCTGGGGGGCTTACTTCAAGACGATTCAGCACAAACAGCTCAGCGGTGCCGATCCGGTCCTCGATCAGTTTCGGGCGTTTGTGAAGGACTTCCCCGAGGCGAAGACGCCACAAGCGAGGATGCTGTTGATCGATCGCCTGATTCACGGGTTCCACTGGTTTTTGAAAACCGACAGACCGACCCGTCCGGTTGCCGTCAATCTGATTGAGGGCCGCTTACGTGAGGTGGTCGTGTTTCTCGATAAGCTCACCTATGGGGAGGCCAGCACCCTTGGGCTCGAGGAGACGTACGCCGCGTGGGATGAGAACATCGAGGTCAACCGGGATTGGTATCCCTCCCGCCGCGATCGAGCGGAGGGCTCATAACGGGGGGGCGTCTCTCAGTCTAATCGTTTCCTGAACGTGACGGCAGCCAGCACCATCACGATCGTGCCGTAGATGCCCAACGCCGCGACGTCGCTCCACATAAACTGGATGCCGATCCCCTTGGTGATGATCCCCCGGGCGATCCGTATGAAGTACGTGAGTGGGATGAGGTTGCCCACCGCCTTTACGACCACCGGCATAGGACTGCGGGGGTAGATGAAACCGGTCAAGAGCTGGCTGAGCATCATCAGCAGTCCCGTAAGCTGCTGGGCCTCCTTCTGGGTGTGGGCCATGCTGGAGATCAACATGCCCAGCCCCAGTCCGGACACGACGTAGAGCAGCGAGAGCCAGGCAAAGAGCCACGGATCGCCCTGAAACGGCACCCCAAACCACGCCACGCCGAGGACCGTGATCACCGCCTGGTCGAAGGCGACCAGCGCCACGTTGGGGATCAGTTTACCGATGACGAGCTCCAGGGGCCGTATCGGCGTGACCAGAATCTGCTCCAGCGTCCCGAGTTCGTATTCGCGCACCAGCGATTGGGCCGTGATATTGACGGCCAACACCTGCAGCAGCAGGGCGACCAGGCCGGGCATCACAAAGACCATATCGTCCAGGTTGGGGTTGTAGAGGACGCGGGCGGCGTTGTGGATCGGTGCCATCTCCAGGCGCTGGCCCAGGCGTTCGACCTTGGCCTGAACCAGCTCCAGGGCGTGGGCCTGGGCGATCGCCAGGGCCGCGCTGTAGCCCGCCTGCACGGAGAAGGAGTCGGAGCCGTCCAGGACGAAGAGGATCTGCGCCTGACCGGTCTCAATCTTGGCTGCGAAGTCCGGGGGGATGACCAGACCGGCGCGGGCTTCCCCGGTGTCGATGGCGTGAAGCACGTCGGCTTCAGTCTCGGTGTGCCGTACAACGTTGAAGTACCCCGACACCTCCAGCGCGTCGATAAAGGCCCGGCTGCGGGCGTCCAGGCTGAAATCCGCGACGACGGTGGGGAGATGGTCGGCGGTGAGATCCACGGCATAGGCGAAGAGCACCAGCTCGATCAACGGTATGGCGAGGATCAGGATCAGGGTCCGCTTGTCGCGGATCCGCTGGACCGCCTCTTTCTTCATCACGGCCAAGAGCCGCTGGAGGCTGCGTTGCATGCGTGTGGTCATCGGGTGGGCTTGTGTGGGGGCATCACCGGATCCTCAATCCAACTTCGGGTTGAAGGCCCAGATGGCCAATCCCATCACCAGCACGACGTAGGCTGCCAGGGCTGCGATCTGCTCCCAAAGCGCCGCCACCCCGATGCCTTTGGTCACGATGCCACGGGCGATTGGGATGAAGTAGGTCAGCGGGAAGAGGTTGCCGAGGATACGAATAAACGGCGGCATCAGGTAGCGCGGAAACATAAACCCGCCCAGCACCAGGCCGATCAACATCATCAGCATCGCCGTCTGTTGGGATTGCTTCTGGTTGTCGGAGATGGTCGAGACGAGAAGGCCGAGTCCCAACCCGGAGAAGACGTACATAAACGCCAGCCAGACGAAGGCCCTGAAGCTGCCCTGGAACGGGACGCCGAACCCCAGAATCCCGATCGCCAGAATGGTGAGCATATTGATCATCGCGATCACCAGGTTGGGCATAATCTTGCCCAACATCAGCTCGCCGGGCCGGATCGGGGTGACCAGAAGCTGTTCCAGGGTGCCGGCCTCCCGCTCGCGCACGACCGAGGCGGCGGTCAGGGTGATCGTCTGGGTCTGCAGGATGGTCGCGACCATGCCGGGGATCAGGTAGATGAGATCCTCAAGGTTGGGGTTGTAGAGGATCCGGACCCGGGCGTCCAGGGGGGAGAGGACGCTGGCGTCGGTGAGGGCTCCGGATCGGGCCAATCGCCGCCAGACGATCTCCGTGGTATGGGCGCGGGCGATCGCCGTGATCGCGTTGTAGGCTGCCTGCGTGGTGAAGACGTCCGACCCGTCGACGAGCAGCAGCACCTGGGCATCCCCGCGCTCGACGCGCGCCTGGAAGTCCGGCGGGATCACAATGCCGGCCTGGGCGTCCCCGGCGTCGATGGCGTCGATGACCGCGTCCTCGCCCGGTACGTAGGCGGCGACGTCGAAATAGCCCGAATTCGTCATCGCTTGGACGTAGGCGAGGCTGGCAGGATCGAGGCTCTGATCCGCGACCGCGGTGGGGATGTGCTCGACGTTCATCCGAATCGCGTAGGCGAAGAGGATCAGTTGGATGATGGGCAGGCCGATCTGGATCGCCAACGTCCGGCGGTCGCGCAGCGTCTGGATGAATTCCTTCTGGGTGACAGCCCAGATTCGTCGCCACATAGCAGGATAACCCCTTGGGAGTGAACGCTGCCATTATACCGCTCCTCCCTTGACTGCACAATGAGGGATAAACATCCTCTTGGCAATTCCCTATCTTTCCCCGCTCGCTCCGAGGAGATTTGTAATCTCCGGCTTCTCCGGTCAAAGCCCGAACCACGCAGGGTACGGCGCCTTGGGTTCTCCCCCCGCCGGGGGGAGTTAGAGGGGGGGCATACCGTTGACGTTCCCCTAACCGCGCCGGCCCCGCTGGCACGCCATCGATTGTTGACACCCCTTCGGAATCTGCTATAGTAGCCTTGCCCACACGGGCGGTTAGCTCAGATGGTTAGAGCGCCTCCCTTACAAGGAGGAGGTCACAGGTTCGAGTCCTGTACCGCCCACAACGAGAGGCGGCGGTGCAAACGCACCGCCGCCTGGTTGATCCCCGTAATTCGCAGAAACCGTCAATTCCCAAAGCTCGGGTGCTGCCGGGCTACCCCCGTGTTGCCTGGGTTCGGTCAGCTCGCCCGCTCCGCGGCGCAGATGGGCCCCAGGGTTCGAACGTCCTGCATCAGCGCGTCCCGATTCGCGTCCGTGCAGGCGACCCAACGCGTCAGCAGGATGCCGGTGCCCCCACAATCGAGGAGCGCGTCGCGCATACCGGCTACCAGGTCGGGCTCCCGGCCGGGGGCGCCCCAGACCTCGAAGCCCGCGCTGCGGATGCGGCGCAGGATCTCGGGCTGGACGCTGCTATAATCCCACAGCACGTGGACGATGTCCTTCGCCGCACCGCCCTCCGCTGCCAGGGACTTATCCCGGTGGATGGCGGCTTGCGGCCACTGGCAGGCCGTGTCGTTCCATATGACGGTGCGCAGGTCGCGCTTCTGGAGTTCCGCGTGGAGCACCTCGATGGCTGCCACGTATTGATCGTAACTCCGCCAATGGTCCTCGTCCATCCCCACGTGGAAGAAGCGGGGCGGCTGGGCGGCCTCAATCAGTTCGTCCACGACTTCGAAGGCCAGCTTCCAGTATGCCTCGTTGTCGAAGAGGTCGTTGTGGGGTCGGAACCAATGGTTGTGCCGGTGGAGGCCGCTCTGGGCGAAGTTGAGCTTGGGGACGATCTCGATTTCGTGCTGGTCGGCTCGCTCGACCAGGTGGGCGAGCGTTGACATTGGAACGCTGTAGGGCCGGGTCAGCTCCGGATGGGAGGTGTACCGCAGGCCGTCAGCGCAGTCGACGACCAGCAGATTCATCCCGACCTCCGCCATCGCGTCGACCAGCTCGAGGGCGATCTCCAGGTTGAAGGGCGCTTCGTCCTCCTTGGCCTCCCACCACCGTGGATCGTAATGCGTGATGTGGAGCAGGAGGCCGCGAATGGGTAAGACGTCGTGCGTATCGTTCCGCTGCTTCTGCATCATCCTTCTATCCTTTCATAAGGTAAGGTCCCCGGCACGTCCAGAAAGCGGACGTGCCGGGGACCTGGTTTCACGGATTTAGCCCGGCAATCACCCGCTCCAGCGCCTCCCGCTGGTCCGGGGCCAACGAACCGACCGGCGCGCGGGCCGGTCCGGCGTGGATGCCGATCATCGTCAACGCCTCCTTCACCACGACGGGGAAGGTGCCCAACCCGAAGGCGCGGCGCAGGGGGGCCAGCCGCTCTTGCGCGTCCAGCGCCCGGTCGAGCTCGCCGGCGACGAACGCCTCGTAGATCTCGACGACCAGCGCGGGATCGACGTTCGCGGTAGCCGTGATGGCGCCCTTCGCGCCGTGGAGGAGGCCGGCGTAGATCAGGGTGTCGCGCCCGAGCAGGACGGCGAACGCGTCATCGGTCGCCTCAAGGTAGGCCATCGTCTGGGTCAGATCGCCGCTCGAGTCTTTGATGCCCACGATGTTCGCGTGCTTCGCCAGTTTGGCCACCAACGCGGTGCTCAGGCGCAGGCCGCCGGTCCGCCCAGGGTTGCTGTACAGGATCACGGGGAGAGACGTGGCGTCGGCGATGGCGACGTAGTGCTTGTAAAGCTCGTCGTCCGTGGGGCTGATGAAGTAGGGCGTGATCACGGAGACGGCATCCACCCCGATCTCCTCGGCGAGATGGTTCAGGTGGATCACCTCGCGGGTGGTCGGCGCCCCGGTGCCGGCGTAGACCGGCACGCGTCCCTCGGCTTCGTCGAGGACGATCGCCCACACCTCGGCGCGCTCCTCCGGCTTGAGGGCGTAGAACTCCCCCTGGCTGCCGGTGGGAAAGAGGCCGTGGGCGCCTCCCGCGATCAGGTGGCGCGTCAGGTGCCGCAGGGCGTCCTCGTTGAGGCTCTCGTCCGGATGAAACGGGGTGACCATGGCCGGGATAATGCCGTGGGGGTGGGTGCGTGTGCTCGGTTTCTGGGTCATACTGGCTTCCCGCCTTTCTTTGGATTGGGTAGCGGATACGTGTTGAGGTTGCATGTTTCCTATACTACACCTGGCGGCCTTTTGCGCAACCGTCCTTCCCACTTCGACCCGCTCCGACCTGCTCCGAGGAGATTTGCAATCTCCGACCTCGCCTATTTGGTCAGCGCATCCATGCATGATACAATAGATTGCAGAATTTACTTGATAAAGATAATGGTGATCTTGGAAAGGGACGATCCTGCATGGACGCTTCAACCCGTTCGCTCGCTGAGGGCATCCTTCTCACCGATCAGTACCAGTTGACGATGGCCCAGCTCTATTTCCACATGGGCCTGCACGAGCGGATGGCCCAGTTCGACCACTTTTTCCGCAGCTATCCCGACTACGGCTCGCATCAGGCCGGTTATTGCATCAACGCGGGACTCGAATGGCTCCTCGATTGGATGCAGGCCGTTCGCTTTGAAGAGGCGGATATCGAACACCTCCGGGGACAGACGGGGCGGACCGGCGATCCCATTTTTGATGACGCTTTCCTTGAGTGGCTCGGCGCGAACGGCTCCTTCGAGGTGATCACCCTGCGGGCGATTCCGGAGGGCCGGGTCGTCCACCCTAACGTCCCATTGACCGTGGTGCAGGGACCGTTGGCGATGGCCCAGATTCTGGAGACGTCGCTGCTCAACCATCTGAACTATCCGGTCCTCGTGGCGACCAAGGCCGCGCGCATCCACGAGAGCGGACGCGGGCAGCTCCTGCTGGAATTCGGGCTGCGGCGCGCGCACGAGCGGGCCGCCAACGCCGGTGCCCGTGCGGCCCTCATCGGCGGGGCCGACTTCACGTCCAACGTGGGGATCTCCCACGCGCTCGGGTATCCGCCCAAGGGCACCCACGCGCACAGTATGGTTCAGGTCTTCATGGCCCTGGGCGGTGACGAGCTGGACGCCTTCCGGGCTTACGCCGAGGTCTACCCCGATGACTGCCTGCTCCTGGTCGATACGGTGGACACGCTGGAGAGCGGCATCCCCAACGCGATCAAGGTCTTCGAGGAACTGCGTCAGGGGGGACACGAGCCGATCGGTATCCGGCTGGACTCCGGCGATCTCGCCTACCTGAGCATTCAGGCGGCTCGGATGCTGAACGAGGCGGGGTTCTCTGAGGTGAGCATTGTCCTCTCCAGCGATCTGGATGAGTTGGTCATTCTGCAGATTATCACCCAGATCCAGGAGGAGGCCCCGCGCTATGACGTCGATCCCGACCACTTGATCGGGCGGCTGGTCTACGGGGTTGGGACCCGGCTGATTACCTCGCAGGGCGCCTCGGCGCTGAACGGCGTCTACAAACTGGTGGCGGTCTGCGACGACGGCGATTGGCAGCCGGCTATCAAGGTCTCGGAGACCCCGGCGAAGATCCCCAATCCCGGACACAAGCACGTCTGGCGGATCTACGATCGTGACCAACACGCGACGGCCGATCTTCTCAGTCTGGACGATGAGGATCCCCGGGAGATGGCGGCGGTCGTCCTCCGGCATCCCACCGAACATACCATGCAGCGCACCCTGGAGCAGGATTCGATCTCTCACATCGAACCGCTGTTGGTCGACGTGCTCGACGAGGGCCGGTTAGTCTACGATCTCCCCTCCATTGAGGCGATGCGGCAGCAAAGAAAGGACGATATGGCGAACCTTCATCCGGGTGTGAGGCGGATTATGAACCCGCACCGGTATCACGTCTCGCTGACCCAGGGGCTCTGGGATCTCAAGCGGGCGTTGATCGACGAACCCCAGTGATCGCAGGAGCCATACGATGACGCAGAAGATTCCAGTGCCGGCGGATGACGTGCGCAAGGCACCGCCGGTCCGCGAGGTGATCAGCGGGGCGGAGGCGATTGTGCGGGGCGCCCTGGCGGCCGGCTGTGATTTCTTCGCCGGCTATCCCATCACTCCGGCGACCCCGATTCTCATCCAGATGATGCGCGTGCTGCCCCGCCGGGGCGGCATCGCGATTCAGGGCGAGGACGAGATCGCGTCCATCGGGATGTGCATCGGCGCGGCGTCGGCGGGCCGGCTCCCCCTTACCGCGACGAGCGGGCCGGGGATCAGCCTCTACAGCGAGAACATCGGGCTGGCCATCATGGCCCAGCTGCCGCTGGTCATTGTGGACGTCCAACGGTTGGGGCCCTCCACGGGCGGCGCCACGACCGTGGGCCAGGGGGATGTCCAGTTCGTGCGGTGGGGGCAGAGCGGGGGATACCCGCTGATTGTGTTGGCCCCGGCGACGGTCGCGGACTGCGAATCCCTCACGATCGAGGCGTTTGCGCTGGCGACCCGATTCCGGTGTCCGGTGATTCTACTGACCGACAAGGAGCTCAATCTGATGCGGGCGACCGTGGAGCCCGTCTCGCGTTCCTCGGAGGGGACCGTCCCGGCCCGTACGTGGATGCCCTTCGGGGCCGGCGAGCCGGTCCGCTTCACCGGGTCGACACACGACGCGCAGGGGATGATCACCAAGGAACCGGCCGAGGTCGAGCGATTGAACCGCCGGCTCTGGGACAAGATGATGGACCACCGCGAGGAACTGGCGCGCGTCCAGGTGGACGCCCAGCCGGAGGCGCCGACGCTGTTGGTCGCCTTCGGCACGGCAGCCGGGGCGATGCGCGAAGGGGCGTCGCGGGCGCGACGGCAGGGCAAGCGCGTGTCCACCGCCGTGGTTCAGAGCCTGTGGCCCGTGCCCGAACGCGCACTGCGGCAGGCCGCCGCCGGGGCTCCCCGCATTGTGGTCGGCGAGCTCAACCCCGGGCTCTACGTCCGCGAGATGCGGTGTCTCTTCCCGGACCGCGAGGTCGTCAGTTTGAACCGGATCGATGGGCGCTTGCTCGTGCCGGATGCTTACGCCGCCCAGTGCTTGCCGGTGGGCTGAGTGCTGGTTGTGAGCTGGCACGTTGGGATGAAAAGAACGTAAGGTGGGGGAGAGGCAGATAACGTGGTCGCGATAGCTGTGATCTTGGGGATCCTGGGGTGGGTCGTAGGGACGTTGGCCGTGCACGCTGCCGAGGCGTTGATGATCGAGCGGCCGCTGCGCCGCCCCCGATGTCCGTATTGTACCGAAGCGTACGCGCCCGTGCAGTGGAGCGCCATCGCGGCGTACCTGACCGGGCGCCGCTACTGTGAGGGGTGCGGGCGATCGGTGCGGTCGGCCCGTCTGGCGGGCGAGCTCTTTGTGGTGGGGACGTGGGCACTGCTGGGGTGGCGGTTTGGGCTGACCCTCCGGGTCGTCTATGCGATGCTGGCCCTCCTCCCGCTGGCGATGGTGATGGTCACCGACCTGGAGACCAAGCGGATCCCGCATCTGATTATGATGCCCTCCATAGGGCTGATGCTGATCCTCGGCACGATCTTCGGACCGGCGCTGCCCAGGTTGGCGGTGGGTACGTGGTGGTACACGATCGCCGGCGCGTTGATCGGCTTTGTGGTCTTCCGGCTCCTGGTCTGGCTGGGGACGGCGCTCTTCGGCGAGGGTGCGTTGGGCGAGGGCGATATGACGCTCGCGACCTATGCCGGTGCCGTCGTGGGGTTTCCGGTCATCATCGAGACGCTGGTAGTGGCGTTCTTCCTGGGGGGCGTGGGCGCGCTGGTCGTGCTGGTGACGCGCCGGGACGCCTCGCTGCAGACCGCGATTCCCTACGGCCCGTTTATCGTGCTCGGCGCGGGGCTCACGCTGATCTGGGGCCCTGAGATCATCGGATGGTTCCTGTGATGAGCGTGCTGGATGAGACTCAGGCGGCGAGGCAGGCGGCCGTAATTCGGGCCGTGCGTCGTTGAGTACCCCTGCCCCGACTCGAACGGGGATGTCAGACTTAGGAGGTCTGCGTTCTATCCGCTTGAACTACAGGGGCAACGCCGCCATTATAACACGATCACCCCTTGCGGCAAGATAGCAATGTGCGTATTGACGATCTCTCGATCGTGGACGATCGACAGCAGGATTGGGTAGTCTGGCATGATGGGTGTGCCGAGTGAAGGAATGAGGTGACAGGATGGCTGCTTATCGAGCGGTTGGGTGGAATGAGAACACGCTCCGTCTCATCGATCAGCGAGCGCTGCCCGGTGAGTTGATCTACATCACGTACGGCGATTATGAGGACGTGGCGGACGCGATCCGTTCGATGGTCGTGCGCGGCGCGCCGGCGATCGGGATCACGGCGGCGTACGGGATGGTGCTGGCCGCACGGCGGAGCGACGCGGATGACGTGGGGGGACTGCGCGAGGATCTGCAGGCGGCGGCGGACGTGCTGAACGCCGCGCGCCCCACGGCGGTTAACCTATCCTGGGCCCTGGCCCGGGTGATGAAGCGCGTCGCCGATCCCCAGATTGAGACGGTCGAGGGGATGCGGGCCATGGTCCTCGATGAGGCCCGGGCCATTCAGGCCTTCGAGGAGCGTTCCAACGAGCAGATCGGGCAGAATGCCCTGCCCCTGGTGCCCGAGGGCGCGACGTTTGTTCACCACTGCAACACCGGCCCCCTGGCGACCGGCGGGATCGGCACCGCGCTGGGGGTGATTATCACCGCACACCAGGCGGGGAAGGACGTGCACGCGTACGTCGACGAGACCCGACCGCGCCTGCAGGGCGGGCGATTGACGGCATGGGAGCTCCAACAGTGGGGCGTTCCCCATACCGTGATCGTGGATGGCGCGGCGGCGCACGTGATGCGCACGGTCGGGGTCGATCTCTGCGTCGTCGGGTGCGACCGGGTGGCGGCGAACGGGGACACGGCCAACAAGATCGGCACGTACAGCCTGGCCCTGGCTGCCCACGCGCACGACGTGCCGTTCTACGTGGTAGGCCCGACGAGCACCATCGATATGGCCGTCGCCACGGGGGATGACGTTGAGATTGAGTCGCGCCCGGACAACGAGGTATCCCATGCGCTGTCGTGCCGGATTACGCCCGAGGGCTCTCCGGTGGCGAACCCCGCCTTTGACGTCACCCCGGCGCGCTACATCACGGCGATTATCACCGAACGCGGCGTCGTCTATCCGCCCTTTGAGAAAAACTTGGCTGCGCTGATGGCCGAGTTGGAGGATTAAGGCGCGATGAGGATGCCGCTCCTGCGCACGCCCGGTGACGTCCCGCTGCTGGTGGGGCACCGGGGCGCCTGTGACGTGGCGCCCGAGAATACGTTGCCGTCCTTCGAGCGGGCCCTGCGCGATGGTGCGGACATCGTGGAGGCCGACCTCCGGCTCTCGGCGGATGGTGAGGTGATGATTGTTCACGACGCCACCGTCGACCGCACCACGAACGGCACGGGGCTGGTCGCCGCGATGACCCGCGCGGAGCTGCAAGCGCTCGACGCCGGCAGTTGGTTCGACGCGAGCTACCACGGGGCGCACATTCCCACCTTGGCGGAGCTCGCCGCGTGGGCCAAGGGCCGCATCGGGCTGATGCTGGAGTTCAAGTTCGATCCCTACGGCAGCTTCGAACCCACCCTCGTGCCGAAGACGCTGGCGGTCGTCGACGCGGCCGGCGTGCGCGACCAGGTGGTGACGATCTCCTACCAGCGGCGGGCTCTGGTCCAGCTCAAAGACGTCGCTCCCGACGTCCCGGCGGGCCCCTTGATGCCCCGCAATCGACGGTTAGCGTGGGCGCTCTGGTGGGCCGAGCGGTTTCCGCCCCTCGGAGGGGTCTCGTGGATTTGGTCGGCGCTGCTCAGCCCCCTGCGCTATACGATCGACGCCGGCTGTGACATTGTGGCGCCCAACGTAGACCTGGCCAGCGAGCTGCTGGTGCAGGCTGCGCATGGCCTGGGGATCCCGGTCAGTTGTGGGGGCGCGGCCTGGGACTATCCCCGCGCGATCCAGTTGGGGCTCGATACGATCTCCGCCAACGATCCCGGCTTGATCTTCGACTGCTTCTTCTGAGAGACTTAGATCTCTACCGCCGTAGGCCTCCACCGATGCAGGACTAATCTCCCATTGACGCCTCCCCGTAATCCGCTTATCTTTAGGTTAGAAAGAGGATAGTAAGGTGGTGTAAAAAAGGAGTCCTATGGTTTATCTGCCCGAAGAAGAAGGTCAGGGATTGGCGGAGTACGGCTTGATCCTGGTGCTCATTGCAATCGGAGTGGTCGCGTTGATGTCTGTGTTCGGCAATCAGATCCAGGATCTTTACAGCGAAGTGATGTCCAAGTGGCCGTGAGCTTGGTGTTGGACGCTTGATGCGGGGGGCTTCAGGCTGCCGTGGGGGTGTCGTTGCGCGACGTCCACCAGGCAGCCAGTGTCTCCAGCGTCTTCTTGATGTCGGCCCGCCACGCCTCCTGATCCCAGGAGATGGGCAGCCAGATGCTGCGGCGGCCGACCCGCGCCGTCTCCCCTAACCGGCGGCGCAGCCGGGCGACCTTGTCGGCATCCATCCCCTGGAGCCACGAGGGCCGCAGCGAGATCTGCCCGCTCTCCACGACCACGCTGTCAATCCGGGCATCCCGGGCCAGCACCTTGAGGTCGAGCTGGTAGATCATATTCTCGGCCATCTCGGGCAGCGCCCCAAAACGGTCCTCCAACTCCGCGCGCAGCTCGGCGATCTCCTCCGCGCCCTCCAGCTCGGCTAACCGGCGGTAGAGCTGCAGGCGGAGCTTGTCGTCCGGGATGTACGCCGGCGGCAGGCCCACGGCCAACGGCAGCTCCAGCGTGATGCTGCCGATGGGCTCGGGGGGCGGCGGTTCGCCGGCCCGTTTGGCCTTGAGCTGGCGGACGGCCCGGTCCAGGATGCGCGTGTAGAGAGTAAACCCCACGGCGGCGACGTGCCCGTGTTGCTGCTTCCCCAGCAGATCCCCGGCGCCGCGAATCTCCAGATCTCGGAGGGCTACCGTGAATCCCCCGCCATGGCTGGTGGTCTCCCGCAGGGCCAACAGCCGCTGGCGCGACTCATCGGTGATCCGCCGCCGGGGATGGAAGAAGTAAGCGTATCCCCGCTGGGTGCCCCGTCCGATCCGGCCCCGCAACTGGTAGAGCTGGGCCAGGCCGAAGCGGTCGGCCCGCTCGACGATAAGGGTGTTGGCGTTGGGATAGTCGAGGCCGCTCTCGATGATCGTGGTGGCGAGCAGCACGTCGACGTCCCCGCCGGAGAAGTTCTCCATCACGCGGCTCAGCCGCTTCTCCTGCATCTGCCCGTGGGCCACCGCCACCTCCGTCTCGGGCACCAGCGCCTCGATCCGGGTCGCGACGCTCTGAATCGAACGCACCCGGTTGTGTACGTAGAAGACCTGCCCGCCCCGGTTGAGCTCCCGCCGGATGGCCCGGCGGACCACGGCGGCGTCGTAGGGGCCGACGTAGGTGGCGATGGGCAGGCGCTCCTGGGGCGGCGTCTCGATGATGCTGATGTCCCGCACGCCGGTCAGTGCCATATAGAGCGTGCGGGGGATGGGCGTGGCGGTCAGGGTGAGGACGTCCACCTCGGTCCGCATCTGCTTGAGCCGCTCCTTGTGCGTGACCCCGAAGCGCTGCTCCTCGTCGATGATGACCAGGCCCAGGTCCCGGAAGCCAACGTCCTTCTGCAGCAGGCGGTGCGTCCCGATGACGATGTCGACCGATCCCTCGCGGAGCGCCTCCAGCACCTCCGCTTGCTCCGCTCCGGTCCGGAACCGGGAGAGGAGCTCCAGGTGGATGGGGAAGGGGGCCAGGCGTTCCTCGAAGGTCTCGTAGTGCTGCTGGGCCAGCACGGTGGTGGGCACCAGCATCGCGACCTGTTTGCTGTCCATCACCGCCTTGAACGCCGCGCGCAGCGCCACCTCGGTCTTGCCGTACCCAGCGTCGCCGCAGATGAGCCGGTCCATGGGCTGCGGTCTCTCCATATCCTGCTTGACCGCCGCGATGGCGTCCACCTGATCCTGGGTCTCGACGTAGGGGAAGGCGGCCTCCAGCTCCTGCTGCCACGTGGAATCGTCGGAGAACGCGTGGCCCTTGACGACCTGGCGGGTGGCGTAGAGCTCCAGGAGCTCCGCCGCCAGCGTGTCCGCGGCCTCGCGCACCCGCGCCTTCGTCCGCTCCCAGGTGCCGGTGCCCAGGCGGCTGAGCCGGGGTCCCAAACTCTCCGTGCCGACGTAGCGGGTCAGGCGGTCGGCCTGGTGGATGGGCACGAAGAGCTTGTCGTGGTGGTCCTCGTCCGTCTCCTCCTCGTCGCGCGTCCAGGCCGTGCCGGTCGGAGCCGCGTACTCGAGCAGGAGGTACTCCCGTTCGATGTCGTCGAAGCGGCGGGTGACCAGGCCCCGGAAGATGCCGATGCCGTAATCCTCGTGAACCACGTAGTTGCCCGGCTCCAGGTCGGAGAAGGTGTACTCGGGCGCAGTGGCCCGGCGGCGCGGGCGGCGCCGGGGCTCCGGCGGGCGCCAGCCGAAGATCTCGGCGTCGGTGAGCAGGTGCCGGACGCCCTGTTGGCCGTTCCACTGCCAGCCGCCGTTGGCGGCGCCCTGCACGAAGGTGATGAGCGACTCGGGCGGCTCGGTGAGCTGGGTCGCCACGGGCGGCGGGTTGAACTCCTGCCACAGGTCGGCCATCCGGGGGGCCTGACGGCTGGCGACCACGACCTGGTCGCCGAGTCCCACCCACTGCCGGATGCGGCCCAGGGTCTCAGGCAGGCGGCCCGCGAAGTGGGGCTCCGGCGTGAGCATCTCGGCCAACGGCCCCTCTTCGCCGACGGTCAGTTGAAGCGGGCGCGTGGCATCGATCAGGGGCGCCATCCGCTCCCACGGCACGTACGGGATCGGGGCATCCGCCAGCAGGGTCCCGCCGCGCACGGCGTTCTCGCGCTGCTCCCCGGCCTCGTCCTCGAGCTCCTGCCAGCGTATGGCCAACTGCTCCGCGTCCACAATGACGACCCGGGCCTCGGCCGGCAGGTACTGGAAGAGCGTCCCGACCTCCTCGTAGAGATAGGGGAGGTAGAACTCGAGCGTGTTCGAGAGCGTCTGGGTTGACAGGGCCTCGGCGTCGGCCTCGATGCGCTCCCGGATCTCCTCCGGGGGATCCTGCCCGATGAGCTGTTCCAGGGCCGCGAGGGCCCGCTCGCTGTCGCGGGGGAGCGCCTCCCGCACTGGGTTCAGCCAGAACGACCGACTGCGGCCCGTGGACCGCTGCGTCTCCGGCGCGAAGGTCCGGATCGTGTCGATCTCATCCCCGAAAAACTCCAGGCGGTAGGGTTGGGCGGCCTGGGGTGGGAAGATGTCCAGGAGCCCGCCGCGCTGGCTCAACTGGCCCGGGGCCTGCACGAGGCTGACCGGCTCGTAGCCGATGCTGTGCGCGTGCCGGGTCAGGGCCTGCAGCGCCGTTCGGTCGCCCACAGTGACCTTCCGCACGGCGCGCCGGAACTGCCGGTAGGGCAGCGTGCGGTGCATCAGCGCGCGCGCCGAGGCCATGATCACCGGCCCGGGCCCTTCGGCCTGGCGGTCGATCCGCCCTCGGACCAGCCGTGAGAGTACGTCCAGACGGTCGGTGATGACCTCTGGGGGCCATGGCACCCGCTCGTAGAGGAGGCCCGGCGGCTCGGGGAAGGGCAGCAGCCGGTCGGGCGCGTCCATCCACAGGTGCAGGGCCGCTTGAAGGCGGCGCTCCTGCTCCACGGTGGGGGTGATCACGAGCACCGGCCCGGTGTGCGACTTGGTGAGGGCCGCGATCAGGGCCGGTCGCGCCTGAGGCAGCAGATCGTAGGTGGGGGGCGCCTGCCCGGCGTCGAGTTCGCGGCGCAGCTGCTGGTAGGCCGGGTGCTCCTCGATCCACGTCAGGAGCCCGCTAAGTGAGGGCGGCGTCGACTTTGGCATATCTCCTCTTGCTAGCGTGCTTCAGGTCGTGTGATACGGTGAAGTGTGTCGATACTCTTTGAGCCCCCTCAAAACCGGTCCTCCCCCCATTGGGGGGAGACAGAGGGGGGCATTCGAATCAGGCCAACAGCCATCGCTCGATCTCTTACGGGCTTATGCCTCGATCCGCCACGTCATCCCCTCCTGCTCGAAGACGGGATGGCCCTCGATCCAATCCTCGGTCCGCCGTCGCGCCTCGCGCAGCACGTCCCACACAAGATCCTGCTCGTCGTCCGAGAAATCCTGGAGCACGTAGGCGGCGGGGTCCATCTGACCCGGCGGCCGCCCAATCCCCAGGCGCAGGCGGGGGATGGCCTGGGTGCTCAGGTGCTGGATCACGGACCCCAGCCCGCGATGGCCCCCGTTGCTCCCCTCGGCGCGGTAGCGGATCGTGCCCAGGGGGATGTCCATGTCATCGTAGATGACGAGAATCTGCGCGGGCGGGATCTTATAGAAACGGGCCAGCGCGCCGACCGCCTTGCCGCTGTCGTTCATCCAGGTCTGGGGCTTGGCGAGGATGACCCGGCGCCCCAACACGCGCCCGTGGGCTGTCTGCGCCTGATGCTCCGGTTTGGTGAAACGGAGGCGGTGGGCTTCGGCCAGGGCCTCGACGGCCTGGAAGCCGATATTGTGCCGGTTGGCAGCGTAACGCGAGCCGGGATTCCCGAGGCCGGCGATGAGCGTGAACGCGGTCACAGGCCGGGATCCTCGTTGGACGGCGTCGCCGCCTGCTTGTGGGTCTGGCGGAGGTAGTAGCGGATCACAGCCTTCGCCAGCACGTAGAGAATGCCGATGGCGTAGACCAGGAACGCCAACTGTACCCCGACCTTGAACGACTCCTTCACTGCCTCGACAGAGAGGATGCCCTCCGGGAGCAGGCCGCCCCCGTCGTCGTCCTCATCCTCCCCACCGCTCACCGCCGGGGCGAGGGTCGGGGTCGGGCGCGGAGTCGCGGTGGGGGGCTGGACGATCGTCGGGGCTGCCGGCGGTTCGCCGGCCTCGGTCGTCACGTCCACCTCTGGGCCGGGCGCCTCCGTCGCGGGGGCTTCGGGCGTCGGGGAGGGCGTCGGCGTCGTCTCCTCGTTCATCACCGTGATGTTGTTGGTGAAGTGGAGGTTGGGCTCGGTGTTGCCCTGCTCGTAGACCGCCAGGGCCAGGGTGTATTGGCCGTTGGGCAGCTCCGTCGTGTCCCACGTGGCAAGCGGCCCGTTGACGACCATCGCGTTGACGCCGAAGACGATCGGCACCCACTGCGACGCGGCGGTCGGGCGCGGGCCCGACGCGTAGAGCACGCCGTAGGAGTCGAAGTTGCCGTGTGAGGCGGTCCCCTGGATCGTGACCTCGCCGCTGACGGTCGTCCCCTCGGCGGGGGTGGTGATCGACCAGACGTTATCCTGCGCGAGCGGGACGGCCAGCGTCCGCGCCGCCGGCCGCGCGAGGCTGGCGGCCACGAGCAGCAACATCACGCCCCGGATCCACGTCGGGATGGGGCGGGGCGGGTCTCTCCGTTGTTGGTCCACGATGGCACCTCTGGGCTGCTTAGATCGCTGCATGCGTACT
>DAOTTS010000138.1:0-51612 GCA_034437735.1 Anaerolineae bacterium
ATGATTTCAGGCGGCGCGAGCGACATCAGCGCTTGTATGCGCAACCGTATCCCGAACTGGATGCCTTAGAAGTAGTCGCTCTCGCCGCTTAACTCAAATGAAACACGCCCATTTGAATAGTCGCCACTTCTCAAGCTCGGACATTTCCGATGGGTCTTTGCCGTCTACAATATCAATAACGGGATCAAATTTATCATTCGTAAACGTTAGATCTCTGAGGCGACTGCGTATATTTTCACGACTTGTTCTTACACCTGGATTCTGAATAAGCTCTTGATTTGCAGTTGTAAGGATTTCAATCAGGGCATCAAAGCTTTCCGATCCCTGAGTTAGTTCTTCTGCCACAGAAAGAATCTGGGATAACCGAGACCCTCTACCGGCTGCCATTTCGGTTTCCGCATCCCGGAGTGGCTTCAAGTATGTGGCTGAAAGGTAATCTCGAATTTCCCTTTCGATACGTGGACCGCTAGCATTTTGCCCTGACCTAACATCGGTTCTTATGTATCGATAACCGCGACGGACTTGATCAGTCAAGGCTGCTTCATAGTTGACATAAAGAACGGATCTGCGACAGTTGTCATCTACCAACTCGTGGGTTAAATGTTCCACAAAAACAGACGCTTGTTCAGGAGTAATTCCCTCGAATTTGAGTTGAATATGGAAATGGGTTGCTGTCTTGTGAAAGTCTTCTTCTGTAACTCGTATCCACTCACCAGAGTGTGTACCCAAGGCATATTTGATGGCGTCAATCAACGCGGTCTTACCCGAGTTGTTTTCTCCAACTACCAAATTCATACCTGGATTCAATGTGAGCTCAAAGCTCTGGAAAATTCTGAAGTTTTCGATCTTTATCTTCGCGAGAAACATCTTTTCACCTCCTTGATACCGCAACGATGTTCTAAAAAGGCAAAGTCCAGATGGGGGGCCTAACGGCCCGCGCATCACCCGCGCGGCGGGTGCGGGGCAAGCACCTGCGCCAAAAATCTAACTCCAAAGCGCGTTTGTCCGCTGATTACAGCGGCGCTAGCCGCGTCGGGTGCATGCGCTTGTTGGGCGGCAACCTGACTGTAAAGTAGAATCTCTTGAAACCATATCTAGTCTCGGTTAGTTCGCTCATTTTTTCGGCAGTTTTGGAAATTCGAACGCTAAATCTGCTAGTTCTACTCTCACAAGTTTAGATTTTGCGTTTAAAGCGTGTCAAAACATATCAAAACATCTATGTCTATTGCGTGACTGCGCCAAACTGAGTCAGTTAACCAGCTTCTTCATTTGGGTATGCTAGTTTTGTCAGAAAAAGCGCCCGAATCGCGTGAGATACATGCGAGTATCATCTATGTATGCAATAGTTACCAGCAAGAACGGTGCTAGAAATCTTCGAAACTGCTCTAGAAATAAGCGAACCAACAGATCTTAGTTTGGCCTTGGTCCAAATAAGCCCCCTCTTCCCACTTTTATTTGGAAAGAAACCCAACTAAGAGCTTGCGATAACCCCAACGACCCGATAACCCAGCTTCAACTCGTCAATACATAAGCTCATGTCGTCCTCTGCTGAAACAAGAGTCATCCCTGTGAAGCTTCAAGGTCAATATAATCATAGTCCGATTGAGCCTTACAGCAAATGCATCTGCTATGGCGCAAGCTCCTCACCTAAGCCGTCTTATCGTTGAAGTTTAGCCGGGGACTCCGCAGGATCGAAGCGAGATATCAACGACAGAGTGCATGGATGACCCCGGAGAATCAAAAAATCTGTGAAAATCTGCGTCAATCTGTGGATAAACCCACAACCACTCTTTCATCACCCGGCAAAATCCAGGAGAGCCTACCACCATACTGCGTCCAAAGCTTGGAGATAGCGCCAACGCCTGCTATCGCATACCTAACCCGCCGCATAAATATGCTCCGTGCCGCTCTGATAATTATCGTAAAAATGCCGGTACAGATCGTCCCGCTTCCGATCGCACAGATCCGCCGTGTACCGCTCGGGCAAGCGATCATACAACATATCCTCAATCGCGAGCCGGACACTCGCCTGGTACTGCTGACGCTTCTTCCAATCGAGCACCAGCGTCTCCCGCTTCAGCGTCGCCAGCAGGTCCTTGGCGACCGCCTTGACCGCCGCGCGCTCCGCCTCGGTCAAGGCCAGCGGCGGCTTGGTGAGGATGTCGAAGACCGCCAGTTCCTCCTCCGTCAGGTGCTCCCGGAGGTGGCGCGCGTCCTCGTCCCTGAGCTTCTGAGCGAAGGCCACCAGGTTGTTGAAATGCGCCTCCACGTTCGCCGCTCCCGCGTTGTATGCATCGATCAGCCGCTGGTACTCGGCCTGGTAGTCGGTGCGCGTCCGGTTCCGGCGGACCATGCGCTGCATCTTGGCGTGGACGGTGCCCCGGAGCTTCTCGGCCTCGGTGCGCTTGCGCCCGGTCTCGAAACGCTCGCGCAGGGCGTCGAAATCGACCTTGCTGAGATCGTAAAGCGGCGTATCCTCCCGGATGACGTAGGGCAGGGCCTTGATCGAGGCATCGAGCACCTCCGTGACCTCGGACGCGACGTCCCCGGTTTCAAGATGCGGACCGAGACGGTGGATCTTGTCGCGCAGGACCCTCAGGAGTTTGCGCCGCTGACTGTAGTCACCGGCGCGGGGATCGGGCTGCACGGCCTTATAGAGGCGGTCGACCTGCGAGACGAGATTCGAAAAGCGGAGCTTCAACGCATCGTTCACGATGATCTGTTCGACGGCGTCGTCCAGGGCCGCCTGGGCTCGGGCATCGACCAGGGTCTCGACGAGGGTATCGATCGCAGCGATACGCGCGAACGCGTCGGTGGTCTCAAGGATCGCATCCAGATCGACGCCGCGCTCGTCACAGAAGGCATCCACGTCAGCCAGGGCGGTCTCCAGCTCGGCGATCAGGGCGTCCTTCGGCTTGACGGGGTAGTCGTCCGGCACGTACGCGTCGCCGGTGGCGTAGATGGCGAGGGCCGTCTGCAGCTCGCGGAAGATGCCGAGGTAGTCGACGATCAGGCCGTTGTGCTTCTCCCCGTAGACGCGGTTGGCCCGGGCGATGGTCTGCATCAGGGTGTGATTGCGCATCGGGCGGTCGAGGTAGAGGGTCGAGCAGGACGGCGCGTCGAAGCCGGTGCGCCACATGGCGCAGACGAAGACCAGCCGGAACGGGTCGTCGGGGTTCTTGAACTTCTCATCCAGCGCCTCGTTGATCATCCGGCGGCGGTGGGGCCGGAGGTCGAGGCCGTGCGCGCGGAACTCGGCGATCTCGTTCTGCGCCTGGGAGATGACGACCGCCATGTCGGTCGCCTCCATCAGGGCGATCGTCTCCGCAAGGGCGGGGCGCTCGGCATCCGGGGCCGCCTCGAAGCGGGCGCGGAGATCCGCGAGCCGGGCCTCCCAGTGGGCCTGCACCTTGTCGTACATCTTGACGGTCGTGAGCTTGTCCAACGAGATCACCATCGCCTTGCCCATATAGCCCCGGTTGGTGAAGTGGTCGACGATGTCCTCGGCGATCGTGTCGAGGCGGTCGTCGCGCGTGATCAACTGGTACTCCCGGACGAAGCTGCGGCCCAGGGCATCCCGGGCGTCCTCGTCGAGGTCGGCCCGCTCCAGGGCGTCGGCCATGGCGAGGTTCAATTCCTCGTTGGTGAGCTGGAGCTCGGGGACCCGGTTCTCGTAGTAGAGGGGCACGGTGGCGCCGTCGGCCATGGACTGCTTGAAGTCGTAGACGCTGACGTAATCGCCGAAGACCTCGCGGGTGCGCTCGCGTTCGTCAGCCATCAGGGGCGTGCCGGTGAAGCCGATAAAGGCCGCGTTGGGCAGGGCGTCGCGCATGTTCGTGGCGAAGGTGCCGTACTGGGTGCGGTGGGCCTCGTCGGTGATGACGATGACGTCATCCCGCTCGGAGAGGACCGGATAGCGCGCCCCGTCGCGGGTGTGGAACTTGTGGATCAGGGTGAAGAGGAAGCGGTGATCCTCCCGCAGCTTGGCCTTGAGGTCCGCGCCGCTCTGAGCGCGCACGGCAGCCTCGTCCTCGGTGAGCACGCCCGCGCGGGCGAAGGTGCGGTAGATCTGGTCGTCCAGGTCCCGGCGGTCGGTGACGATGAGGAAGGTCCAGTTCCCCCCGAGGGTGCGGAGCGCCTTCCGGGCGAAGAAGATCATGGAGAAGCTCTTGCCGCTGCCCTGGGTGTGCCAGAAGACCCCCAGGCGGCCCCGGTTCGCGCCGACGTGGGCCAGCGCCGCCAGGACGTTCTCGACGCCGAGGTACTGGTGGTTCTTGGCGGTGATCTTCCGCAGGCCCCCGGCGCCCTCGTGGTAGAGGGTGTAGTTCTCCACCAGGTCGAGGAGGCGGGCCGGGGTGCAGGCGCCGCGCACCATGGTCTCCAGGGAGATCACGCCCGCCTCCGATTCGTCGTTGACCTTTTTCCAGGTGCTGAAGTGGCGGAAGGGCGTGTCGGCGTTGCCGACGGCGCTCCGGCTGCCGTTGGAGAGGATGACGAGGCCGGTGTAGACGAAGAGGTGGGGGATCGTCTCCCGGTAGTCGGAGAGATTCCGGTTGTAGGCGTTCGCCAGGCGGCGGTGGTGGGCCTTGAGCTCCCCGAAGAGCAGCGGGATGCCGTTGACGAAGCCCACCAGGTCGGGGCGCTTGCGGCCCAGGTCGCCGCTGACCCACAACTGCTGGACCATCAGGAAGTCGTTGTTCGCGGGCGTCTCCCAATCGATGACCCGGACGTGGGCGGCCTCCTCGCGCCCCTCGGCGTCGCGGTAGGTGACCCGGACCCGATTGCGCAGCAGGTCGTGGACCTCCCGGTTGGCGGCGACGGGGGCGACCATGCTGCGGCCCTGGGCCAGGACCGCCATCGCGGCGTCGAGGGCCGCCTCGGGCAGGTCGGGGTTGAGGTCGCGCAGCGCGGTCCGGAGGCGCGGGCGCAGGAGCACCTCGTGCTCGCCGGACCGGCCCAGGTACGGGCGGCGGGGCGCCGCCTTGCCGGGGTCGAAGGCCTCGTAATAGGCGTTGGCGGTCTGCCAACCGAGTTCGTGAAAGAGCTGCATCGTCCGGTCTTCCAGGGCCTGTTCGGCGTCCAGGTTGGGCATGGTGGACCTCGCTGTGGGTGTAGGATTCAGGTCAGCATAGCGGTGTCAATCTCGAGATCGGATACGTCGAGCTCGCCTGAGATGAGACGAGGGAGAAGAAGGTCGCGGGTGCGGCGCAGGTTGTCGATTTGGTTTTCTAGATTTCGGACCAAATCGAATAGAGAGTCAACAAATTCTTCAAACTCGCGCATCAAATCAGCGCTTGGTAATAAAAACGGAAGCGAATAAGCTTGATTGCGATTTAAACCAGGTACGGCTGTATCCGAACTGATAAAATTCTGATGCTGAAGATTATAGTAGACGTATCGAAGATTGACATCTGTAATGACATAAAAGACAGTATCAATGGGACAAAATCCCTTGTCCGACCAATAAACACTTCCTACATTACCCTTACGTCCTACAATAATGCCCGGCCCATCAACCAACGGCTCGTTATGTTGATCAAATACACCACTCGACCCATAGACAGGATAAGGTCCTGGTTTTCTATCTTTTTTTCTTAACCCTTTACCGTAGGCCAGCTCCAAGACATCACCCAATTTCCTAACTCCCCATCCCGCTGGTATCTCCCCGACTTCCGAATCCACCATCGCCACGTCTTCGTGACCGGGGAAGCGGAAGTGGACGAACCACTCGCGGTAGAGGAGCTGGGCCATCTCCTCGAGGATCGCGATGCGGCGGGTGTTGTTCTCGATGAGGTCGTCGTAGGCAGCGAGGATAGCGGCGATCCTATGTTGAGTTTCAGAAGCAGAATGATATCTGATGACACAATCTCTGAGACGAGACAATCCGATAAATGGTTGTGCAGAACCGGACACCTGAGATGCAATCTCGTCTTGAAACTTAGGACTTATGACATAGTAGTATAGATATCGAGCATTAATCTTTTCCGGGTCAGGCTTTAATAACGCTACATTCTTGATGCTGAATTCAAAATCCACATCAACTCTCGCCGCATCGCCTACTGAACCGATATTTGAGAAAAGTATGTCTCCCTCTTCCGGCTTGGATCGAGCTATGACTTTTTTATGGTCCGGATAAGAGATGAAATCGCTGTTAGCAAAGTCAATTGTACCGCCAGAGATGTGCTTACCCTTAATGAAAGGAATCCCTTTTTCCCTAAGTTTAGGGGAGTCATGTGTGCCATCTGTGACCTGAATACAAATGTCTTCTAGCTTCGCTTCTACGATTTCCATATGGCTCAGTTTTCCATCTCCAGAATCTTTAGAGTGTTTTCAGCAATAAGAACCTCAAGGTTGTGGCTTTCATTGTTGAGTATATCGAGTTGTTCATATAGCATAGTTAGTTGAGTTTCAAAGTCAAAGTCCGGATCCACCTCACGATCCGGCACCCCAACATATCGCCCCGGATTGAGGCTCCAGCCCTGGGCCTCGATCTCCTCCAGCATGGCGACCTTGCAGAGGCCGGGGACGTCGGCGTACGCCCCGTCAGGGAAGTGCTCGCGCATCAGCGCCCCGCTGCCGCGCGCGGCCTCGACCTCCCGCCCCCGGTAGAGGCGCACGATGTTGGACAGAAACTCCAACTGCGCGGGCGAGAATTCGCGGTGGGCGCGGTCGATCTGCTCGTAGATGCGGCGGGCGTCGATGAAGAGGACCTGATTCTCGTGCACCGGCGCCTTGGCCTTGTTGAGGAACCACAGGGTGCACGGCAGGGTGACGGTGTAGAAGAAGTTGGAGGCCACGGCGATCATCACGTCCACGTGCCCGGTCTGGATCAGCTGCTTACGGATCTCCTGCTCGGAGCCCCGGGCATCGGCAGCGGAGTTCGCCATCACGAAGCCGGCGCGGCCCTGGGCGTTGAGATAGCTGTAGAAGAGCTGGATCCACAGGTAGTTGGCGTTGTCCACGGTGGGCATCCCGAACGGGTACCGGTCGCGGTCATTTTTGATCCGCTCCCTGTCGACCCGGTTGACGTTGAAGGGCGGATTCGCCATCAGGTAGTCGAAGCCTTCTAGATCGCCCCGGCTCGGCAGGGGGACCGCGTCGTAGTAGCTGTTGCCGACGCGGACGTCGCCCTCGATGCCGTGGACGGCGAGGTTCATCTGGCAGAGCCGGACCGTGTCGCGCACCCGCTCCTGCCCGTAGATGCTCACGTCGCCGGTCTGGCCCTGGTGGCGGCGGACGAAGTCGGCGCTCTGGACGAACATGCCGCCGGAGCCTGACGCCGGATCCAGGATGAACCCGGCAAAGGGTTCGATGACCTCAACGATGAGCTTGACGAGGGAGGTGGGCGTGAAGAACTCGCCGCCGCGCTGCCCCTCGGCCATGGCGAACTGGCCCAGGAAGTACTCGTAGATCCTCCCGAAGACGTCGCCCTCGATGTCCATCGGGATGCCGTTGAAGGTGCGCAGCAGCGTGCGCAGCGTCGGGTTCTGGAAGCGGAGGTAGGTCTTGGGCAGCACGTCGCGCAGCGCCTCGTTGTGCTGCTCGATGGCCTTCATCGCGTCGTTGATCTCACGTCCGATGTTGGCGCTCTCGGGGAGCTCGACCAGGCGCTGGAAGCGGGCCTCGTCCGGCACGTAGAGCACCCCCTCGGCCTTGTAGTGGTAGGGCGCGATCGGGCGCTCCCGGACCCCACGGTGGGGCGCCGCGCGCTCGGCCCGCTCGGCCCGGAGCTGCTCGGCGGCGTGTGCGAACTTGTGGTCCGCGTACTTCAGGAAGATGAGGCCCAGGACGGGGGTCGAGTAGTCCGCCGCGCGCAGCCGGGAGTTGGCGCGCAGTTCGTCGGCGGCGCCCCAGAGCCGGTGTTCGAAGTCGGTGTGGTTCGACGGCATAATCGCTCCTTGGATTGGGTGGATCACTCGGCGCCCACCCACCGGGATGGACGGCGTCGCGCAATTTGCGTTGATGGACTCGATTATACGGGATTCTTGCGGGAGATCAAGGTTTCGTCACCATCCTTCGCAGGTGCTTGACTGCACCCCGTCCGCGCAGGCGGACGTCCGGCCCTGGGCCTCCGCAAGCGACGTCAGTCGCGCAGCAAGGCGCGCAGGTGTCAAACAAAGCACGATCAGGACTCACCCCTTCCGGGCCATCGCAGACGTGACGTTCACCAGGGCCCCGGTGAACGCAGCCCCGGCCCGGATCCGCGACTGAAGTCCCTACCCAGGGCGCTCCGCGCCGAACGTCGACCTGCGTCGACGCATCGCCCCGTCCGCGCAGGCGGACGTCCGGCCCCTGGGCCTCCGCAAGCGACATCAGTCGCGCAGCAAGGCGCGCAGGCGTCAAACAAGGCACGATTAGACCACGGCACAGCGAGCATACGACAAGCCCCCATACAGGAATGCACGCACCCAACACGCGGCGCCCGGATCGATCCGAGCGCCGCGTACGCATATCCCCAATTTACCCCCCCCTGGTACCTTGAATTGGCCGTTTTCATGGCTATACTAAAGATAGAACAAAGGATCGATATCAGTAGAGCGACTATGTCGAGAGGGACTATGTCGAGAGGGACTATGTCGACATCCACCTGCCGCATCCAAATCCATCCTCACGAGAAAACCGGAGAGGAGAACCACAAAACGTCCCAACCTTCCAATCCACAACCGGCCTTTACGAAACGAACCCATTTTTCCCGACCAGCCGGACAACCTACCAACTTGCCAACCTGCAACGTGCAACTCGTATTTAGTTTGGTTGCAGATAGATCGAAAAGACAGTATACTTTAAGTGCATTGCGCATAACCAACAAAAAGAAAAGACGAGGTGAGAACATTATGGGTAAAACCCTAAGCGAGCCACCTCTCGTTGAAACAATCTTCGAGATCAAATGGAAACTTCGAGAGTCTGCCTCTGGACTGGCACGAGACCCTCATTATATCTGCTCATAGGTCAGAGGAATCCGAAGGTCACCATTTACAAGAAGAAGCAGGAGTCTATGACCTTGTTGTAAAAATGCCCCCCAAGAACGAATATCAAGTCAAGATCAAAGTCACTAGCATAGAAAGAGGACGTCCATCCATAGCGGATGCCAGTGACTGTTGGATGGTCACTGGAAGAATTTGGAAAGAGGAATAGCTATTTCAGTGGAACTAGAGGCAAAGAGGCGCTTCGTCGAGGGCAAACAACAGGCTATCATCTTCTGAAACGGTGTGAACTGGAAGCGTTTGAATCCGATCATACGGTGGTTGACTTTCGTAATGTGTTTGGAGTACCCTACGATCTGCTCATTCAAATGTCGGAAGCCACAGACCAACGACTGCGATTATTGCCCCCATATCGGGAGCATTTATCACAAGCATTTGCCAGGTTCTTTATGAGGGTTGGTTTGCCCACTGATATTCCTAGTTTCAAGAAATAGTGAGAAATATAGGAATCCGTGGCCATCCCTGAGTCAAAATCCCAGGGGAAAAGGGGCCGGCATCATCTCCGGCCCCTTCCATGTATCCTTTACGACCGCCTCGGGAACCGCCGCAGCACCTCCACCGCCACCGGCAGCGTCACCCGGTCGCCCATCCCCAGCGCCGCCCGGGGCTTGGGCTCGCGGCGCGGCGCGACCATCACCGAGAGCCTCGTCCCCCGCTTGCCCGCGCTCGTCCGCACGTACGCCTGCCCCAGCAGGTAGCCCTCGGCGTCGATCGCGCAGCTCGTGACCTGCCCGACCACCTTGCCCCGGTCGTCGACCACCGGATCGTGCGCCTGCGGGCGCGGCTGGCCCTTCTCTGTCACCCGGAAGCGCACCACCTCGGCGTCGCGCTCGTGCTCGCGGGCCGCAAAGGCCTCCCGCCCGACGAAGAACGGCTTGTAGAGCTTCACGTAGGTCCGGAACCCCGCGTCGGCCATGGTCAGGTTCAGCGGACCGTCCATCTCGTGCCCATACAGCGGCAGCCCGGCCTCGATGCGCAGGCTGTCCCGGGCCGCCAGGCCGCAGGGCTTCACGCCAAACGGGTCTCCGACCTCCAGCAGCGCGTGCCACAGCTCCACCAGCCGGTCCGGGTGCACGAACAGCTCGTACGCCACCCGCTCGCCGGTGTACCCGGTGCGGCTCACCAGCAGGTCGAAGCCGCCCAGCGTCACCTGGACGATGCCCGCCCACGCCAGATCCCGCACCGCAGCGAGATCGTCGGCCGCGCCGCCCAGCGCCAGCAGCATATCCCTGGAGGCCGGGCCTTGCAGCGCCAGCTCGTGGCGGCGGTCCGCCCCGGCTTCCGGCTCGCGCAGGTCGCGGAGTGCGACGCTGTCCGCCGGCCCATCCCACCGCACCCACGGGCGCTGCGGGTCGATCATGACCTCGCCCTTCAGCACGCCGTTCACCCAGGCCCAGTCCTTGTCGTTGTTGGCGGCGTTCACCACCACCAGATACCGGGCGTCCTCAAGCCGGTAGACCAGCAGGTCGTCCAGCGGCACGCCGTCCACGTCGAAGAGGGCCGAGTACTGGGACTCGCCGACGTCCAGGTAGTTGATGTCGTTGACCATCACCAGATTGAGGAAGGCCGCCGCCTCGGACCCCCGCACGTCCCAGCAGCCCATGTGGCTCACGTCGAAGAGCCCCGCCGCCTCACGCACGGCCCGGTGCTCGTCCAGGTTGCCGCTGTACCAGACGGGCATGTCCCACCCGCCGAAGGGCACCATCCGCGCCCCCATCGCCTTGTGCGTCTCGTGGAGCAGTGTCTCGCGATCCGCCGCGTCCTCGGGCGGCGCCCAGTCGAACGCGGGCAGCGGCTCGCCCGCCGGTTCCTTGTGGGACCACGCGCCGACGAAGTAGGGCTTCGCAAAGGGGCCGGTCTCCGGTTCCGGCTCGGGGTCCGGCGCCGGCGCCGCCCCCACGTCGCGCACGGCGTCCAGGAAGGTCAGGCGCCCGTAGACGTCGTCGGTCGCCACGTAGCCGTCCACCAGCGCGCGCAGCCAGGTCATCACCCGCCCGGCCTGCTCCCGGGGCACGTCCAGCGTGTAGGCCGCCGCGCCCTCGCGGGTCAGCAGCCCCGCCGCCATCACCGCGCCGCCCGCCTCCAGCAGCGTGATGGGGCGGCTCTCGCCGTCCGCCATCGCCGCCGTGTTCGACGGCGTCAGCCAGTCGACGAAGGGCTTCACCAGATCGCCCTCCAGCCGCAGCCGCTCGTACGCGGCGTCGCCCTGAGGTTCGTCGGTGAGGAAGTAGAAATGGGGATAGCCGGTCCCGCCCTCCGCCTCGACCGACGAGGGGACCGGATCCGGCGGCGCGGCGGCGCGATCCGCCAGCGCGGCCATCTCCAGCTTGACCGCCTCCAGGACGTCGAAGTCCACCCGCGCGCGGTAGTCGTACTTGGGGCGCCGCCGCTCCACCACGTACGGATCCATGTGCGCGAAGAGCCGGGCGATGGCCCTGGCGATCTGTCCCATATCCTCCTCGTCCAGCCCGCGTTGGGTCACCCACGGGGTGCCCAGCCGCACGCCAGAGGGATAGAGCGCGGTGCTGTCCCCCGGAATCGTGTTGCGGTTCGCCACAATCCCTGCGATGTCCAGGATGCGCACGGCGGGATCGCCCATCAGGGCCGTGCCGTACGGGCCCTCGACCGTCTTGCAGTCGATCAGCACCATGTGCGTGTCGGTGCCGCCGTAGGCCACCCGGACGCCCTCGGCATCCAGCGCCTCGGCCAGCGCGACGGCGTTGGCCACCGTCTGGTGCTGGAGGGCGTGGAACTGCGCCGTGGTCGCCAGCTCGGCCGCCGCCGCGATCCCCGCCACCGTCTCCATATGGGGGCCGCCCTGGAAGCCGGGGAAGACCATGCGGTCGAACTTCCGGCCCAACGTGCGGTCGTGGGTCAGAATCACCGCGCCGCGCGGGCCGTTGAACGTCTTGTGGGTGGTGAACATGACCACGTCCGCGATGCCCACCGGGCTGGGGTAGGCCCCGGCGACGGTCAGGCCCGCCACGTGGGCGATGTCGGCCAGCAGCACCGCCCCCACCTCGTCGGCGATCTCGCGGAAGGCGTGCCAATCCGGCGCCCACGGGTAGGATGTATAGCCCGCGATGATCATCTTGGGATGGGCCTCCCGCGCCAGGTTGCGGATCGCGTCGTAGTCCAGGCGCTCGGTCTTCTCGTCCACCGAGTAGTGGACCACGTTGAAGGTCTTGCCCGAGTAGGCCACCTTGCTGCCGTGGCTCAGGTGCCCACCCACGTGGAGGGCCATCGACATCAGCGTGTCGCCGGGATCGAGCAGCGCCACCTGAATCACCGTGTTGGCGGGCGCGCCCGAGAGCGACTGGACGTTCACGTAGAGGTCGTCGGCCGCCACCTCATCGGTGGCGAAGATCTCCGCCACGCGGCGGCGGGCCAGCGACTCCAGGACGTCGGCGTACTCGACGCCCTTGTAGTAGCGGGGATCCGCGTAGCGCCGGTAGTGCCCCAGCTCGGATGCGTAGTCCAGGATGCGCGCCTGGCTCATCGTGCGGGTGCGATTGTCGGGATAGCCCTCGGCGTAGATGTGGGAGAACGCCGAGGCGACGGCCTCGTGGACGGCGATGGGGGCGATGGACTCGGACGGGATCATCACCAGCTTGCGCGCCTGACGCTCGGTCTCATACCCGATCAGCGCCTTAAGATCGGGATCGATGTGGGCCAAAGGGTCTCGGAAAAGGAAATCGTTCATCACAGGCTCCTTCGTGGGATGGCATCGCCCGCGTGCACGGCGGGCGATGATGGGTTGCTCATGCTCTCTACCTCGATTGTACGTCCCCCCGTGTGAAACTTCAAGCGATAATCGGCCCGAACGCCCCTGAGGTTCGGTACGTCATCGCCCCAATCCTCCCCCCGTCGGGGGGAGTTAGAGGGGGGTAAGGGGTGCTGTACGCAAGTGTGGTCGTCATTATCCACAACCATCTGCCCCCTCTCAGTCTCCCCCACTGGGGGAGAAGTCAATCCTCCCCACCGGGCGGAAAAGTAGTTGCCTCCCCACCACTCGCGACTATACTTGGGGAGCAACCCAAGGCGTTCATCCAGTGAGAGGATGCGAATGATGGCAGAGATCCAGGTCCACGTCGAGACGGAAGCCCAGGCGTACGCGTGCACCGTGACGGTGGCGGAGGGCGGCAGGACGACCACCCACCGCGTCACGGTCGACAAAACGGACTACCAGCGTCTGACCGGCGGCAAGGTACCACCGGCGCGGCTGGTCGAGGCCTCCTTCGCCTTCCTGCTGAAGCGCGAGCCGAAAGAATCGATCCTCCGGTCGTTCAACCTGATGACCATCCAGCGCTACTTTCCCGAGTACGAATCGCAGATCGGCGACCGGCTCTGAGCCCAGATCGGAAACCGCAGCCCGGATGACAAGGGCCCTGACACAGCACGTGAATCCAAGGAGCGACCTATGAAACCCGTACCCCTGCATCGTTATATCCTGGCGTTGGTAGTGATCCTCGTGGGGTTGGCCGGGTTCCGGCCCGCCCCGAACCCGGTGCGGGGCGGCACCCCGGACCCCGCCGTGACCGTCGGACCGGGCACCGTCCTGGTCAAGTTCAAATCCGATGCCGCCACGGCGTCGCTCGCGGACCGGTACGGGGCCTCCATTGAAAGTACGATGGCGACCGGTGTGCACGTGCTCAAGGTGCCGGAGGGGGAGGAGTGGGCGGTCAGCCGCGCGCTTGCGGCCGAGCCCGGCGTCCTCTTCGCCGAGCCGGACATCCTGTGGGCGGCGGTCGAGGCGCCCGACCCCGCCGTCGCACCGGCCGATCCGGGATTCGAACCTGCGGCTTCGGCGCAAACCCCCAACGACCCCTACTACGCAGGCCGTCAGTGGGCGCACACCGATACGATCAACTCGGAATCGGCCTGGGACCTGACCACCGGCGACACGGATATCGTCATCGCCGTGGTCGACACCGGGATCGACAGCGGGCACCCGGACCTTGCCAGCAAGCTCGTGCCCGGTCACACCTACCTGGACCAGGGCGCCACAGAGGACGCCAACCCCGTCGACCTCAACGGGCACGGCACGCACGTGGCGGGGATCGCCGCGGCGGTCACGAACAACAGCACCGGCGTCGCCGGGATGTCATGGGGCGCCAAAATTATGCCGGTGCGGGTGCTCGGGCGGGACGGGACGGGCTGGACCTCGGACATCGCCCGGGGCATCATCTGGGCGTACCAGAACGGCGCCGACGTGATCAACCTCAGCCTCGGCAGCGAGTACGACTCCCAATCGGTGCGCGATGCCATTGAGGCCGCCCACGACGCCGGGTCCTTGCTCGTCGCCGCAATGGGGAACAGCACGTCGGAGGATCCCTTTTATCCGGCGGCCCACCCGGACACGCTGGCCGTCTCGGCCACGAATCCGGAGGACGATCTGACCTATTACTCCAACTACGGCAGCAACTGCGACGTCGCCGCGCCCGGTGGGGAGCTCTACATCAACTACGATGCTTGGGGCATCTACAGTACGCTGCCGACCTATAACACCTTCTACCTCCACACCGATGAGGGCTATCAGACCACCTATGACTACCTTCAGGGCACGTCCCAGGCCGCTCCCTTCGTCGCCGGGTTGGCGTCCCTGGTCTGGTCCCTCGACGACACGCTGACGCCGGACCAGGTGCAGGAGGCGATCGAGGAGACGGCGGTCGACCTCGGCCCCCAGGGGAAGGACAAGTACTTCGGCCACGGGCGGATCGACGCGCGCGCCGCCCTGGACTTCGTCAACCTGCTCGGCGCCCCCACCCTGCAGGCCATCGCCAACCCCGAGAACGACGGCAGCTACCGGATCAACTGGAGCGAGGTGGACCGGGCTGCCAGCTACGTGCTGCAGCAGGACGACAACCCCGGGTTCAGCACCCCGACGATCATCGCCGATACGACGTCCAGCAGTTTTAACGTGACGAATCAGCTGCCGGGCTTCTGGTACTACCGCGTGCGGGCGACCAACGGCAGCGGTCCCGGCCCCTGGAGCGACGTGAAGCGAACCGGCGTGGTGCCACCCGCCCCGACGCTCGACGCCATCGCGTCTCCGGATCCGGACACCTACCGGCTCTCCTGGAGCAGCGTCTTCGGCGCCCAGACCTACCGGCTCGTCGAGTCGGACAACCTCTCCTTCACCGGCGCCATCACCCGGTACCTGGGCGCGTCCCAGGTCTACACGGTCACCGGGCAGCCGTCCGGCACCTGGCATTATCGCGTGGAGGCCGGGGGGGAGGTCGGATTCAGCGAGCCGAGCAACGTCCGGAGCACCACGGCGACCGCCGGCAGCCTGCCCGTCCCCACCCTCGAGCCTATCAACAACGACGATGAGGACGGCGGCTACGTGGTCGCCTGGTCCGAGGTCACCACGGCGACCGCGTACGTCCTGGAGGAGAGCCCGCGCGCCTACTTCGACGCGCCCATCGTGGTCCATCAGGGCCCGGAACTCACCCATACGGTCACCGCGCAGCCCATCGGCCGGTGGCACTACCGCGTCCGGGCCGTCGACGGCCTCGATCAGAGCCCGTGGAGCGCGGCGGAAGATGTGGTCGTGCCGGCCTTCGTCCATCTCCCGCTCGTCATGCGCTGACGGTCTAAGGGTTCGTAAAAATATAACGTCCCGACTATAACGCTTCCAGCTCCCGTCCTCGGGGGTCGTAGATGCCCGAAAGGGTACGTCGGCGCGGGAACTTGTTCTTTTACAGACCCTAAGGACCTCGGGCTTCCTGCCCGCCCATGACAAGAGCTTACGAAAGGTTTGATTCAAGACGAGTTCATGTATAATCGAACGCACGAGCACGCCAGGTCGTCCCATCCAATGGCTAGGAGGTCCATGCTATGACCAAGTATGTCGCTGCCGTCGACCAGGGTACCACGGGCACCCGCTGTATCCTCTTCAACCACCAGGGTCAGATCGTCACCGGCGCCTACGAGGAGCACCGGCAGATCACGCCCCAACCCGGATGGGTGGAGCACGATCCCCTGGAAATCTGGGAGAAGACCCAGAAGGTCATCCGCAAGACGCTGACCGAGGGGAACGTCCCCAGCGGTCAGATCGCAGCCGTGGGGATCACCAACCAGCGGGAGACCACCCTCGTCTGGGACCGCCGGACCGGCGAGCCCCTCCACAACGCCATCGTCTGGCAGGACACCCGCACCAAGGCCATCTGCGACGCGCTGGCGCGGGACGGCGGGCAGGACCGCTTCCGGGCCAAGGTCGGGCTGCCCCTCTCCACCTATTTCGCCGGGCCGAAGCTCAAGTGGCTGCTGGACGACGTGCCCGCCGTGCGGGAGGCCGCCGCCGAGGGCCACGCCCTCTTCGGCACCGTCGACACCTGGATCACCTGGTGGCTGACCGGCGGCCCGCAGGGGGGCGCGCACATCACCGACGTCACCAACGCCAGCCGCACGATGCTGATGGATCTGCGCACGCTGGCGTGGGACGCGGAGATTCTGGAAATCCTGGGCATCCCCGCCGGGATGCTCCCCGACATCCGGCCCTCCAGCGCCCCCCATCCTTACGGGTTCACACAGGACGACGGCCCGTTCGGCGAGCGCCTGCCCGTCGCCGGCGCCCTAGGAGATCAGCAGGCGGCCCTGGTCGGCCAGACCTGCTTCACAGCGGGCGAGGGGAAGAACACCTACGGCACCGGCTGCTTTATGCTGCTCAACACCGGCACCGAGATCGTCGACTCCGAGCGCGGTCTGCTCACGACCCTCGGGTACCAGTTCGGCGACGAACCCGCCGTCTACGCCCTGGAGGGCTCGATCGCCATCACCGGGGCCCTGGTTCAATGGCTGCGCGACAATCTGAACTTCTTCAACCGCGCGCCCCAGATCGAGGATCTGGCAAACGAGGTCGAGGACGCCGGCGGAATGTACGTCGTCCCCGCGTTCTCCGGGCTCTTCGCGCCCTACTGGCGCAGCGATGCCCGGGGCGTCATGGTGGGGCTGACCCGCTTTATCACCAAGAACCACATCTGCCGGGCCGCGCTGGAGGCCACGGCCTACCAGACCCGGGACGTGGCCGAGGCCATGGAGCAGGACGCCGGGGTCGAGCTCAAGACCCTGAAGGTCGATGGCGGCATGGTGGCCAACGAGCTTTTGATGCAGTTCCAGGCCGATATCCTCGACGTGCCGGTGATCCGCCCGACGGTCACGGAGACCACGGCCCTGGGCGCCGCCTACGCCGCCGGGCTCGCGATCGGCTTCTGGGAGGACACCGAGGCCCTGCGCCGCAACTGGGGCGTCGACCGGAGGTTCGAGCCGCAGATGGACGGCGACCGGCGGCAGACGCTCTACACCGGCTGGAAGAAGGCCGTCGCGCGCACGCTGGATTGGGTCGAAGAAGCCTAAAGTCTGTGCAAGCACACGTTCCCGCGCCGACGTACCCTTTCGGGCATCTACGACCCCCGAAGAGGGGCACTGGAAGCGTTAGGGTCGAGGTATCTGTTTAGTCTTCTGAGGTGCAACGCACTTTTACGCCTGGCAAATAGGTACGGTATGCACTAAGTGTAGGTTATGGACTCAATTTAAGTGCGTTGCACCTGGCCGGCTCACAGAATTAAACGATTACGGGTCGAGAAGTTATCTGTCTACGAACGCTAAGTCGTGAGGAGCATTGTATGCCTGAGACATCGCCTGAGACATCGGAGGAACCCGTGATGCCGGATGAGACGATCAGTATGCACCCTTTCCCACGGAACCCCAACCCGGAGCCTATGCCCGATCCTGAGGATCAGGACGTCTTCTGCACCCAGTTCGACAGTTACGTCGGGATGTGGTACAAGCAGGGGGCTTACTTCCCCGAATACGGCCCCAAATACGGCGGGGGCCTGGGCACCTACAACGCCAAGCACCGCCCGCTGGCCGTCTACGCCCCGGAGGTCAACAAGACCTTCTTCTGCTGGGGCGGCACCACCAAGGGTAACCACCTGCGCGACCGCTACGTGGACAACCAGCCCGGCAACCTGCTCCATATGGTCTCCTACTACGACCACGAGACGGGCATGGTCCCCAAGCCGGTCATCGTCTTCGATAAGTGGTGCGGGGACCCCCACGACAATCCGGTGCTGCAGATCGACGCCGAGGGCATCCTGTGGCTCTTCTCGCCCTCGCACGGGCACGGGACGACGCGGAGCTTCATCCACCGCAGCGCCGAGCCCTATGCCATCGACCGCTGGGAGACCGTCTACAACGGCACGCGTTACGCCTACCCGCAGCCGTGGTACGATCCAGAGCGCGGGTTTATCCTGATGCACACCCGCTACGAGAACGGGCGCGTGCTCTACGCCGCCACCAGCCCCGACGGGCTGGCGTGGTCCGAGCCCACCAAGCTGGCGCACATCGCCAAGGGCCACTACCAGGTCACGGCTTACGATCCGGCGCACGGCGTCGTCGCCACGGCCTTCAACTACCACCCCGAGGAGGGGGGGCTGGAGGCCCGCACGAACCTCTATTATGCACAGACCACCGACTGGGGGCGCACCTGGACCAACATTCTCGGGGAACCCCTCACCCTGCCGCTGACCGAGGTCCGGAATCCGGCGCTGATCTGGGAGACCCAGGAGGCCGGGCTCAACGTCTACATGAAGGACCTGGTCTTCGACGCGGCCGGACGCCCCGTCGCGGTCTGTGTGACCAGCGAGGGGCACGAGCCCGGCCCCGAAGCCGGCCCCCGCGTCTGGCGGTTCGCCCGCTGGGCCGGGGCGGGATGGCGGATCACCCGGGGTCCTGAGAGTGACAACAACTACGACATGGGCCCCTTGACCATTGAAAAGGACCGCTGGACCCTGATGGCGCCCACCGAGCCGGGCCCCCAGCCCTACAACCCCGGCGGCGAGATCGCCATGTGGCAATCCGACGACCTCGGATCGAGCTGGTGGAGGGTCAAGCAGCTCACCCACGACAGCCCGCGCAACCACACCTACGTCCGCCGCCCGCTCAACGCCCACCCGGACTTCCACGCGTTCTGGGCCGACGGGGACGCCCGGCGCCCCTCCATCTCCTTCCTCTATATCACCGATCGGGAGGGCGAGACGGTGAGACGGCTGCCGGTGCAGATGAGCGAGCCGTTCCAGGAGCCGGAGGTCTGTGAGTGAGCAAAACGAACACCGCAACCACGACGGAGGACTGCATGCAAGCGAACGCCCACCCGTACGACTATGACGTCATCATCGTCGGCGCCGGTATCGTCGGCGCGATGGTGGCCCGCACCCTCGCCCGCTACGATCTGGACATCCTGTGGATCGAGAAGGAGGAGGACATCTGCACCGGGGCCACCGCCGCCAACTCCGCGCTGATTCACGGCGGATACGCCGCCGAGCCCGGCACGCTCAAGGCGGCGATGAACGTGAGGGCCAACCCGATGTGGGATCAGTTGGCCGAGGAGCTCCAGTTCAGCTTCGATCGCTCCGGCACCTACGTGGTGGCCGTCGGCGAGGCGGAGCGGGAGGCGCTTGCTGAATTGGAGGCCCGCGCGGAGGCCAACGGCGTGCCCGTCGAGATCATCGACGGCGAGACGATGAGGGCGCGGGAGCCGCAGATCAACCCCGAGGTGAGCGGCGCGCTCTACTGCCCCTCCGGCGGCGTCTGCGATCCCTGGGGCGCGACCCTGGCCGCGGCCGAAAACGCGGTGATCAACGGCGTCACGCTCCTGCGCGCCACGGCGTTCCAGGATTTCCTGTGGGAGCAGGGCACCGAGCGGCGGACGGTCGCGGGCGTCGAGACGAGCCGGGGGCCGTTCACGGCCCGCTGGGTCATCAACGCCGCCGGGCTCTACGCCGACGAGGTGATGCACAAGGCGGGCGTCCGGCCCGCGTTCACCATCACCCCGCGCCGGGGTGAGTACTTCGTCCTCGACCGCCAGCTCATCGAGATTCAGAACGTGCTCTTCCCGGTGCCCACCGAGGTCAGCAAGGGCATCCTCGTTACGACCACCGTCCACGAGAACGCCCTGGTCGGGCCGAACGCCGAGGAGATCGACGACAAGACGGACCCCTCGGTGACGGCTGCCGGTATGGACGAGATCTGGGAGGGCGCGAAGAAGCTGGTGCCCGGGCTCAACGACCGCGAGGTGATCGCGGTCTTCGCCGGCCTGCGACCGGGCGGCAACGCGTCCTGTCTCAATCCCGAGGTTGACTACCACAAGGACTTCATCGTCGAGGTCGCCGAGGAGGTCGACGGGTTGATCAACCTGGCGGGTATCGAATCGCCGGGGCTGACCTCGGCGCCGGGCATTGCGGCGCGCACCGTCGAGTTATTGGAGGAGGCGGGGGAGACGCTCCGCGAGCGCCCGGACTGGGATCCGGTCCGCCGCGCCCGCCCGGTCTTCCGCCACCTCTCCCACGACGCGCAAGCCGAGCTCGTCGCGGAGGATCCCCGGTACGGGCGGATCATCTGCCGCTGTGAGTACGTGACCGAGGGCGAGATCGTCGCCGAGATCCATGCGCCCATCCCGGCCGAGAGCTACGACGCCATCAAGCGGCGGACGTGGCTCGGCACCGGGCGGTGCCAGGGCGCCTTCGACATGCCGCGCGTGGTCGAGATCCTGGCCCGCGAGTTGGACGTCGATCCGTCCGAGGTCAGCAAGAAGGGGCCGGGCACCGATCTGCTGTCGCGCAGAACCAAGGTTCCGGACAGGGCCGAGCCCCCAAACGTTAGCGGCTAGCTTCAATCTATCTACGAGAGAGCAAGGGACCCATATGAACCTGAAGAGAGAGACCTACGACGTCATCGTGATCGGCTCGGGACCCGGCGGCCTGGCCGCCGCCATCGCCGCCAAGGAGGCCGGTGCCGAGGACGTATTGATCATCGAGCGGGACATCGAATTGGGGGGCATTCTGCTCCAGTGCATTCACAACGGGTTCGGCGTCGAGATCTTCGGAGAGGATCTGGCCGGCCCTACCTACGCCCAGCACTACATCGATCAGGTGCGCGAGCTGGCGGTCGACGTGCTGCTGGACACGCTGGTGCTCGACGTCACGCCGGACCGCTATATCTTCGCCACCAGTCCCCGGCACGGCTTCCTGGAGCTGCAGGCGGCCTCGGTGGTGCTGGCGATGGGCTGCCGGGAGCGGACGCGCGCCCAGATCAAGATTCCGGGCCCGCGCCCGGCGGGCGTCTATACGGCCGGCACCGCCCAGCGCTGGACCAACGTGGAGGGCTACGTCCCCGGCGAGCGCGTGGTGATCCTGGGGTCCGGCGACATCGGTATGATTATGGCCCGGCGTCTGACCTTCGAGGGCGCCCGCGTCGAACGGGTGCTGGAGGTGATGCCCTACCTCACCGGCCTGAGCAGGAACTACGTCCAGTGCCTGCTCGACTTCGACATCGAGCTCCAGCTACGCCACACGGTCAAGCGCATCATCGGTAACGAGCGGATTGAGGCCGTGGAGGCCGTCGCGGTGGACGAGGCGTGGAACCCGGTGCCCGGCACCGAGGAGCGCATCCCGTGCGACACCCTGCTCCTCTCGGTCGGGCTGATCCCGGAGAACGAGCTGTCGATGAAGGCCGGGGTGGTGCTCGATCCCATCACCGGCGGCCCTCGGGTGGACGACGGGTTCCAGACCAACGTGCCGGGCGTCTTCGCCGCCGGCAACGTCGTGCACGTCTACGACCTGGTCGATTGGGTGACCCAGGCCGGGCTCACCGCCGGGACGCGGGCCGCGTATCACGCGATGGGTCGGACCGCCCCCGCGGCGACCGCCGTCCCCACCCAGGGCGGCGAGCGGGTCCGGTACGTCGTGCCGCACCAGGTCGATCCGGAGACCCTCCAGGAGGACCAGGTCCGGCTGGAGATGCGCGTCACCGAGCCGCTGGAGCAGCCGGTCTGGATTGAGGTGCGCGATGGAGAGGCCCTCGTCACCCGGCGCGGCGCGCGCTATGCCCGCCCCGGCGAGATGATGAGCATCCCCCTCCGCGAGCGAGATTATGACAAGGTCCGGGCCGCCGAGACGCTGACGGTCCAAGTTGTGCCTCGGTAGCATTTCAGTCCCCGGCACTGGCGAAGTGCGCCAGTGCCGGGGACTGAAATGCGCCAGGGGACTGAAGTACAGAAGGAGAGAACCTATGCCGACAACGGAAGAGATGATCTGCATCACCTGCCCGATGGGGTGCACCCTTCAGGTCACCCACGAGAACGAGACCGTGCTGGACGTCGACGGCAACACCTGCCAGCGCGGGCTCGACTACGTCGAACGCGAGCTGACCGACCCGCGCCGGATGGTCGCCACCACCGTGCGCGTCAGCGGCGGGCTCCACCCGCTGGTGCCCGTCTACACCGCCGAGCCCTTTCCCAAGCCCAGGATCTTCGAGCTGCTGGACGCGCTGCGCGAGGTCGAGGTTGAAGCGCCGGTCGCCGTCAAGCAGGTTGTGCTGGGCGACGCCCTGGGCACCGGCATCAACGTCGTCGCCAGCCGGAACCTGCCCCGCCAAGCGACGTAACAGACGTAACCCATATAAGGAGCTACCCCTAGTGTAAGGAGACTGTGATGAATCCCAAAATGACCGGCCCTGAGTACGAGGACACCCGGGCGTCCAACGTCGATCCCCTCACGCCGGAACCGGCGCCCTCCGGCCCCCTCAACATCGTCATCATCAACAGCGATACGTACCGCTACGACAACCTCTTCGACCGGGCCGCCGTCCCGGTGGAGACCCCGAACCTCGATGCGTTTTCGGAGCGGGCGGTGAGTATGTCCCGGTTCTACGCCGGCAGCTTCCCCACCATCCCCGAGCGCACCGATCTCATCTCCGGGCGCTACGGATGGCCCTGGTACCCGTGGCAGTATCTGGCGGAGGCCAACAAGATGCCCCAGCTGCTCAACCCCCACGGCTACGTCACCCAGCTCATCTGCGACTGCCCCCACCTCTTCAACTTCGGCTTCCACCGGGTCTTCAACGGCGCCTACGCCATCCGGGGCCAAGAGGGGGACACCCCCATGACGCACATGAACGACCCGATCAAGCAGGTGATGGATCCGGAGAAGACCCGGACCGGCAGCCACTTCCAGGGGCGGAACCTGGTCGACCTGCACCGCTGGACCAACCGCTACTACCGCTACGAGGAGGAGACCTTCCCACCCCGCACCGCCGGGCACACGGTCCGCTGGCTGGAGGAGAATTACCAGTACCACCCCTTCCTCCTCTGGGTCGACTTCTTCGACCCCCACGAGCCATGGGATCCCCCGGCGTATATGATCGAGGCCTACGACCCGGAGTACGAGGGCACGCCGATGCTGCACCCGAACTACGGGAAGGCCGACGACCTCACCTCCGCCGAGCTGCGCAACCTCAGGGCGCACTACTGCGCCGAGGCCGAGCTGGTCGACCGCTGGGTGGGGCGCATCTTCCAGAAGATCGACGACCTGGATCTCTGGGATCGCACCGCCGTGATCTTCACCACCGATCACGGGATGAGCCTCGGCGAGCACAACCGCACCGGGAAGAGCAACATCAACGACAAGGACGACCGCCGGTGGCCCCTCTACCCGGAGATCGCCCACATCCCCTTCCTCATCGCCGCCCCGGGATTGCAGCGGGGCGCGACCGTTGACCTGTTGGCCCAGCCGGCCGACATCCTGCCCACGCTGATCGAGCTCTCAGGATTGGAGGTGGACAACCCGGATCCGTTCCACGGGCGGTCCTTCGCCGCCGGCCTCCGGGGCATGGCCCAGACGCCGATTCACGACGTCGCCATCTGCGCCACCCACCTCCGGGAAGAGGATGGGCACGTCGCCGAGACTGCGGTCACCCCCGTCGTCTATTCCGATCGCTGGGCCTACGCGCCGATCGGCCCGGCGGGAGAGCGGGAGCTCTACGATCTGGACACCGACCCCTACGCGACGACCAACGTGATCGAGGCGTACCCGAAGGAGGCGGAGGCCCTGCATACCGCCCTGCTCGATTGGTTGGACGAGGTCGGTGCGCCGGACGCGGCCATCGACGTCTTTGCACGTGATATCTAAACGAACACAAGCCACACATAAAGGAGTCAAAACTATGCTACCCCTTTCGTTTACGACCCTGGGTTGTCCGAGTTGGAGCTTGCGCGAGATCGTGGAGAACGCCGTCAAGATGGGTTTTGACGCCGTGGACTTTCGGGGGCTGCAGGACACGCTGGACGTCACCGAAAATCCGGCGTTCAACGAGAACCTGAGCGAGACCAAGCACCTCTTCGCGGATCATAATCTCGCCATCTCCGGCATCGCGACCTCGGCCCGCTTCGGCGTGGTCGATGAGGCGGAGCTGCAGGCCAATATGGACGAGGCGCGCCGCAACCTGGCCCTGGCGGCCGAGCTGGGCGCCCCCGTCCTGCGGGTTTACGGCGGGCGGGTGCCGGACGGCTACACGGTGGACTCGATCATGCCCACCATCGTCGAGAATCTGCGGGCAGCCGGTGACGAAGCGGAGAAGTTCGGCGTCACCCTGGCGCTGGAGACCCACGACGACTGGACCGACTCCAGCGTCTTCGCCCGGTTGATGCGCGAGGTCGACCACCCGCGCGTCCGCGTGCTCTGGGACCTGCACCATCCGTACCGCACCAATGGGGAGCCGCCGGAAGTGACCTACGAGAACCTCAGCCCCTACACCGTCAGCACCCACGTCAAGGACTCGATGCCCACCGAGGACGGCGGGCACCAGTACGTCCTCCTGGGCGAGGGCGACGTGCCGCTGAAAGCGATGCTCGATCTGCTGGTTGAGGGTGGATATGAGGGCTACGCGATCCTGGAGTGGGAGAAGCGCTGGATTCCGGATCTACCGGGACCCGAGATCGCCTTCCCCCAGTACGTCAGCAAGATGCGTGAGTGGTTGGCATAACTCTGGCTGGCATAACGATAACCGGAACCATCACCACCGGACACAGACTCATCGACGGGGAGTTCGCCTATGAACTCTCCGTCGATGGCTTTCAAGGAGGTCAATCCTATGAACGTCATTATGATCGTCAATGATACCTTCCGCCGCGATTGTCTCGGATGCTACGGCGGCACCCACGTCGACACGCCGTACCTCGACGCTTTTGCCCGAGAGGCCGCGATCTTCGACCAGTATTACATCGGATCCTACCCCACGGTGCCCAACCGCTGGGATATGGCCGTGGGGAAGTTCGGGTTCCCCACGCGCGGCTGGCAGCCCCTGAAACCCGAGGATCGGACCATGGCCCAGATGTTGAGCGGGCGCGGGGTCCACACCCAGATGATATGGGACACCCCGATGCTGGGCATGCACGATTACAACTACACGCGCGGCTTCAACGGCGTCGAGTTCGTCCACGGGCAGAAGGGCGACCCCTGGATCACCGCGCCGGATCTCCCCACCCGACTCCCGGCGCAGCCCCACAAGATCAAGTCGCCGAAGAGCCTGGACGGGTACCTGCGCAACCACTACGGGCGCCGGTACGAGCGCGAGTACTGCGTCGCCCGCACGATGTCCGCCGCGATGGACTGGCTGCAGACCAACTACAACCACGACGACTTCTTCCTCTACGTCGACATGTGGGACCCGCACGAGCCCTTCGACAGCCCCTGGTACGATTACGAGCGCTATGCCGACCCCGACTACGACGGCGACCAGATCAACTACCCGCAGTACGGGCGCACGACCTATATGACGCCGGAGGAGCACGCAAACGTCAAGGCGCTCTACGCCGGATGCGTCACGCTGGTCGACCGCTGGGTGGGGCGGCTCCTGGAGATGGCGGAACGTATGGGCCTCTTCGAAGACACCCTGATCCTCTGGACGACCGACCACGGGCACATCTTCGGCGAGCACGATCTGCAAGGCAAACCCGGCGCCGAGATGGGCCGGCTCTACGAGGTCACCACCCGGATCCCGCTGCTGGTGCGCCATCCCGACGGCGCGGGGGCCGGTCAGCACGTCGGCGGCATCGTCCAGCCGCCGGACATCCTGCCCTCGGTGCTGGCGTTCATGGGCGCTCCGGTGCCGGAGGACGTCGAGGGGCGCTCCTTCTGGCCCTTGGTGGCAGGCGATGCGGGCGCCGCGCGCGACGTCGCCTTCTCCAATCGCTTCCCGACGGTGTCGGGCAAGAGCGGCGGCACGGCCTTCGACGGCTGGGTCGGCTCCGACCGCGTCATCGAGCCCGCGACGATCACCGACGACACCTGGACGCTGATCTTCGCGCCGCAGGGCCTGCCCTCCGAACTGTACAATCTGGCGGAGGATCCGGAGCAGCGCAACAACGTGATCGAGGACCATCCCGACGTCGCCGCCCGGATGCAGGAGTCGTTCCTGGACTTCATGCGCGACCACGGCGCGTCCGAGGACCGCATTCGGCCCTTCGCCGCGGGCGAGGCCGAGGCTCACGCCATCACCGGCGAGACGATCTACGCGTTCCGGGACGACCTGGGGCAATGGATCGCCTTCCCCACCGAACAGGAGGCTCAGGCCGCGGCCTATCGCGAGGACGCGCCCGGCGCCCCCCGGGAGATCACAGCGGTGACCTTTGGGGAGCTGCTGGCGGATAATCCCAAGAATCTGATCCATCTCTTTCAGCAGTATTACTGGGCGGAGGATCTCGCGTAAGCCGAGCCTTACCTAATGCTCCCAGGAGATCTGTGATCTCCGGACTTGACGCATCAAGCCGGGGTTTACAAAACCCCTCCGAGCCTTACCTAATGCTCCCAGGAGATCTGCGATCTCCGGGCTTGGCGCGTCAAGCCGGGGTTTACAAAACCCCTCTGAGCCTTACCTAATGCTCCCAGGAGATCTGCGATCTCCGGGCTTGGTGCGTCAAGCCGGGGTTTGAAAACCCCGCCGAGCCTTACCTAATGCTCCCAGGAGATCTGTGATCTCCGGGCTTGACGCATCAAGCCGGGGTTTACAAAACCCCTCCAAGCATGGGGCTGTTGCACATTTCACCGTTTGCCCGTACCATAAAGAAAACGATGAGCCACGCTCATCCCGTGTCCCGACCAGCAAAGGAGGCGACCGTGCCCAGCAAACTCGGTATCCACGCAATTTTGCCCGCAGAGACTATCCGCTTAATGGAGCAGGTGATGGAAGAGGACGCCCATATCCCTACCGTCAAAGCGGTCGAGGCCATCGGGTGGCTCGAGGAAGCCAAAGCATGCGATCCCACCACGCAGACCGTCGGGCGCCTGATGCGCGGGGTCGATCACGACATCAACGTGGAAGGCCCGCCCCTCGATGGGGACCTGCAAGAGGTCGCGCAGGACGTGATGGACAATCTGCTCCCCCTGTGGGAGCCGCACCGGGCGTATGTAGATTACTGGGAGATCATCAACGAACAGGATCCACCAGGCGCGGACGGCCACCGCCGCCTGGCCGAGTTGATGATGCACTGTATGGACATCGCCGACGTCGAGGGCTACCACCTGGGGCTCTTCTCCTACAGCCTGGGCGTGCCGGAGTGGGAGGAGATGAAGGCCGTGGTGGAGACCGGCGTCTTCCGGCAGGCCAAGGCCGGCGGGCACGCCCTCGCCCTCCACGAGTACGCCTACCCCATCGACAAGTGGTTCGGGGATCCGCTGCCGGGCCGCCCGGTGGAGCCGGACCGGGGGCCGCTCTCGTGCCGGTACCGCTATTGGTACGAGGACTTCCTCATCCCCCGGGACGAGGTCGTGCCCCTCTTCATCACCGAGTTCAACGTGGCCCAAGAGATGCCCCGGATCTCCTCAAGCGATTGGGCCGCCCAGATGGCGTGGTACGACGACCAGATCCGGAAGGACTATTACGTCGTCGGGGCCCACATCTTCACCCTGGGTGGGGCGGGGTCGTGGGAGAACTTCGACTTCGCCCGGCACCTCCCGGCGCTCCACGACCACATCGTCGCCCTCAAGGACATCGAGAACCCGGCGTGGCCCGAGCCCGACGAGGAGGAACAGAAGGAAGATAAGGAAGAACCTGAGCCCTTGGAACCGGACAAACCCCGGGTCCCGTACGAGCGCCACTACCTGCTCCTGCCACCGAACGCCAATTGGCGGTGGGTTGCGGCCTGCCGCCGGTACTGGGAGACGTTCCACGTCACCATCGGCAGCAGCGCGGATGACGCCGGCTTTGGCCCTGGGCTCAAGCAGCGGGCCGTGACCGCGATCAATCCCGCGTGGTGGCCCCAGAGCCTGGAGGTCTTCTTCCGCACCCACTACCGGGGCATTCTCTACGATCCCATCACCGTCGACTCACCGGAGGAGTTGGAGCTCCTTCTGAACCGCCGGGTCGCGGTGAAGAAGCGGTTCGGGTAGGCGGAAGGCGGCAAACTCACGCGCGATTTTGGGTTGACAAATCCCGTGAGCCCTGTATACTTAGTCACGCTGCGGTTTGGGAGAACCTTGACCCACGCCCCTGGCGTGGTATAATTGCGCTACGCCGACGTAGCTCAATCGGCGGAGCATCCGCCTTGTAAGCGGAGGGATGTGGGTTCGATTCCCACCGTCGGCTTCTTGGAAACGGGCAGTTGATCCGAGCGGCAAAGGAAGTGGACTGTAAATCCACTGGCATACGCCTTCGGGGGTTCGAGTCCCTCACTGCCCACTATGGGCTAAGCCCATGTAGCTCAGAGGTAGAGCACTTTCTTGGTAAGAAAGGGGTCATCAGTTCGAATCTGATCATGGGCTCAGGGGTGTAAACCCAGAAAACAGCACGAGGACGGGCGCCGCAGAGGCCCCGTTATATGGAGAGTATCGTAGGCGAGTAGCTCAATTTGGCAGAGCAACGGTCTCCAAAACCGTAGGTTGTGGGTTCAATTCCTACCTCGCCTGCCTACAATAAACAAGACACCGCCAGCGACTAGGCGGTGTCTTGGAATGTTAGCAAGCTTTGGAGGCATTGTGGCAAAATCGAAGAGAAAGCGCAACGTGAATCCCGTCGTCGCCTACTTCCGCTCCACCCGAGCGGAGTTGCGTAAGGTGCGATGGCCCACCCTGGAACAGGGTTGGTCGATGACGAAGATTGTGCTGGTCGTGACCTTTGGTATGGCAATTTTCCTGGGCGTTCTGGATTTCTTCTTCGGTTGGTTGCTCGGCCAGGTAGTCGCCGGCAGCGCACTCTTCATCATTTTTGGCGTCGTGGTCGTCGCCGCGATGCTCGCGGCTGCTTACTTCATTGGTCAAGGGGAAGAGGTTTAATTGTATGGCTGAAGAGACTCAACAGCCCGAAACCGAGATCATCGAAGACGAGGAAGAGGAATTCGAATCCCTTCCCGATCTTCAACTTTCCCCGGAGTCCCTGGCAGAACGTTTGGGACTAGAGAAAGAAGAGCCCGAAGTGGAAGAAGAGGAACCGGCCTCGGCCTTGCCGGAGGTCTCCTTCGAGGAGGAAGAGGTCGAGAACATCGGCGTCTTGCCCGATCCCTTTGAGGATGAGGAGGAGGTCGTCGAGGAGGACGAGGGCGCCTGGTACATTATCCACTGCTACTCCGGCCACGAGCACAAGGTCCAACATAACTTGCAGCAGCGGGTGGAGTCTATGCAGATGCAGGACTTCATCTACGAGGTGGTCGTGCCCACGGTCGAGGAGATCGAGCTCAAGAATCGGGAGCGGCACACCGTCGAGCGCTGCCTCTATCCCGGCTATATTATGGTCGAGATGAACCTGACCGACGATTCGTGGTACGTGGTCCGCAACACCCCCGGCGTCACGGGCTTTGTCGGGATGGGCGATCGGCCCACGCCGCTGCGCGAGGATGCGGTCAAGCGTATTCTCCGCCGGATGGAGGCCACCGCCCCGCAGATTCGGACTACGTTCAAGCACGGTCAGAAGGTGCGGATTATCGAGGGGCCGTTCGCCGATTTCATCGGCACGGTCGAAGAGATCGATGAGGAGCGCGCGAAGCTCCGGGTGTTGGTCTCGTTCTTTGGACGGGAGACGCCGGTGGAATTGGACTTCCTGCAGGTGGAGAAGACGTAGCAGGGGTAGTTTTTTGTAAACGTCCGCGCGGCACCGGACCATTCAATGCAATGAATATCTGGGTCGCGGGATGATACCCAGATTGAGGGAGTAAACGTTATGGCAAAGAAGAAGGTTAAGGCAGTCGTCAAGTTACAGATTCCGGCAGGCAAGGCCAATCCGGCGCCCCCTATCGGCCCCGCGTTGGCGCAGCACGGCATCAACCTGATGGGGTTCTGCAAGGCTTATAACGCCAAGACAGCCCATATGGCAGGCGATGTGATCCCGGCCGAGATTACGATCTATCAGGATTCCTCGTTCACCTTCGAGCTCAAGACGCCCCCGACGGCTCACCTCCTGCGCAAGGCCGCAGGGGTGGACAAGGGTTCGTCCGAGCCGAACCGTGACAAGGTCGGAAATATCACGTCGGACCAGCTCCGCGAGATCGCCGAGAAGAAGATGCGCGACTTGAACGCGCACGACATCGAGGCCGCCGAGCGCCAGGTCGCCGGGACCGCCCGCAGCATGGGCATCCTGATCCGCGACTGAGGGCCTGACCGAAAGCCTGATAGCACCGTTGGTTGACCCGGGCCGGCACGATCGGCCCTATCACAGAGTGGGAGGGGCATCACCCCGCTAATACCACAAGGAGTAGAGAACTATGGCAGGACGCAGTCGAAAGTATATGGAAGCATTCGAGAAGGTCGACCGGACGCGGGAATACGGCCCCGAAGAGGCGATGAGCCTGGTCAAGGAGACCAGCTACACCAACTTCGACGGTACCGTCGAGCTGCACATTCGCACCGGCTTGGATCCCCGTCGTTCCGATCAGTCGATCCGTGGTATCGTACGGCTGCCCAATGGATTGGGCGTCCCGGTACGCGTGGTGGTCTTTGCGTCCGGTGAAGCGGCGCAGCTCGCCGAGGAGGCCGGCGCCGATTACGTGATCAGCGGCGACGAGGGCATTCAGAAGATCTCCGACGGCTGGGTTGATTTCGACGTCGCCATCGCCGTGCCCGAGATGATGCGGCACGTCGGACGCCTGGGCCGGGTTTTAGGCCCGCGCGGCTTGATGCCCACGCCGAAGACCGGCACCGTCGTCCAACCGGACGACCTTCCCCGCGTGATCGAGGAGTCCAAGGCCGGGCGGGTCGAGTACCGCCTGGATCGATCAGGGAACGTTCACTGCCCCATCGGCAAGGTCAGCTTCTCCGATGAGGATCTCTTGGGCAACATGGCCGCAGTGATGACCGCCATTCGCCGCGCACGACCGCCCGCTGTCTCGCGGGGCGGCTATCTGCGCCGCGTGACGTTGGCCGCCACGATGGGGCCCGGCGTCAAAGTGGACACCAGTGCAGCTTATGGCATGGAGCAAACCGCCGCGTAAGGTAATTCTAGGATTCAAACTATCCCAAGCTGGGCGCTTTTTCTCGAAAAACCCCAGTTATTTGGATGATTTGTTTTTTGGGAACGGCCTAACGGCGACGGCTCAACAGTACCAAGCACGACCCTTAACAGAATACGTTATTCATAGATAGGTCGAACCTGTCTGCCAAAGACCGTAGGTGCACGCGGTGCTTAATTCAGCCGCACGCCGTGCTTAATTCATCGCCTACCGAGGCAAGATTGCGGATACAACCATCGGCTCCCATTGGGGGTACGAGTCCCACAGTCCTTGCGTCGGATGGCGCAAGGACTTTTTGCATGGGTACGAAGCAGACAGACACGCGGACTCAAACGTGGCTCGACCACGCGCCGTCCAACGGTGCGACCTAAAGAGAGCCGATAAGGAGGTGAGGAAGGTTGGCTATTTCACGCGCTCGTAAGGAAGAATTACTGGAGCAGTATCGCCAGCAGATAACCGAGAGCAGCGGACTGGTGATGGCAAACTACAATATGCTGACGGTTCCGCAGATGCAGGAACTGCGCCAGCAGGCCAGAGAGCAGGACGGCGAGGTCTTCGTCGTCAAGAACACACTGTTCCGGCTGTTGCTCAATAACGAGGGTTACGACGTGCCCGAAGGGCTCATTGAGGGCCCCATCGCCGTCGTGTTCGCCCATCAGGACGTGCCCCCGCTGGCCAAGGTGTTCCGCGACTATGCTCGCGAGGCCGAGGAGGGGCAATTCGAGATTATAGGCGGCATCCTGGAGGGGAGAATTATCTCCGCAGACGAGGCAACGGCGATCGCAGATCTGCCGTCCCGTGAGGAGCTGTTGGCCACAGTGCTGCGCACGATCAATGCACCGGCCACACAGACAGCCGGGGTTGTTGCCGGTGGCGTCCGGCAGGTGCTCAACGTCATCAATGCGTACGTGGACAAGTTGGAGGAGGCCGAAGGCGCGCCTGCAGAGGCCGCGGCTTAGCACGCACCGCATTGTCGAACGTGATTTGGGATTATGGATCTGGTCATAAATAACTAAGGCGTTTAAGCGTCTCCATGGGTGTCACGGAAAAGTTAAGCGTTTTATGTCCGGATCTATAGGTATTCGATGTGCTGTCGGATAAGCTGTCGTACAGTTTAGACACAGCCATTTCAACTGAAAGATAAAACGGAGGTTTTTTAATCATGGCAGATCTGGAACAACTGGTTGAGGAAATCAGCGAACTTACGCTGATGGAAGCTTCGGAATTGGTCAGCATGCTTGAGGAGAAGCTGGGCGTCAGCGCAGCCGCTCCCGTTGCGATGGTCGGCGGCGCGGCTGCTGCCGAGGAAGAGCCTGAAGAGGAGCAGACCGAGTTCGACGTCGTGCTTCAGGACTTCGGCGCCAAGAAGATCAACGTCATCAAGGTCGTGCGACAGCTCACCCCCCTGGGTCTCAAAGAGGCCAAGGATCTGGTTGAGGCTGCCCCCACGCCCGTGCTCGAAGCGGTGGGCAAGGATGCCGCCGAGGACGCCAAGGCCAAGCTGGAAGACGCCGGCGCCAAGGCGGAAATTCAGTAGCACGCTGTATCTCGTTGACAGCAACAAACGCCCCCGGACATCCGGGGGCGTTTGTCGTTGCGCGCGTTATGCCCATTGATATTTGCCTACCCGCGTGCTATACTCGCTCCCATAATGCAACTGGGACCTTGGTGGGTTGATATCTACACCGCTCGCCTGGTAGGGGCGTGCACCCTCGCTGCGTTGTGGCTCGGCATGAGCGCGCCGCAGCAGGGGATCGCAACGCCTGAGTTTCTGATCGGCATCTGGACGCTTGCCCTGATAGGCGTGGTGGCGGGGCGCGCGGGGTATGTGTGGATCCACCGTGATTACTTCGCCCAGCATCCATCCGACGTTGTCACGTTGGGCAGCGTCGGCGGGTTGAACGGCGCGACAGCCTGGGGGGGCGGTCTGTTAGTAGCGGCCCTATGGTCGAGGCGCAGAGGACGTAACCTTAAACGCCTGATGAGCTGGCTTGCGCCGGCTTTCCTGCTGGTGGCAGCCGGGGCGTGGTGGGGATGCATGCACACGGGCTGTGCCTGGGGTCGCGAGATCCGCCGGCCGTCACCGTGGCTCCAGTGGATGGTCGCCGAATCCCCGGACCTTATGCGCAGCATCCGCCCCCGCTATACCGTGCGAGCGGTCGGCCTGATCGCGGCTCTGCTGACCGCCGGCGGCGCCCTCGCGTTGGGGAAGGACGGCGCCTATGCCCTCGTCCTCTACCTGATCGTCGAGATCGGGTTGACGCTGCTGCGCGGTAATCCGGTACCCACCATCGGGTCCGTAAGAATCGATACCCTGGCCCTCGCACTCTGGGCGGCCCTGATCCTACGCCTTGCCGTGACGTCGCCCTTGCAATCCCAGACGGAACCGCTTGACACCCATATCGACACACCCAACACTTTGGATTAAGGACTCGAGTCTATGTCTATGCATACGTCTACGAATACAGAAACGTCAGCCTACGGACCCTCGACGGCGTCGACCCAGGTTCTGCAACTGCAGGCGGCACTCGACGGCTTGATGGTCGTCACCGAGACCACCCGGCTGTCCGACAAAGCCAAACCGGCGGTGAAGTTCGCCGGTCATCTGGCCCCGGGTGATCCCGACGTCCACTTCGAGACGATCACCCAGCGCTTCAAGAGACTGGGATATACACCTATGCTCAACCAGGAGGAGGGACAGCACGTGCTGCGGGCCATGCCGGTGGTCGCGGATCACGAAAAGACCGGACGTCCCTGGGTCAACGTTGTGCTTTTCATGCTCACCCTACTCTCCGTGCTCTTTCTGGGCGCCCTCCATGAGAATGTGGACCTCCGCGCGGACCCGCTTCAGATCTGGCGCGGATGGCCGTTCGCGCTCTCCATTATGGGCATCCTGACCGCCCACGAGCTCAGCCACTACTTCGTCGGGCGGCGTTACGGATCCCCGACCAGCCTGCCCTACTTCATCCCGCTGCCGTTGGGTATCCTTGGGACGATGGGGGCGGTGATCGTCCAACGCGGCCCGATGAAGAGCCGGAAGGCGCTCTTCGACATCGGCGTTGCGGGCCCGCTGGGGGGGCTGATCTTCGCCGTCCCGCTCCTTTTCATCGGACTGGCACTCTCGTACGTGGGGAGACCGCAGGCCTTTATGGATATCCCCCCCGGCACCGAGCCCATCCTGACGCAGGAGGGCAATTCCCTCCTCTATCTCTTCGCCAAGCTCGTCGTGCACGGGCGGGTCCTGCCCGACCCGGCGACCGGCGAGGATGTCTGGCTCTCGCCGCCCAGCCCCGGAGGCTCCATCGCCTTCGCTGCCTGGGCCGGCCTGCTAGTGACGGCCCTCAACCTCTTTCCCATCGGGCAGTTTGACGGCGGGCACGTTGCCTACGCCCTTTGGGGCCGCAAGGCCTGGACCGTCGCCCGGGTCTTCCTGGTCGTGATCTTCGGGTGGGGCGTCGTGCTGACCATAATGGGGAATCAGGCCGGTGCCTCCTGGCTGGTCTGGGGAGGTTTGGGGCTTCTGATGGGTCCGAAACACCCACCGCCCCTGAACGACCTGACGCCCCTCGACCGCAAGCGGAAGATCCTGGGCTGGGTGATGGTCGCAATCTTCATCCTGATCCTCACGCCGGTCCCGTTGATCAGCACCACGCTTTAACCCGCTGAGGCACCCGATTGCCCGGCGCCGAGGGATCTCAGAGGGCCATCGTAGGCCTTGATGCCAGCCGCGCGTTAAGCACAGCGCCTACCGGCACCGAGGCCTATTCTGCCCATCTCATCCGGGCGCTGCTGCCGCGCCTCCAACGTCACGAGGTCCGGCTCTACTGCCGGCAGGACCCACCGCCGGACGTACAACAGACGTTCGGCGGCGCCGAGGTCCGGGTCATCCCCTTCCCACGGCTCTGGACGCATCTCCGGCTATCGTGGGAGATGGCCACCGCTCCACCCGATCTTCTCTTTGTACCGGCCCACGTGGTCCCCCTGATCCATCCCCGCCGGACCCTGGTCACGGTGCACGATCTGGGCTACCGGGCCTTCCCTGACGCCCACCCATGGCGGCAGCGCACCTACCTGGACCTCAGCACGCGCTGGAGCGTCAGTGCGGCCGCGCACGTCCTGGTCGATTCCGAATCCACGCGCGATGCGGTGATCCGGGCGTATGGCGTGCCGGCCTCCAAACTGACCGTCGCCTATCCCGGCTTCGATCGCACCCTGCACCCGGTGCGGAACCCGGCGACCCTTGCCGAGGTTCGCCGCACCTACGGGATCCCGGGGGACTATCTCCTCTTTCTGGGACGCATCCAGCCGCGAAAGAACCTCACCCGGCTCATCCAGGCCTTCGCCCGCGTGCTGCCCGATCACCCGGCGTTGACCCTAGTGCTGGCCGGCCCGGAGGGGTGGCTGGCCGATCCCATTCACCGGGGCGTGGAGACGTACGGCATCGCGGAGCGCGTACGCTTCCCCGGTTACGTCGCCGAAGACGACAAGGCCGCCCTGATCTCCGGCGCTCAGGCCTTCGTCTATCCCTCCCTTTATGAGGGGTTCGGATTTCCGGTGCTGGAGGCGCAGTCGTGTGAGGTGCCCTTGCTGACGAGCCGGACGTCCAGCCTGCCCGAAGTTGCCGGGGAAGGGGCGCTGCTGGTCGATCCTCTCGACGTCGACGCGATGGCCTCAGGGCTCACACGGTTGCTGACCGACGCCGGCCTGCGGCGCACCTTGGTGGCCTCGGGTACCGAAAACCTCGCCCGGTTCTCGTGGGAGCGCACGGGCGAGGTCGTGAGCCGGGTGATCGAGGCCCTGCTGCAGCAGGATCAGCGCCGGCCGGCGCGATAGTTGCCGACCGCCTCGGCAGCGAGTAACGGGCGGTCGTAAATACGCAGGCTGTAGAGCGCACCTGCCATCGAGGGCCCTAACGCCAGGGTTGGGGCGCCCCTGACGCTGCGCAGATTCGGATTGTAACGCCCCCAGCCGAACTGACGGGCGTCTCCCCCGTCGCAGAGCACGCCGTCAATCACGAAGGTGATCACTTTGGGCCCGCCGTCGACGATGACGACGACGTGGTGCCGGACGCCGGGGCGGAGCAGTCCCGGATCGCTGCGCCACCGGCTCTCCGAGCTGCGGTCGCCCAGAATCAAGGCCAGGGTGCCATCGGACGCCGTCTGCAGGGCAAATCCCCGCCCATCGGAGGTCCGGTTGCTCAGCACCACCTGGCCCGGTCGCAGGGTTTCCAACTTCAGCCAGAGCGCAAGGGAAAAGCCAGCACGAAGATCGCGTGTACCGTGGTCGAAGCGGTCCGTGTCCCGGGCCAGCAACGCCGGGAGTGCCGGGGACCCTACGTCCGAGGGGACCGACGTCTCCCCGATCGCCAGCAGCACGCCCCGGCGGGCGACGGAAGCCCCGGGCTCAAACTGGCCCCAGAGGGTCTCCAGGAAATGGGCCGGGATCTCGTGCACGCGAGCGACGTCCTTCTGGGTCTCGGTGACGAAGGTACGCCCATCCTCCTCTATCAGATCGGGATAGCTCATCCGGATGAACGGATCGTCGTCATAGAGCAGGATCTCCGGCTGCGACCACTGAATCCTTCGTCCTTCAGGCGTCTCCACCTCAACACCGCCGCACAGCCACACCGGATTGCGGTGCTGGAACGCGTAACTGCCGACGTCCGGGTGCTCGGGGATAAACCGCCCGCCGTGGTTGTGCGTCCAGAGGAGGTACTTGCCGTTCTCGCAGCGCCAGACGAAACACGCCGCACGGGGATGCTTCATCCAGCGACCGTTGCCATCCCGCAGGTACTCGGGGACGGCCCAGGTACGCCCACCATCTCGGCTGGTGCTGACCGCAGGGAAGCCGTCGATCGTGCGGTAGACGCAAGTGAGCGTCCCGTCGCTGAGCACGACCGTGCTCTGTTCCTCGGCGACCGCCCCCCCGCCCGGCGGCGTGCGCAGCCCGATCTCCCCCTCCGGCAGGGTCTCCCAGGTGACCGCCGCCGGATCCGGCTCCAGCAGCAGGTCGTCGCTCTTCAGAAACACTCCTTCGGAGCGGGCGAAGGACCCAATCCCGTACCGTCCGATCTTGTGGAGCGGCACGTAGGCCGAGGTTCCGTGAATGAAGGGCTTCCCGACGTTCCAGAAGTACTTGAGTTCGCCGCCGTAGGGGTTCTCCCGGTCGATGGTCATCGTCCGCATCGGGATGTCGTAGCGTTGGGCGGACCACGTGCGCCCGTGATCGTCACTGACCTTGAAGACGAAGTGTCCAAGCGAGTCGACCCGCTTGAAGACCCCGCCCTCGTAGGGAGGATCATCCGCGATCGCCTGGCGCACGTTGTCGGTGTTGTGGTTGTAGAAGCAGGTGATGCGCCCGGCGGTCGGCGTCCCTCCCGGCGCTTTGAGCAGCACGGCGTAGGACGCCTCCGGCCCATCCGCCGGCTCGACGTCCACCGGATCGGACCACGTGCGGCCCTGGTCCGTGCTGCGGGTGGTGATCACGTGCTGTCCCCGCTGCCCCTCCATACCGCGACCGGTGGTCAAGACGCAGAGCCAGGCCCCGTCGTCGGTTTTGACCACGTAGGGCTGGTCGCTATAATGCTCGGAGGGGATCTCCCAGCCGTTGACGATGTGCCGCCAATCCCTAACCGCGTGTGCGCTCATTCTCGACCTCCGATCGCGCCCGCCTTAACGGCGGCTGAGTGACTCGTAGATTTCGTTGTAGGCCAGCACGTTCTCCACCGGCGTATTCGCCGGGATATGATTGCCCACCGCCATGAAAAAGCCGGGACAGCCTTTGCCGATGGCCATGCAGCGCTCGACCTCCGTGCGGATCGCCTCCCGGCTGCCGCTGAGCAGGATCCGGGTGTCGGCGTTGCCGATGAAGACGTGGGAGTCCCCGTAGCGCTCGGCGATATAGGCCATGTCGGTGAACGGCTCCAACACGAACCCGTGGACGCCGCAGTCCACGATATCATCGATGAAGGTGGTGTAGTCGCCGTCAGACGTGTACATGATCTTCTTACCGCTGTCCAACAGGGGCGCGAAGAGCCGTTGGTAGTTCGGGAAGACGTGCGCCCGGTACCAGGCCGGCGAGATAAAGGGCCCAGCGCTCCAGACGATGTCGTCGTGGACCATCACCACCGGTACGTCCGCCGCGCCCAGCGCGTCGTAGTACTGCTGGATCCACGAGGCATACCGGTCGGTCAGCGCGCCAAACCGCTCGGGATCGGTGCCGGCCGCCAACAACAGCATCTCCCACCCGAAGATGGCGATGAGCCCCGAGACGATGGTGACGTAGACCCCGGTCATATTGACCATATCCGGAGTCTCCTCACACTGGCGGCGGTAATGATCCTCAAAACGCGCGGTAAGCTCCGCGAGATCCCGCTCGCCGTACATCTCCCAGGGATCGAACGCCAGCACCTCCTCGGGGGTCTTGAAGGGACAGTAGATCGTATCGCGCCGGTCGACGCCCCCGGCCGCATATTCAGCGTGTCCCATATCGGTGGAGCAGGCGTCAAGTTCGCCGTTCCCGATAAGGGTGGACCACCGGAAGTCAAAGTTGAAGGCCTCCATCAGCGCCAGCGCGCCGCGTTTCTTGAGCGCCGGTGGGCTCGTAGGCTCGATCTCCAGCCCGGTCACCGCTTTGATCACACCCCAATGCTCCGTGACCGAGTACTCCGTGCGCGGCACCCGGGGGGGCATCTCCAGGTTCATCGCCGCCCAACCATCTTCATAGGACATAACTGACTCCTTCACCGTATCTTCGTCTCAACGTATAACAGGGAAACCGGCTTGAGGCCGAAGCCCCTAGCTCTCACAGGTAGTTCTTCGTCGTCCCGTCCAAAAATCGGTCCGGTGGGATCTTGCCGTCCGGATTGACCTGGCACCCGTGCCGGGTGATGGACTGGGTGCTCTCGAAGCGCGTGTGGTTGCTGACGCCGAGGACCGTCTTCGGTCGGGTCGTGGTGATCAACCAATTGAGCAAAGACGCCCGCATCTCCACAATCAGATCCCCATACCCGGATTCGAAGGCCAAATTGTGCATCTCCCACGGATCCGACGCCAGATCGTAGAGCTCGCAAAAGCCGTCGGGGTAGGTCTCGGCGAACATCGCCGGCGGGTAGTGGACGTAGCGATAGCGGCCCTTCCGCACGCTCTTCGACCATGCGAATTCGGTCACCCCGATCTCATGCACCGCGCCGGACGCGCCCTGGAGGAGGTGGCTGATATCCTGACCGTCGGCGGTCTCCATCGGCTCCAGGCCCGCCAACGCGCAGAGGGTCGGCGCGACGTCCACCGACTCGACGATCTCCTCGGGTCTGAGCCCTGCCTCGATCCGACCGGGCGCCCACCACAGATACGGGATGCGCGTAATGGCATCGCTGCAGATCCCGGGCGCCTTCTCCATAACACCGTGCTCCGTGGCGTAGTCCCCGTGATCGGCGAGATAGACGACTATCGTGTCCTCGGCCAATCCTGACGTCCGGAGGAAATCCATCAACACCCCGACGGCGTGATCGACCTGACTGACGGCGCCCAGATACCCGTGCAGCTTGCGGAGGCGGCCCGCCTCAAAGGTATGCGGCTCGTAGAGGGTCCAATCGCCCCGTCGCCAGCGCTCCGCGCTCGCCTTGAGGTGGGGCGACTTGTGCACCATCTCGTAATCGGCGTTGGGCGGCAGCGTCAGATCGGACTCATCGTAGAGGTCCCAGAATTGGGGGCTGGGCGACGTACACTGGTGGGGCCGGGGAAAACTGACGTGGACGAAAAACGGCTGGTCCCGCGAGGCCGCCTCCCGCATCACGTCCACCGCCTGATTAGCGATCCATCCCTCCTGCGCATCCTCGAAGCTGAGGGGGGAGGGGCGCCCCTCCATACTCTGCCTTCCCCGTTCGCCGAACTCTGGAAGGCCGATGTGATCCTCCAGTCCCGCTTTGCCGCGCGACTTTAAAAACGACGTGTAGGCGTCCGAGCGCCCGCCGATGCTGGTGCGACACGTCTCGTGGAAGACGTCGGTCTGATCCTCAACCCAGTACTCCGGACAGTGAATTTTGCCCAACGCGGCGGTCGTATAGCCAGCGCCGCGAAAGTGTCCAAAGAGGTTGGGCAGCCCCCCGGGGTTCGGTCCGCTCAATCCATAGTAACCGTGGTTGTGACAATACTGCCCGGAGAGAAAAGAGACCCGGCTGGGCGTACAGATCGGATTCTGGGTGACGGCATTGGCAAAAGTTATGCCCTCTGCCGCCATCCGGTCGAGATTAGGCGTCTTGACGTCCGGATGGCCGCGGTGCCCCAGCACCTTGGCGTTATGCTGATCGGCGACCATAAAAAGCACGTTGGGTTGGCGACTCATAGTCCTTCACCCTTGGCCGTATTCCATTGGGTCACCATCGCTCGGGCTGCGTTCACCAACATCAAATTGTCCAGACCGATGGAGATAAGCCGGAATCCCTCCTCGAGACGCCGGGCGATCTCTCCCGGCGCCGGATCTGCAATCAAGAGCCCCGGTGTCACGTCGTGGGCGAGGGCGACATCCAGCACGTGTTGGACCGCCGACTCCACGTCGGGGTGGTAAACCTGCCCCATCAGGTCCATCGTCCCGGAGAGATCGTAGGGCCCAACGAAAACCACGTCGACCCCGGGGATCTCGCAGATCTCCTCGATGCAGTTCACGGCGTCGATATGCTCGATCTGCAACATCACCATCGTTTCCTCGTTGGCCGTGCGCACGTAAGCATCGAACGCGCCGCCGTACCCGTGGACCCGAGAGACCCCCACGCCTCGGGTACCATCCGGAGGATACTTAGCAGCCAAGACCGCGCGTCGGGCATCGTCGATCGTTCGAATCATAGGCACAATGACGCCTTGAGCCCCGTTGTCCAAGGCCCACTTGTAATGCTCCGGCTGATTAATAGGCAGGCGGCAGAACGGCACGCAGCCCTGTCCATCAATCGCCTGCATCAGACTCAACGCCTGGGGCCAATCGATGACCCCATGCTCCATATCGAGGGCGATCCAATCGAATCCGGCCTGCGCCAATATCTCCGCGACCACCGGGTGGCCGATCATATGCCAGGTGCCTACCGTGGGCTCCCCACGTGCCAACATTGCCTTCACCTTGTTCTTCATCGCATCCTTTCTCAGTGACGCTTGATCTCAGCGGTGCTGCCCAACCTTAAAAAGTTTGGCTCAAGTATACCAGAACTTCCTAACCCGCAATAGAGAGCCCGTTGACCCGGTAGAAAGAGCATATCGCCCTTGATTTCTTATATATTGTTGTATATAATAGTATAAAATCTAGTTAGAGAAGGGAGCACCCCCATGGCAAAAGCCAATCGGACGTTGACGCGGCGTGCATTCCTCACGTTAGGATTGGGGGTCACAGCCGGTGCGATCGTCGGCTGTGCTGCTCCTGCACGTTCGGTAGCTCCCGCTTCAGAATCGGAGACAAACCCGGAGGGCCAGGAGATCTACGCAGCGCCGCCTATCGCACCCAAGGATTGGACCTCGGCTTCGGTTGAGCAAAGCGAGGATGAATGGAAAGCGCTCTTGAATCCCAAGCAATACAATGTCCTCCGGGCCAAGGGCACCGAGCGCGCGTTCACCGGTCGCTATCATAACCATAAGGCAGAGGGGCGTTATCACTGCGCAGCTTGCGGCAACCCGCTCTTCAGCTCAGAGCACAAATACGACTCAGGCACAGGATGGCCCAGTTACTGGGCCCCGATCTCGGATCGCTATATCGAGACCGAAGAGGATCGCACGTTGGGTATGGTGCGGGTTGAGGTCCTATGCGCGCGCTGTGACTCGCATCTGGGACACGTCTTTGAGGACGGCCCGGACCCTACCGGCCTGCGATACTGCATCAACTCAATTGCGCTCAACTTTGTACCCCGAGAGAGCGGAAGTGCCGGATCAGATTCCGACGGGGATAGGGAGGGATAACGTGCAAAATCGACCCAAGATCATCGCCGGACTAAACGCTGTCGAAGAGAGCAAAGAGTGGACGAGCATTGACGACATCGTGATGGGAGGTCTGTCCCAAAGCCAGGTCGCAGCCACCGATCGCAATACGACCGTCTTCTTTGGCAAGGTCTCGTTAGCCAATCGAGGCGGCTTTGCATCCGTCCGCGCCAAGCTTCCCGCCGGATGTCTCCACGGAACGGAGGGCATCCAACTACGCCTGCGAGGGGATGGACGCCGATACCGGCTGCGGTTGCGGACCGATCGACAGCTTGACGGGCCGGCCTACGAGGTCAGCTTCAAGACCGAACCTAACGCCTGGATGGAGATTCGGGCTCCCTTTGAGATCTTCACCCCCACCTACCGAGGACACCCGCTCCGGCAGATGCCGCCCCTCACACCTGAAAAGATCGAACAGATCGGGCTGATGATCGCGGACCAGCAGGTTGGGGCTTTCAAGCTGGAGATCGATTGGATCGCCGCTTACGATACGGAGACAAGTATGACGTTGGCCCTGCTTCAAATGGCGGAACCGACACACGCCGCCTGATTCAAGTCAGTTCATACCCGTAGAAGACGCTCCCGGCCCCCAGCCGGGAGCTTTCATTTGACATCCTCGCCAATCCTGGTAGGCATAGCTTCAGTTATGTGTGATCGGATCGTAGGGGCAGCATAGGCCTGCGATCCACCACCTCAAAAGGAGCAACCGATGCCTCAAGATACGGCTACCCAAACCCGCCCTAACGTTCTCTTCATTATGTCGGATCAGCACCGTTTTGATTACGTCGGTTTCACCGGCGTAGGCGATGCCGCCGCCTTCGTCCGCACGCCCAATCTCGATCGCCTGGCCGCACGCGGCACCCAGTTCACGCAGTGTACGACCAACTCTCCCGTATGCGCACCGGCGCGCATCGGACTCGCCACCGGGCTCCAGCCGGTCCGCGTGGGAGCCCTGGACAACGCCGCCTATCTACCCCGGCGGGTGACGACCTATTATCAGCGTCTCCGCGATGCGGGTTATCGGGTGGGATGCGTGGGCAAGTTGGACTTGGCCAAGCCCGATTCGTACAATGGACGGCACGGAGACCGTCCCTGCGTCTACGGATGGGGATTCACCCATCCGGAGGAGTGCGAGGGCAAGATGCACGCCGGCCGGTTTCCCAATCCCATGGGGCCGTATGGGTTCTACCTCCAGTCTCAAGGGCTCTACCAGGCCTTCCACGAGGACTACCAGGCCCGGGCTGCCGAGGGTTGGGTTCAGGATGCGAACCGCGACTCCGTGCTCCCGACCGAAGCCTTTGAGGATGCCTACATCGGCCGGCGCGCGACCGAGTGGCTGGCGTCGGTACCCACCGACTTCCCCTGGCACTACTTCGTGAGCTTCGTCGGCCCCCATAACCCCTTCGATCCCCCAACCGAGTACGCGGACCACTTCCGCAACGCCCCGATGCCCGACCCGATCTCCGACACGATGGAGGGCAAACCCGACTGGGTGAAAGCCAAGGATCACGGGCTGAGCCCGGAGCAGATCACAACGACCCAACGCCAGTATTGCGCAGCTACCGAGCTGATCGACGACCAAATCGGCCGCATGATGGACGTCCTGGAATCCCGGGGGATGCTGGCAAATACCGTCATCGTCTACACCAGCGACCACGGCGAGATGCTCGGCGATCACGGACTGTACACCAAGTCCGTGCCGTACGAGGCTTCGGTGCGGGTGCCGCTGATCGTCGCCGGACCTGAGGTTGAGCAGGGCACGTCCCACGCCCTGGTCGAACTCATCGATCTCAACCCTACGGTGTGCGAGCTAGCGGGGCTTCCATCGCAGGAGGACGTCGACGCGCGATCCCTGGTGCCGGTGCTCACGGGCGACCGTGACGAGCACCGCACGGAGACGGTCAGCGCCATCCGAAACTTCCGCTGCCTGCGGACGCGGGAGATCAAATACGTCGAGCACCTCAACGACCGCAACGAACTCTACGACCTGGCGGAGGATCCCAACGAGCTGGTTAACCTCGCAGAGGCCCAGCCCGAACGCTGCCGGACGTTGAGCCGGCGCTTGCAGGCCCGCTTCCTGGAGGGGAAGTGGCGACGATAGACACACGGCTTCACATTCACAAAGCCCCCCGCGCTTAAAGCGCGGGGGGCCGCTCATCCTGTAAACTCCGTGGGGATTGAACGCAGAGATCCAGTCAGACCTCCTCTGCGACCTGGCCCAATCCCAATTCCTTCAACTTGGCCGGCGTCGGATAGCCCTCCTGATCCCAGCCGACCATCTCGTAGTAGAGCGCCCGCGCCTGTTCGAACTCCGCCTCCGTGACGGCCACGCCGTCGGTAGCCCCCCCCTCCAGAGGAATCGTCAGTTTGTGAGGGAGGGTATCCGCCTCGACGCCCACACCCTCCCGGGCGTTAAAGGCACGCAGCATATTGATCCGGCGCTCGCCCAGTTTCATAAGCTCCCAGACGCTCACATTCCAGCCGGTGATCGCCTGCAGCGCATCGATCCACTGCCGGACGTTGTAGAGCTGCCAGGCCGGCCCGTAGACGAACTTGCACACACAGACGCTGTCGACCGCGCTGATCAAGTGCTGTGAATAGACCGCATAGCGCACCATCTCATCGTTGAGCACATCGGCGGGTTGAGGATCGAGAAGATCCAACGTCGCCATCCCCTCGGGGAAGCGCATATAGGACGTACTGTGCTCGCTGACGGTGTGATCGGCACCGCCGGGATTGACCGCATAGAGAAGGGCCATTTCGCGCTTGACCTGGGGCATATGGGCCGGAAGCTCGCGTCCCTTCACCGCAACCACGAGATCCTCTCCGAAGCCCAGCGCTTCCGCGGCCGCCGCCGATCCCTCGCCGAGCACCTCACCCAGGCCCTCGCGTTCGCCAATCATCTCGACCATCCGCACCATCGCCTCGGCGTTACCGAAGGTCAAATCCAGACCGCCGGTTTCCTCAGTCGTCAGAAGCCCCTTCTCGAAACAGTCCATCGCCCACGCGATCGTACCGCCACAGGCGATCGTATCCATTCCATACATGTTGCAGAGCTGATTAGCCCTCGCCACCGCCGCCAGGTCGTCCACCCCACAGTACGATCCCAGCGCTGCGATCGACTCATACTCCGGCCCGCCGTAACGGGGATCGACCTGATAAGGGCCCTCATCCACCTCGACCACGCGCTTGCAGCGCACCGCACACCCGTAGCACGTATCCCCCTCCTGGAGGATCGTCTCGGCCATCCGCTCGCCGCTGATCGCCTCCGCGCCCTCGAAGGTGCCGCTGGACCAGTTCCGGGTTGGCAGCCCCCCCGTCTGTGACTGGGAGAGAACCAGCGCCGAGGTTCCAAGGCGCTTGAATCCGGCCACACCGGAGTCATCGACGTTCTTCGCACCCCAGCGGGCCAGCTCCATCAGGGCGTCCTGATCGGCGAGCTCAGGTCGCTGGCGACCGCGCACCGCAACCGCCTTCAGATTCTTGGACGCCATCACCAACCCCATGCCGCCCCGCCCGTTGACGCGGTTCGCATTGTTGACCAACGCACTATACCGGATCCCGCGCTCGGCAGCCGGCCCGTACTGCAGGATCTGAATCCGATCATCGTCCAACGCCTCACGGATCGTGTCCTCGACGTCGGCGGTGAACTTACCCAACAACGGTTCGGCATCTCGGAGCTCGGCCTCTCCGTCGTGAACCCAAAGATAGACCGGTGACTCGGACTTTCCATGCACCACAATGCCGTCAAAACCCGCGAATTTAAGCTCGGCAGGCCAGAACCCACCGGCGGCGGACTCATCGGCCAATCCGCTGACAGGCGATTTAGCCGTCGCGGAGACCCGCGCTTGCCCGGAGATAGGCGCCCCTGTCATCACCCCCACCATCAGGCTGAGCGTGTTTTCGGGACCCAAGGGATCAGCGTGCGCCGGCGTGTGCTTGAGCAGGTAGTACCCGCCCATCGCACTGCCGCCCATATACTTTCGATAGAACGTCTTTTCGGGCTCCTCGACCTCCAACGTACCGTTCGTCAGGTCAACGTGCAGTATTTTTCCTTGGTATCCATAAGGCATCGCAAAACCTCCCATTAAATTACAGATCCAGTGATAGCGTCACAAGCTCCGTCAAACCATAAAGTCAACTCAGAACACACATACACGAATAGCTCCCCTGACATGTATTATACATCGAGCGTAAAGGTCGCACAGGCTCAGATTTTTTGCTCAGCCACCGGGGAGGATCGCGGTCGAATGCGACTTTGCCTATTTTGCAAATACCCAGTATACTATATGAGTATGCATACGAGTATGGTAAGCAGCAGGCAAATATCCAGAGTACGCCACATTCCTTCGTTCAACCCTTTCCTCTCCTTATCTTTCAATGATGGGGCAAGGTACCGTGACCTCAACAGGAGCGCCTATGGCGAATGACGTACAGACGTTGGTTGTCGATGATGAAGCTGGGATTCGTTTCTTCATCCAACAGACCCTTGAACAGATTGGACACCAGGTCAAAGTCGCGTCCAGTGGCGAAGAGGCACTGAAGATACTCCGGGATCGCAGTTTTGATCTGGTGATGCTGGATCTTAAACTCGGTGGGAGCACCGATGGGCTCAGAGTGCTTGAAGCCGTACGGTGGCGCTGGCCCAAAGCGGTCGTGGTCATTCTTACCGCTCATGGCTCGTTGGAATCAGCGATGACCGCAATCGAAGAAGGGGTCGACCGTTATCTTTTGAAACCGCTCACCCCCGAAGAGCTGCGGAAGGCGGTGCAGGAGGTGCTCGCCGAGGCAGAAGCTCGCCAGGAGCGCACGCCCGAACCGGAAGACGAACATATGGTTTACGAGCACGGCCCCTTCAAGGTTGACGTTGACAAGCACCAAGCCATCCGGGAGGGAGAGCGCCTGGATCTCACCCCGAGTGAATTCGACCTGCTCATCCACCTGATCAGGAACGCCGAGAGTGTCATCGAGCCTCCGGAGTTAGTCGAGGTGGTCCGTGATTACGAGCCCGAGACGTTAAGGGAAGCGCGGAATATCATCAAGTGGTATATTCACCAGTTGCGGCAGAAAATCGAGCCGGACCCTTCACATCCCAGATATATCGTCAACGTGCGGGGTGTCGGTTATCGCTTTGGCAAATGAGGATGGGTCACGAAGCCAACATAATTCCAACTCGCCTAACGCGATCCGGACACAATACCAACCAAGTGCACCTTCTGAGTTTGTCGGTTTATGGTATGGTAAGTTAGCAGGGGGCTGAAAAAGGCCCTATCATTTATAACAGGGAGGAACTTTTAGCAACAATGGCAGTTAACCAACAAGAGACGCAGAACAATCAACCGAAGTGGTGGGATTTGCTGGTTGAGGGCGATTACTTGAACGAACGCCCCCGACGAGGTGACGTCTTCGAGGCTACCATTCTATCCATCGGCGATCACGATATCTTCGTCGAGTTAAATGGTAAACGCGATGGCGAGATTCAGGAACGCGACCTTGAGAACGTCAAAGAGGAGTACCTCGAGGGACTTGCGGTCGGTGATCGCATCCCCGTTCGGGTCATCAAGGTTCCTGTTGACCAGAGCGCCGTGATCGTCTCGCTGAAGCAGGGGCTGGAGCACAAGGACTGGCTCCGCGCCGAGAACCTGATGGAGGATGAGGAAGTCATCGAAGTCGAGGTCAGCGGTGTGAACCGTGGTGGCGTACTCGCGCCCCTCGGTCGCTTGCGAGGCTTCATTCCCAACTCGCACCTCACCTCGATCCCGCGTGGCGCCAACCGCGATAAGCGACAAGAGATCAAAAAGGAACTGGTGGGCAAGACCTTGTCCGTGATGGTCATCGAGGTCAATCAACGCCGCCGCCGCTTGATCCTTTCAGAACGTGTGGCCGCAGCCCTGCACCGCAAGGAATTACTTGCCGAGTTGCACGAGGGCGCGATCCGGACAGGTATCGTCAGCAACCTCGTCGATTTTGGCGCGTTTATCGACCTGGGCGGCATCGATGGGCTTCTTCACATCTCGGAGATCTCCTGGGATCACATCGGACACCCGCGTGACGTCCTCGAAGTCGGCGAAGAGGTCGAAATCTACGTCCTGGACGTCGATCGGGACCGCGAGCGCATTGCGCTGAGCCGCAAGCGCCTGCTCCCCGATCCATGGGAACAGGTCACCGACAAGCTGCACCGAGGAGACGTGGTCGAGGGCACGATCACCCACGTCACAGACTTCGGCGCGTTCGTTGACGTCGGCGAGGGTGTTGAAGGCCTGGTGCACGTTTCCGAGATGCCCCAGGGCGAACGGACCCTGACCGAGTTGGTTCCCAGCTCCAAGGCACAGGTCCGCATCCTGAACATCGACCCGCTCAAGCAGCGGATTTCCCTCCGGCTGGAGGAACAGATCGAGCCGGAACCCGAGGCTGCCGCCGAGACCGAGCCGGCAGAGGCCGAAGCTGAACCAGAGGCCGATGAAGAAGTCGAGACGGCAGAAGAAAGTATGGCGGAAGCGCCGGTCGCAGAAGCAGCATCCTCGGAGGAATCGACCGTCGAAGACGAAGAGTCTGAGGTCGACGAGACACCCGCAGAGTCCGACGAACTTATCGAAGAGGAAGCGGAATCGTAAACCCAATGATCTAAACCGTCGTGGGTGGACCACCCACGACGGTTTATTCTTCCTATCTATCTGATAACACTAGCACCTGTGCGCACTATCCTTACCGGACGGACGACCATCTGGACGACACACTGTACGTTAGGAGGCTCACATGCGCAGTGGATTCAAGCTAGGTAAACTCTTCGGCATCCAGATACGTGTTGATTGGAGCTGGCTGCTGATCTTTTTCCTGACTACCTGGAATCTTGCAACCGCCTTCGGGGGCGCCCACGGCCAGTGGAACCCAGCGCTTCGCTGGGGCATCGCCGTCCTCGGTGCGCTTCTCTTTTTCCTCTCCGTGTTGGCTCACGAGTTGGCCCATTCCCTGGTGGCCCAATCGCGGGGGATGTCCGTACAAAGCATACGGCTCCACCTTTTCGGCGGTGTGTCCAATATCCAACAGGAACCTCCGTCCCCGAGCGCAGAGTTCACGATGGCCGCGCTTGGTCCCCTGACCAGCCTTGTTATCGGCACCGTGCTGCTCCTGGGCGTTAACCTGACGACGGATATGCCGACCACCCGGGCGCTCAATCCTCAGAACTTTCTCGCCAATCTCTCCCCGATCCAGACGATCGTCGCGTGGCTCGGTTCGGTCAACGTCATCCTGGGGCTCTTCAACCTCATTCCAGGTTTTCCCTTGGATGGCGGACGCGTGCTGCGCTCCATCTTCTGGGGCGTCACGGACAACCTCAGGCAAGCCACCCAATGGGCGTCCTTTATCGGTCGGGGTATCGCCTGGCTGTTGATCTTCGGCGGCATCTCTATGGCCTTCGGGGTCAGCATTCCAGTCTTCGGCACCGGTTTCATTAACGGTCTGTGGCTCGCCTTTATCGGATGGTTTATGCATAATGCAGCGGTTCAGAGCTATCAACAGCTCATCATTCGGGATATTCTCGAAGACGTACCCGTCTCCCAACTGATGCGGAAGGATCCCCCCACCGTCTCGACCAGCACGACGGTGGACACGTTGATCCACAGCCACATCATGCAATCCGATGACCACGCCTTCCCGGTTCTGGAGCATAGGCAATTGAGGGGCATCGTCACACTGGACGACGTCCGTGCCGTGAACCGCGACGCCTGGAACGCTACCTCGGTCGACGACATTATGACGCCCGTCGATCAATTGAGTACCGTATCGCCGGATGATTGCGCCGATGTGGCACTCACCCAACTGATCGGCACCGACGTTCGCCAACTCCCGGTGTTGGATGACCAAGGCCAGCTTCAGGGGGTACTTCGGCGACGCGATATTCTCAAGTGGCTGCAGCTTGAGGCTGACGTCAGCATCGGTTGATAACCGGGAACCAGGGAAGACATCGCCGCCCTCGATAGGGTATTGGGATAGCGATTTCGCCGTACCGCTCTATCAGCCGTTGATCAACGGACTCAACACCACCGACGTCCGATGGTTTGAACGCTCTTGCCAAGTTTAGTATCTCCCTTACCATGTGAGTATAGCTAAGTAACTCCGTAAAAGTTTCTTCATTCTTGAAGACCGCCCCCGAGGACGGGGGCTATGAGCAGTGTTAAGATACTTGTTCTTACTTACTTAGGAATGACACCGGTAAATGCCAATGGAGGATTACTCTGAGCGAGATTGACGAAGACCTCTTTTCCGATCTCGAAGCCGAGGAACTTGAGGACCTACTGCGTGCATCCGACGACGAGGATGTCTTACCCGACCTGGGATGGGAGGAAGACGACGAGGACGATGAGATGCCTATCTCGGCGCGCATCGGGTCCGATGACGCGTTAAGCCTCTATTTCAACCAGATCGGCCAAATGCCCCTGCTGTCCGCCGAGGATGAAGTCGCACTTGCCAAGCAAATTGAGGCAGGCGAAGAGGCGGAGCAGCGACTCGCCGAAGCGGATGACCTCTCCTTGGAGGAAGAGCAAACGCTCCGCAAGCAGATCGATCTTGCGGAGGAAGCTCGTGCAACGTTTATCCAGGCGAATACGCGCCTGGTGGTCAGTGTGGCGAAGAAATACCGCAACTATGGGCTGCCGTTCCAGGATCTCATCCAGGCAGGCAATATCGGGCTCATCAAGGCAGTGGACAAGTTTGACTATGAGATGGGCAACCGGTTCAGCACCTACGCGATGTGGTGGATTCGCCAGTCGATCAAACGGGCCCTCACCCGCCAAGGATACACGATTCGGCTTCCCTATTACCTCCGCAGTCGCATTCGTCGCTTCCACAAGGCCTCCCAGACTCTCGAAAAGCGCTTGGGACGTAATCCTACCGCCGAAGAGATCGCTGATGAGCTGAACGTCGAAGACCCGAGACGCATCGAACGATTGATGCAGATATCGCAACATGCCCTATCCCTCAATATGCCGGTGGGTGAGGCGGGGGACAGCGAACTGGTCAACCTTCTTGAGGATGAGGAGACACCGCCCCCTGATGAAACCGTCCAGCAACACCTGATGCAAGAGGACCTCGATGAGGTTATGACCGACGTGCTCTCCGAGCGTGAGATTCATATTCTACTATGCAGATTTGGCCTTAAAGGCAACCGCCGGCACACCCTCCAGGAGCTCGCGGACGAATTGGAGATCAGTCGCGAACGTGTCCGTCAGATCGAGAGAAAAGCGCTTCGCAAGCTCCGCCATCCCTATCATCGACGCAAATTACTAGAATATCTTCTGGCTACCTATCACTTTCAAAGATAAGGTCTGAAATGCAATCTCAACGGCTTGTCGAAGCGCGTATGCTGTCTAAACCAGTCCATACCCAGGCGAAAGTAGCTTTTATC
>DAOTTS010000139.1:0-9352 GCA_034437735.1 Anaerolineae bacterium
GCTACGCCTTCGCCGCCGCGCCCCCGCGCCGGTCTCCTGATTTCAACCCTCACCCGACTCTGAGGTCGGGTGCTACTGCCATACGTCGCGCGGCCCGCCAGTGGGACCCCATTTCAACCCTCACCCGACTCTGAGGTCGGGTGCTACCTGTCTTACGAACCGCTTCCCAAGCCTGTGGGAAATTTCAACCCTCACCCGACTCTGAGGTCGGGTGCTACGATGCGGTATAATCACCCGCTCCCAATTCGCCATCATTTCAACCCTCACCCGACTCTGAGGTCGGGTGCTACACCCAGCGAATGGGATCAAGAGACGCCTCGGGGTATTTCAACCCTCACCCGACTCTGAGGTCGGGTGCTACCTGGACGTTCGACAATACCGGCTCCGAGCTAATTTCAACCCTCACCCGACTCTGAGGTCGGGTGCTACCAGATACGCTCGCATGCGCAATACGCCAACGCCAATTTCAACCCTCCCCCGACTCTGAGGTCGGGTGCTACGATCGTCACCGTGCCATCGTCACTCTCCGGGCACAACTGATTTCAACCCTCACCCGACTCTGAGGTCGGGTGCTACCTTGCCCTTGATAACGTTAATGCCATTCATCGAAGCATTTCAACCCTCACCCGACTCTGAGGTCGGGTGCTACAAGGGCCGAGCACATGCTGAATATGGCTATCGAATTTCAACCCTCACCCGACTCTGAGGTCGGGTGCTACACCAGTAACGTCACCGGGTGGAAGCCCCCGAACTGATTTCAACCCTCACCCGACTCTGAGGTCGGGTGCTACAATGGCTTCGCTGCACGGAAACTGCGCAGCCTGATTATTTCAACCCTCACCCGACTCTGAGGTCGGGTGCTACCCTGTGGGCCGGGGACACATCGAGTACCGAACGGCTGATTTCAACCCTCACCCGACTCTGAGGTCGGGTGCTACGGCACTTTGTGTGCCCAAACGTTCCCACTTTGTCCTTTTTACCCCCTTTCTGCGGTTGGTTATCAGCATGATCCCCCCTGGATTGACCCGGAACCCTCGATGACCCTCCAAATTCTGCCTGAATCCCTCGCATAACGGGATCCGGCGGTGTGTAAAACGCGTCTGGATCGGCAAGACCGGTCGTACGCCGGCGTTTCTGACCCGGTTGATGCGCGAACCCCCCCTGGGTCATGGGAACAGCTGGGGGTTCGCCATCACACCACAAGTGGATCGCGCACGTCAAACTCTAAAGACCGCCCGATCACCTGGACAAACTGCGCGCGGGGCTGTCGCAGGCGATAGATACGCAGACTGTCTTCATCCGTGTCGATAGCGTCTTCCAGACGATGCACAAGTTGCTCGCGTTGCGCTTCGTTCAGCGTGCACTCGAAAACGGAGTTTTGGACCCGCTGTCCAAATCCCTCGCAGATCTTCGCGACTCGGCGCAACCGGCGCTCTCCGTCCGTATCTGCGGTCGATACGTCGTATGTCACCAGGACTTCCACCGGGTTAACCTCCCTATCGGTAGATGAAAGGTGGGTAGTGTTCCAGGTCTTCGCGCAAATGTCGTGCCAGCAGCCGGGCTTGTACATGAGGGACGAGACCGAACGGTATTTTCCGCTCAAGCACGCGGTGCTCAATCTCTGCCTCCTTCCGTTTTTGATAGGCTACCAGCACCGTGCGTCTTCCCTCTTCGGTAAGATAGACCGCGCCGCCGTCCTTCTCCTCAAAATGCTTGGCTTGAAGCTGCCGGCGATTGATCAACGTCATGGTCAGGCGGTCCGCCAACGGTGATCGGAGCTCTTCCATCAGGTCCAACGCCAGGGCGGGTCGGCCGGGCCGAAGGGCGTGCAGGTAGCCGACCTGCGGGTCAAGCCCTACCCCCTCCGCCGCCGACGCACACTCCGAGGCGAGTAGGGCGTAAAGGAAGGAAAGCACCGAGTTTACCGGATCGCGGGGTGGGCGCCGGGTTCGTTTCTTGAAGGTGAGCCCCTCGTCGTCGACTCTTAGCATGGCATTGAAGACGCTGAAGTAGGCGCGGGCGGCTTCCCCTTCGGCACCGCGTACCTCATTGAGATCGTCTGCGCCCTCTAGGCGCCGGAGCACGTCGGCCAGGCGATCGGCGGCTTGGGCCAGTGCGGCTTTGTCCGCTGCATCGTCGGTATCCCGACCCGATCTGAGAATTTGATTCCGGCTGTTATGAATTTTGCCGGCGACGATTTGACGTGCAATGCGTTGTGGGTGATCGCCGTCCGACAACGCGGTATGCTGGGCGCGTCGTAGCAGTACGTTCCCTTGGGTCGGCCCTCGTAATCGTCCCCGAAAGCGGCCGTGCCCGGTCATCCAGACCAGCGACCGCCCATCCTCGGCGCAGCGCTGGATCAGGTACGGGGTGAGCATCACCCGTCCGAAGACCACAATCCCGCTCAGGCGCAGCAAGGGGACGCGTAACTTGGTCTCGTCGTCGACCTTGATTCTCACGGTATCGTGTTCAAGACTCAAAAAGGCGCCTTGGGTCTGCACGTAAAGCACGTTCAAAAGTTCAGGCATGGGTAGGTTCCCTTTGTCACTGGTCCAGGTCGCCCCACGGCTGGAAGAGGACACTCTGCATACCTCGGATCCGGGCCGGTTCGCCGACGACCTTGGGCAAGCAGGTGTCTTGCAGCGAACAGTGGCGGCAGCGGGCATCGTTCAGGACCGGAGGTAAGCGCTGAGCCTGAAGGAGCGTGCGAATTCGCTCAATCACTGTCTCCGTCTGCCGGCGTAATGTGTCGTCAATCTCGACCTCGTGACGCCGGCGTTCGCGATGAGAGTAGATTGCCCCGCGTCGTACGGTAACGCCGAGCATCTCCTCCAGGCACAATGCCTGCGCGCACAGTTGAAGATCCGCGTGTGCCCCCCGGCGTCCTCCGACTTTGTACTCCACGGGATAGGGCCCGTCGGGTCGGAACTCGACCAGATCGGCTTTGCCGCGTATGCGGAGACGGTCGGACCAAACGGGGACGTCCCGTTTGGTCCGGACACCTTCTCTCATCGTATCGACCCCTGTGTCCACCCGTTCGTGGGCCAGCGTGCCGCGAACCGTATACACATTCTCGTCATACGTCCGTTCGAGATGAATCAGCCCACACTGCCTCGGACAGTAACTGTAATGCTCGATAGCTGAGATCAGAACGTCAAGGGGCTCATCGCCAACCACCGCTCGCTCAGGGTCAGTCATCGTTCATTCCAGGATGCGCGACAGCACGACGCCGTCGGGTATGGTCCGCTCGTCGATCTGCACCTCATAGTCGCGGAAGCTGCGCGGTACGTCCACCCCATGCTGTTGCTGCACCTGGATGCGCTCGAAGAGCTTGTGCGCGGGGGCGTTTCCCAGGGCGCTCTCGTGTGAGAAGATGTAGATGCCTTGGCAAGCGATCATACCCCGCGAGGCCGAGCGGTCCAGATCCCACATCTGCTGGAGCGCCTGCCAGAACAGACCCAGATCCTCGCTTGAAAAGCCGGTCTGTTCCGCAAAGTGCGGGTTGTAGAAGCCGTGCGCGCGGTATAGCCCGTAGGGCACGATCGCCTTGCGGCCCATTTCGGTCTGTTTGCCGCCTGTTGTACCTTCGTCACTGACGACGACTTGGGCGTCCTCCTCCCGCGTGACGGCAACGCGCGTGATGGTTATGTCCATAGGCACCACCGGGTCGATGGATCGGGCAAAGGTGAGCTGCACCGGGCCGCGCACCTGACCGCAGTTCACGCCGGTGGTCATCACCGCTCCAAAGGTGCGGATGTCGTAGAAGTTCTGGCACATCCACGTCCGAGCCTTATCGATCGTCGCCGTATCCTGTTTGGATCCCGTCGATTCAAGGTCCAAGGCTTCGTAGGCCCGCTTGTGCTTGGTGTTCAAGGCTTCGCCACTCTGCACGTAAATCTTGTACGCGCCCTTACTGCCGCGCAGCGCGTCCACCCAATCGCGGACCCTGCGTTTGATGGCCACGTCGGTGACCAGGCCCTGCATAGTCTCGGGATCGACGCGGGGCAGATTGCCGGCATCGGGGTCCCCGTTTGGGTTGCCGTCCTTAACGTCAAAGAAGAGAACAAAGTCGTGGCGCCGGTTCGTGTCGAGATACACTGGTTGGGTCATGATAGTCTCCTTTTCGGATTGAGAGCGTATGGATCTTGCTTCCTGTTCGTAAATCGCTGGGCTGTGATGGCATGGCTGTTCATTCTGACTCAGAGGCATCAGCCCTGGCTGCCGCTTTCGCGCGGGCCTGGGCGCGGTCGTAAGCGCGCTGGTGGTAGTAACCCAGCGCGAACAACCCCTGTTGTTTCAGATTGAGGGTGTGCGGGAACGCCGGTAGGGCGGCCATAATCTCCTCCATCCGTTCTTGGAGGGCATAAGCAGCACCGGGACGATCCCGCTGCAGCTTGGACATATGCGGCTGCGCGCCCCGCAGCAATCGACCGAAGACCGAGGCGGGTGCCGTGGAGGCGGTGCCGTAGAATCGGTCGACGATGGTGGTGTTGATGTTGCTGCCGATGGCCGTGCGCTGGATCTGCTCCAGGACTGCCAGCAGCCGGCCGCAGTGGTAGGCGGGTTCCGGATGATCGGTCTGCAGTTGAATCATGGTAAGCTCCTTTTCTTCACGTTGGCTTGCAAATACGAGTTTGATCAACGCCGCGCGGGTCCGGGTGACGTCGCGCTCGGCGTGGCTGCGCCGCACCGCCTGTTCCAGGAGATGCCAGGGCAGGGGGGTATCCGTCAGTGCGGCCCGAAGCAGGATGCGGTAAGTAGAAGGTGATACGTCCTTGAGGTCGCGCACGGTGGCCCCTGCTAGGGCGTAAATGCCCAAAGGTCGGGGGGCTTCGCCCCAGGCATCGACAATCTCCTGACCGTCGAACCAACGTGCCAGCGAGGTTTTTGCGCGGCCGACGGTTGTATCGACCCAGTCGCGCACCACCGCGCGCCCGCCGCTGCCCGAGAGCGAGACTGCGTAGAACGCGGTGTCGTCCACGTCGCTGACCCGCTGACCCGAGCGCACGCTTTCGATCAGGGCTCGAACCTCCTGCGCTTCCGGTTCCTTGAGCCATCCGGCCAGGCTGAAGCCAACCTCCTCCCGCGTCCAGAAGGCGAAGACCAGGTGGCTGAACCAGACGTGCCGGCTGTCATCCCGTAATAGATGATTGAGGGCCTTGGTGAAGCGATCGCCGCACTCCAGGCAGATTGGCGCGATGTGTGAAGCTTCCAGACCGTAGGACTCGAAAGCGGCTTCGTTAGCGGAAATCAGCGCGGTACCGGTCGAATGGCCGTCGGGAATGCCCTTGATTTTGCCCTTCAGTCGCTTGACGACCGGCTTGACCTCTCCACAGACTATACATGCCATCTCCCGGGTGGCTTTCTTGCCGGTGGTTTTGGGTGCGTTGTACCGCGCCCAGAATCGCTGAAAAGTCCGCTGGCGATGGGGGAAGATGCCCCCGACACGGAAGATGATCTTGCCATCCCGGTCGAAGTCTTCCGACAGGTCTAGCTTAGACGCTGGATTGTCGTGCAGGAAATTCAGCACAGCTGTGATTAAAGGGTTTTCTGTTTCTTCTACGCAAACTTGTAGGAGGTCTAAGTATCCTTGATGACAATTCTGTGCTCGTTCCTTGCGCGATGGATCGCGCGCAAGGCCTAAGGTGTATTCGGCGTTATCTGCTAGCAGATAGGGTCTGATGGCAAGTCCACTTCGTTGTACTTTGGGCACTTGTCGCTGCTGTCCCCGCCGATTGCCACTCTCAGCTAAATCGATCGGTTCGGGATTCAGCAGATTGCCGTCACGATCCAGTTCGATCACGTAGCGCACCCAGGCTTTGGTATAGAGGGGCGGCGCTAGGTCGTCCTGGCGGTCGGCGTACTCGACGAGCCGTTGAAGTAGCATCTAGCCCTCCTTCCACGGTGGGGGCGGTACGTGCAGCACCCCGTCCTCCAGGCGCGCCCGGAAGAACACAGGGGTGCCGCGGCCATCGTCGCGGTACTCGAGATCGTAGAGCATGCGCCCGATGCCCTCGCTCCAATCGATGGGGCGCTCGTCACCGGTCGGTTCCGCGAATCGAGCCGCGAACTCGCGGCACCCCAGATAGGGCCGTGAGAAGCAGCGCCCCTTGCTCACGCGCCGGCGGAATTGGTCGCGGTATTTCGCCGGATGATCACTTACGCCCGGCTGCAGGTCGACGTGGGCGCGGATGACGTAGTCGACGTTCCGCAGCGCCAGGGTATGGCGCGGGGTACGATCCTCATCGGCGATATAGTGCCCGCCGTGCTTCTCCCAGCGCGCCGCAGACCGCCGACTGGCCTTCGAGTTCACCTCGTTCCGCTGGATGGAGAAGTACCGGATGGGGTTCAGCACCCATATCTCTTGGATACGCCACTTGAACTGCGGTTTCCAGAAGATGGCCTCCAGGATGCCGCGTGCTGCGGACGGCGTCGGCACGGGATAGCTCACGCGTTCCACTTTCATCTCGGGGCGTGTAAAGCACGCGAACTCGCCCCACACACGCACTTCCAGGGGTGGATAATCGGTTATCACGGACACCTCCTTGTCCTATATTGACTGTGTGTCAGGATGTTAACTGATGCTTGCTGTGAATCTGCCGACTCGTTAGAATACAAGCGCATCGGCATCCATATCGCTGGCGGATAGGCCGCGAACGTCATCGTATCGGCCCAGCCATTCACAAAGACCGGGCGCAACCTCATCGGATGAGAGAAACCCCTGCCTCTGGTGTTCGATGGCCTGCCGGCGTCGTAATGAAACCGTGTACGGCTGAAGCTGTCGCAGTATCCAACGTGTGGGGGGCGCGCCCGCGCGGAGACTATCGAGGGTAGCCTGCACCCGTCGGCGTTCTGTTTGGGTGCCATATTCCGTGATGACCACGTTGACGGTGTCATCGTCAATCAGGCGGAAACGGCGGGCGACCTCGGGATAGTCCAGTTCCCTGCGCTTCTTCTGAATCTTTTTCTGGTCCGTATCCTCCAAGGGGTAGAGCTTCTGGAAATAACGCCGAATGCTGACCGGATCGTCCATATCGAGATTGCCGGCGTTCAACATCGTTTGGGTGGTCTGCGTTGCCCGCCGGTACGCGCCCGGGGGGGATCCGCCCTCGACCGGCTCAAAGACGATGACCCGTCCGTTATCCAATCGTCCCTCTCGATTTGCGCGGCCGGCCGCCTGGATGATGCTGTCCAGGGGACCCAGTGCCCGTAGGACGAGTGGGAAGTCGAGGTCAACCCCGGCTTCGACGACCTGGGTGGCGACGAGCCGGCAGGGCTCGCCGCTTGCCAGCCGGTGTGTGATCTCCGCGATCCGCTCGGCACGGTGGGCGCCGCACAACAGCGTCGATAGATGAAGCGCATCCGGGTCGTCCAGTGCGTCCAGAAGGGCCAGCGCATCCTTCTTGGTGTTGAGGATCGCCAGGGCCTGAGGTTCTTCTCGCATCAGGCCGGCGACATCCTCCCAGGACAGGGGGGCCTCGATGCGCCAGTCATAGTTTACCCGCTTGAGCGCCTGAAAATGCCGGGCGGGTGTGGGCACAATCTCCCGGGCGTCCAGGGCTGCGAAGATCGGGATGGCGTCGAAGGCCGGCTGCGTGGCGGTTGAGAGCACCACCGTACTTCCATAGTGGGTGCAAAGCTCGCGCAATCCACCGAGAATTGGATCGAGAAGCTGGGCCGGCAGCGATTGCGCTTCATCCAGGATGATGACGCTCTTGGCCAGCCGGTGGAGCTTTCGGCAACGGCTCGAACTGTTGGCGAAGAGGCTCTCGAAAAGCTGCACCGTGGTGGTGACAACGACCGGCGCGTCCCAGTTCTCAGCCGCGAGTCGCGCCCAAACGGCGCGCGGATCGTATTCATCCGGCTCATCTCTGGATTCAGTGATACCGCTATGGTGCTCCAGCACCGCCTGGGTGTTCTTTCCGTCGGCGTTGAAGATGTCACGGTAGACTCCGGCGGTCTGCTGGGTGATGGTGATGAAGGGCACCGCAACCACGACGCGGCGGAGGCCGTGTTCCAGCGCGTGGCGCAGCGCAAAGCCCATTCCCGACCGGGTCTTGCCCCCACCGGTCGGGACCGTCAGACGGAACAGGCCCGGCGGCTGCGTGGCGGCTTCAATGCAAGCTCGGTAGATCTGGTGCCTGCTGCGGTTGACGGGGGTATCCGGCGCACGATCGAATTGACGTTGGGCTTCCTGAAATTGTGCCCACAGGTCATGCAGGGTGAGTTTGTACCCTCTGAGTTCGCTCTGCTCCGCGCTGAAATGGTGTTCGGTATCCAGGAAGTCGGCATCGACCAGGGCGGAGAAAAGGAAGCGTAGGAAAAACTCAAGGCGTTGTAGGTCGGCCTGCGGGTTTACATAGGCCGGCAGCTGGAGAGGCGTCTCGGGGCGCAACTCTGGAATTGTTTTGTGCGCGATCGCCAGGATCGGGTCGGCTGCGGATCTGTGTTTCCTGAACCACTGCTTGAAGTCCTGTTTGTTCTTCATGCCGCCGTGGTGCCCTTGGAGCAGAAGCGCAACGGGGTCGAGTTTCTCTTGGATTGCCAGATGAGCGCCGGCGGCTTTGTGGTCAGGGCCTCGCTTGCGCTTGCCGGCTTCCGCTTGCCGCAGATAGGTTTGGAAGTCCGGGCTGAACTTGCCGAGATCGTGCCAGAGTCCCAGATAGTACCCTAACCGGGCGGCGTCGAACGATGCCGCAAACTGGGAAGCCAGATCCGCTACATCGCTGAGATGATCCACCAGGTGATGGCGTTTCCCGTGATCGTTGCGCGAGTGTGCATAAGCTACGCTTTCGACAGCTTGGGTGTCACTTTCGATGTCTTTTGACACAGCATGGTCCCTTCGCAATCGACTTCCGCGAACGTGATGAAGAGGTGCTTTCGGCACAATCCCTTTGAAGCATACTCACTTTGAAGCATACTCCCCTTGAATGGGGGGATTTGCCCGTATTTATTATACTCCTTATTGCCGGAGACACAAAACTATATGCTGCAAGTAAATACTATTGATCATTCTGGTAAAATGAGGGCCAGCGATTGGGTTGATGGTGTCTTTAATTCGTGCCCCCATCGCAATGAGGAAGGTCGCGTAGTCACCCCCGCGCGTGGCAGTTGCAATTCCTGCCTCAACCCGGTGCAACGCACTCGAACCTTGAAGGGCTTTGTAAACTTTTTCGTTCTTCAACGTTGCTGATCATTGATGGTTGTGCACGGGAGTGCATCGCACCTATCGCCTACTGCGCCCGGCTTCGATTCCCTGCGCCACGCGCGGCCCCCCGCAGCCCGTTGCGTCATATTGCTATCGTCCGTCGTCCATCGTCCGTCGACCCTCGTCCATTTGACAACCCGCGAA
>DAOTTS010000140.1:0-56003 GCA_034437735.1 Anaerolineae bacterium
GGGGACGGCTTCCCGGTCGATTTCAAGATTCAGGGGAGCGCCGACAGGGAGGGGCCGTGGACGGACCTGGCGGTGCATACAGACTACGATCCGGGGGAGCCGGCCCGCCAACGGCAGACGTTTACGTTCACGCCGGACGCGTACCGCTTCATTCGGGTGGTCGCAACGGAACTGGATGCGGTGGAGGATGAGGGGTATGCGATGCAATTCGCCGAGATGGAGGTCATTGAGGCGGATTGATAAAGGCGGGGATGCCACGTTGGATTTCGTGTATTCATAATGCGCCAGCATATTGAGGAGAAGGCGGGATGACACAATACTTCATGGGCTATGATATCGGGGGTACACACAGCCGGGCCTTGGTGGCGGATGAACAAGGACGCGCGGTTGGATTGGGGCAGGCAGGCGCGGGCAGCTATGAAGTGGTCGGGTGGGACGGTCTGCAGGATGCGCTCCAGGCTGTGACTGGTGCTGCGCTCACCTCGGCAGATATTCAGATCGGGGACGTCGCCGGGGTGGGGTTCGGCATCGCCGGCTACGACTGGCCCGGCGAACGGGTGCGCCATCTGCAGGCCATCGACACCCTGGGGTTTGGGGCACCTTTTACCCTGGTCAACGACGCGATGTTGGGGTTGGTGGCGGGTGCGGAGTCGGGGTGGGGATTGGCCATCGTCGCCGGTACGGGGGCTAACTGCTGGGGACGCGACCGCGACGGTCGTCTGGGCCACACGACGGGAGGGGCCGCGAAATTGGGGGAATACGGCGGGGCCGACACCCTGGTCCCCGAGGCCGTTCGCGCGGTCGCTCGGGCGTTTACGAAGCGGGGGCCGGCGACCCTACTGACGTCGGCGTTTGTCGAGTACGCCGGCGCGGACGATGTTGAGGACTTGCTGGAGGGCATCTGTCTGGACCGGTACGAGATCGGCACGGATGCTGCGCCGGTCATCTTTGAGGCGGCGGACGATGGGGATGCGGTGGCTCAGGATCTCATCCGCTGGGCCGGGCGTGAGCTCGGCAGCCTGGTGATGGGGGTCGCGCGGCAGCTTGACTTCGAGAGCGAGGATTTTGAGGTCGTTCAGATTGGAAGCCTCTTTGGCGCCAGTTCACGTCTGGGTGAGACGATGCTGGCGGCCCTTCATACGGTTGCTCCGGGTGCGCGGTTGACCCGGCTGCAGGTGCCGCCGGTGGTGGGCGGGGTGTTGTTGGGGATGGAGCGGGCCGGGCTCGACGTCGGGTCGGCGCGCGGACGATTGGGCAGGACGGCGGGCGCGTGGATGTCAAAGATAGGTGTGTAGGATACGGGGTGCGACTCGTGAAAGGGAGCGTAGACGATGAAATTCAGGAACGGCTATTGGAAGATGCGACCGGGATTGACCGCGCACGAGGCGGTTCAGGTTTACGATGTTGAAGCGGATGAGGAGGCGTTGACGGTTTTCGCGCCGACGAATCGGGTGACCGGACGCGGTGACACGATCAACGAACCGGTGATGACCGTCCGTTTCAGTTCCCCGATGGCGAACGTCATCCGTGTCGAAGCCCATCATCACAAGGGAGGACGTGAGGTCGGGCCGAAATTTGAGATCTCGACCGAGGGGGTCTCCGACGTCGAAGTGTCAAACGAGGCGGAGGCCGCGATGCTTACCAGCGGCGAGCTGAGTGTTCGGGTGGAGAAGGCCGGTGATTGGCAGGTGCAGTTTATCGGCCATAATCCAAGTGGGGATCGCGTGTTGACCCAGAGTGGGTGGCGCGCCCTGGGGTTTGTCGACGTGGCGCCATCGCAATACCAGCCTGACCGCGCGCCGACGGCGTTGACGGCCATGGAGGGGTACGCCAGCCGGCGCTACATCAAGGAGGAGCTCTCCCTGGGTGTCGGGGAGTGCGTCTACGGCCTCGGCGAGCGGTTCACGGCGTTCGTCAAGAACGGTCAAGTCGTCGATATGTGGAACGCCGACGGCGGCACCGCCAGCGAGCAAGCTTACAAGAACGTCCCCTTCTACATGACCAACCGTGGGTACGGCGTTTTCGTCGCCCATCCTGAGAAGGTGTCCTTCGAGGTCGCCTCTGAAAAAGTGGAACGTGTGCAGTTCAGCGTTCCCGGTGAGACGTTGACCTACTACGTCATCTATGGACCCACGCCCAAAGAGGTATTGGAGCGTTATACAGCCCTGACCGGGCGGCCTGCGCTGCCTCCAGCCTGGTCCTTTGGCCTCTGGTTGACGACCTCCTTTACCACTGACTACGACGAGGCGACCGTGACGCATTTTATCGAGGGGATGGCTGAGCGCGATCTCCCGCTTCACGTCTTTCACTTCGACTGCTTCTGGATGAAGGCGTACCATTGGTCGGATTTTGTCTGGGACGAGGAGCTGTTCCCTGACCCGGAGGCGATGTTGGCCCGGCTCAAGGCACGCGGCCTGCGCATCTGTGTCTGGATCAACCCCTACATCGCGGAGCGTTCCCGGCTGTTTGAAGAGGGGATGGCAAACGGCTATCTGCTTAAACGGCCCAATGGTGACGTCTGGCAATGGGATATCTGGCAGGCAGGGATGGGCCTCGTGGATTTCACGAACCCGGAGGCGTGTGAATGGTACGGTGACAAGCTGCGTGCGTTGGTCGATATGGGTGTGGACTGCTTCAAGACCGATTTTGGCGAGCGAATACCGACCGACGTCGTCTATGATGATGGGTCCGATCCGTTCAAGATGCACAATTACTATACGTTGCTCTACAACCAGACCGTCTTTGACGTCCTGACCGATGCGTTGGGTGAGGGTGAAGCGGTGCTCTTCGCGCGTTCCGCGACGGCCGGCAGCCAGAAGTACCCGGTGCACTGGGGCGGGGACTCAACGGCGACGTTTGAGTCGATGGCCGAGACGCTGCGCGGCGGACTCTCGTTGGGGATGTCCGGTTTTGGCTTCTGGAGCCACGATATGGGAGGGTTTGAGCAGACGGCCAGCGCTGACGTCTACAAGCGATGGTGTGCGTTTGGGCTGCTTTCCTCGCACAGCCGGCTCCACGGGGCCAGCTCGTACCGGGTACCCTGGCTCTTTGATGAGGAAGCCGTCGACGTGCTGCGCTTTTTCACCAAGCTCAAGTGCCGCTTGATGCCTTATCTGTTCGGTGCGGCCGTCGAAGCCCGTGAAACGGGCGCGCCGGTGCTCCGGGCCATGCATCTGGAGTTCCCCGAGGATCCCGGGTGTGATACGCTGGACCGGCAGTATATGTTAGGGGATTCCTTGCTTGTGGCACCCGTCTTCTCTCACGATGGCTCCGTCGACGTCTACGTGCCGGAAGGGCGATGGACCCACCTTCTATCCGGTGCGTGCATTGAGGGTGGCGGCTGGATCCACGAGACCTATGACGCGATGAGCCTGCCGCTGCTGGCACGCCCGAACTGTGTGATCCCCATGGGGTCGGTGGATATCCGCCCGGACTATGCCTATGCGGATGGGGTGACGTTTCACATCTTCGAACTCGCGGAGGGTGCGACGGCTTCGGCGGTCGTCCCGTCTCTCGATGGGGAGATCGCCATGCGTTTGAGCGTGCGCCGTGAGGGGGACCTCATCACGGTAGAGCCTGAGAATGCTTCCGCCTCCTGGTCCGTGCTCCTACGGGGTATCGAGGGCGTTGCCTCGGTCGAGGGAGGGCGCGCCGAATCCGACGCATGGGGGGTGCGCGTATTCCCGGACGGCGACGTCAAGACGTTGCGCGTGGCACTTTAGGCTGTTCCAAAAAACAAATCATTCCGATAGCCGGGATTTTCCAAGGAAAAAGCACCCGGGTTGGGATAGTTTGAATTCTGGAACTACCTTAGCGGCCAGGCAGCTGGTCGGCCAAGCTCGATCTACCGGAGGTCTGCGAGCGGTGCGAGGTGATCGATAGAGGTTCGGACGTACGCCGTGTCCTCGATGGTCAAGGTGATGGCCTGGTGCGGACAGACCTCGACGCACCGGCCACACCCACGGCAAGCCTCGCTGATGACTGCGCGTCCGTCCATAACCTCGATCGCGTCGACGAAGCAGACGTCCTGCGTACAACGTCCGCAGCCGACACATGCGTCGGTTACCGTGACGGAGACGCCGGGCATCTGCGTCACGTTGCCGCCGATCTCCTGGGGTAGATCAGGCAGCACCTTCCACAGGCAGCAGCAGGGACAGCAGTTGCAGACGGTGAGCAGCTTACCCGAGGGACCGACGCCCATCCAGACGTTGTCAATGCGATTGCGGCCGATCATATGGACCAGCCCGGCCTCTCGCGCCCGCCGGACGTGAGCGTGGGCTTCCTCCCGCGTCGCCAGGTGGCCCAGTTTGGGATTGATCTGATGCACGGCTTCTCCCATAAAGAGACAGCCTAGATCGATGGGATAATCTTGACAATCGTCGGCTTCCCGGCAGAAGCAGGTATTCATAATGTAGAGATGGTTGGCCTGATCGATAAAGTGCCCGACTACGTTCGAGGGTAGCACCGTCTGTTCTGGCTGCTGAATGGGCTCATGGATCTGGATAACGTTATCCTTGGGAAGATAGAGGATATCATCGCCGCGAAAGAGGAAGTGATCCACGATCTTTCTGAAGAATGGATATTGTTGAGTCCACTGGGCAATGCGGAACCGGGAGGGAAACGCGCGTTGAATCATGCGAACGAACCATATGGGACGGGACATAGACGCTCCTACAGTATGGGTGTGTCAATGGATGCATGACGGGCAAAGCCGACCGTATTATTCCCTTATCGTCAAGAGCATTGTGGCGATTATAGTCCTTATTAGGTAAGGTTCAATAACTTCTACTCATGTCTGTGTGACAATGTTTGTGTGTCAATGTCTGTGTTTCAATGTCTGTGTGAATGATGAAGATTTCCGAGGAGGCACCGTTGAAGAAAAAACCGTCAACCCACCGTATTTTCATTTTTCTTTCACAGCATCGGGAATGGCTGATAACGCTTTTAGGGGTTCTGGGCCTGATGCTCTTCGTCGGTTTCTACGATCGGGCGTTTCCTTCGGCTGCGATCGATCTCTCCCTTTCCCGTGCGGAGATCACGGAGCAAGCCGGTGCGTATATGGCGGATTTGGGATACGAGATGGATGACTATAAGTACGCGGTGACGTTCAGCCGTGGGGGGTGGGCGTCGTACTACCTGCAGCGGACGCTTGGAATTCCGGAGACCAACCGCCTCATTCCGGAGACCGATCTCCCTGTCTGGTACTGGCGGTCACGTTGGTTCCGTCCGCTCCAGAAGGAGGCTTTTGCTCTGTATCTCGATCCCAACGGGGAGGTGGTGGGGCTTTCCCACGTTGTCTTGGAGGACGCGGCGGGAGCGAGTCTGTCCCAGGAGGAGGCACGCGTTCTGGCCCAGACCTACCTGGAGGACGATCGCGGTTGGGACCTGACGAATTGGGAAGCGGTCTCCTCCTCCAGCGAGGAGAAGCCCGGCGGACGGATCGACCATCAGTTCTCCTGGAAGAAGCGCAGCTGGGACGTGGGGGATAGCCAGCTGCGGCTCTCGGTGACCATCCAGGGGGACGAGGTCGGCTATTATGATTACTGGCTCAAGGTGCCGGAGACTTTCAAGCGCCAGTTTGCCGAAAAGCAGAGCGTCGCCGGATTTATGTCTTCGGTCAGTTATCTGGGCTCTATGGTCCTGGCGGCATGCCTCTTCCTCCTCTCACTTTGGAGAGCCCACGGGCAGATCGCCCCCTCGTTTGCGCGCGCGTTATGGCCCGGTGTGGCAGCCTCGGCCGTTGTGCTAGCGGCCCGGCTGAATTCGCTACCCCTCGCCAAGGCAGGCTACAATACCACCCAGGATTACGGGCTTTTCTGGATCAATCAGCTCGTCTTTGTGGGAGCGGAAGCCCTCTTCTATGGGAGTTTCATTTTGATCCTTTGGTTTGTTGGGCAGTGGTTGAGCAAGCGGGTCTGGCCGCGGCAGGATCGGATCCTTGAACGCCGGGGCGACCGCTGGCGCCATTTGGCGCGCTCGGGCTGGCGTGGTCTGATGCTGAGCTGGATGTCGGGTGGGTATCTGGTGCTCTTCTATCTGGTGGCGACCGAGATTCTCGGCGGCTGGAGCCCTATGAGCCCAGCGTATACCTCGGCTTATGCGACACCGCTGCCCTTTTTGGGCGCGCTGCGCAGTGGTCTCATCCCGGCTCTCAATGAGGAGCTGCTCTGGCGGTTAATCCTGATCTCCGGTTTGCTGTGGTTCGTCCGTACGTTCACCGGTCTCCCGAAGGGGGTTCGGGTCGGACTGGCCTTGCTGATTCCGGGAGCGCTCTGGGGGTTCGCCCACAGCTCCTACATCCGCGATCCGATCACCTTCCGGGGGATCGAGTTGACGATCGCGGCGATACTCTTCGACGGGCTTTTCTTCCTTAAGTTTGATCTGGTGACGACGATGGTTGCACATTTCGCCTTCAACGCTGGATTGGGGGCGATACCGCTGCTGCGTTCTGGTGAGCCCTATTTCATCGCATCCGGCGTCGTGATCCTCCTGACCATGGTGGCTCCTATGGTGCCCTATGCCGTTATGGAGATCCGTCGGCGATTGCGGGGTGAAGATCGTGAGACGAGTGAGCCGACGATTACGTCCGCGCGAACTCAAGATCGGGAGGCCCTGGAGGCGCTGCCCGTCTCCGATGTGGATTGGCGTGCGCTGCTGGCGGATCCGGACGGGGTGGCGCTCTGCCTGCGGGTGGATGATCGGGTCATCGGGGCTGCTGCCGGACGGTTGGTCGGAGACACCGAGGGCACGTTGTCGGCTGTCTTTGTCGATCCGGCCTGGCGGCGGCGTTACTGGGGCAGCGATCTGTTGGTCGCGCTGCGGGCGGAGCTTTGCGACCGGGGCGCCGAGGTGATCCGTTGTGAGGTGGACGTCAAGAACAAGACCGCCCGACGTTTTCTGGTCAGCCGGCTCTGGCACGAAGTCCAGATCGTGTTTCAGTGGCCGCCGGAGCGCCAGACGCTTCCCAGTTTGCGTGAGTTATGGGAGAAAATCCTACCCGGCGGGGGGAGTTCCGGATCGTAGTCCGGGCATGGCCCAGACATCGCCCAGAACTCCCCCTATGGATGGCTCTTACGGATCGCTTTGATCACTCCTGCCGTACAATCATAGGCAGATAGACCGTGTGGGCGCCCGTGGGAACGCCACGGACTGCCAGGTTATTGGTCTCGTCGGCCTCTTCGATGGTGTTTTTCGGATCGATCTGGAACCAGAGGTATGTGACCCCGTCCTCGATGGTGGGGCTGAAGGTCGTCGTCGTGGATAGACCCGGACTGACCTGAGATAGGGTTGCGGTGTAGATGGGGGTACCCGTCAATCCATCGGACCACGCCGAAAGCGTCACGTCGGTTGCCGTGACGGGGCCAACGTTATGCACGGTGACGGTCAATGGCTGCTGTTTGCCGTTGACGGTGGCGCCCATCAACACGTCAACGGGGGTCAGTGTGAGGTCCGGCAGGGCGCGCAATTCAACGGGCCAGGCGTTGGAGAGATCGTCTGCCGGGTCACCGGCGACCATCCAGCCCAGGGGATCGTCGGGGAGTGTGTTGAGGTCGGAGACGCCGACGGTGACCCTCGCGCGGGTACCCGCAGCAAGATCGGACGTCACCTGACCTGTCGCCAGGATGGCTCCGGTGATGGCGTTACCCGCACGAAGCGTGACGGGGATGGGGCCCTCAGCCGGGCTGCTGCCGGCGTTAATCACACTTAACGTGCAGCTTATGCCCTTCGAACTGGGCATCACCTTTGCCCACTCGGCGACCAGTCGATCGCCCAGCGCTTCCAGCGTTGTTGCATTGTTCCCCTCATCAAACTCCGCGATCTGGTTTTCGGGATCCACAACCGCCGAGAGAGTATGGGATCCGGTGAGGATCATCGGGGCGTGCCAACTGCCCGTGGCGGTCAGCGACGTTCCCGCGGTCAGCGCGGAGCTCACCGTGACCGTCACAACCGGTGTGCCCTCGGCGCTGAATTGCACCGCAACCGGTCCGGCCACGAGGTCCCCGTTATTGTGGACCTGCGCGGTCAACGTCACGGGATCACCAGGCCCCGGATAGGCCGGGGAGATCGTCAGATCGTCAATGCTCAGATCGCGTCCGATGGTGTGTTCCAGGACGTAGAGGTCGCTGGTACCCGCGCGCGGTACGTTGGTGTAGGTGACGATCAACGTGGGCGAAAAGACGACGGTTTCCGTCACATACTCGGTCCGCTCCTTGCGATAGGCCATATAGAGCTTCCCGTCATCTGCGAAGGCTGGTGACATTGAGATCTCGAGCGCATCGTCCTCCATCAGGTATTGGTCTGCGCCCCAGCGTTCCGCACCTGCGTCGTAAACTGTGTAGGCGAGGTCGGAAAGCCCGCTGTGACCGGACTGCCATGCCAGCGCGAGATGCCCGTCCGGTGAGCGAATCAGATCGTGATCCAGGAAGCCTGCTTCGAGGCTGTCGGCCCGAACGACCTCAAGATCATCCATATTCCAGGAGTCGTCGAGCATCACCAACGTGTCACCACGGAGCCAAAGCAGCTTGAGAGCCCCGCTGGCATCATAGACGAGCGAAGGGGTAGTGTCGGAGACGTCATCATCGGTCAGCTGCTGGGGCGAGGTCCAGTCGGTGCCGTCGTAAAGGCTGTAAAAGAGCTCCGTGCCCACGGTGGTACTGACGAGGTCGGCGTCCCGGACGTAGATCAGGGCTCCTTGATCGAGGGCATAGAGTGCGACATCCATCCCGAGGGTATTGGTTAACCCGGTGAGTGCTGCCGTTGGATCATTCCATGAGGTCCCGTCCCAGAGCGCGTACGTATAGGTCAGAGGGTGATCGGGGGTCCCCATCATCTCGTGCCCGTCGTTGGTCTCCCACATTGCCAGGACGGTCCCATCGTTCGCGCGGCGGAGCCGAGGTGCAAAATCGGCCTGGCCATTGTCCTCGGTCAACATTGAAATTGGGGACCACGACTGCGTCGTTCGCATCCACGTCGCAACACCGATGTCCAGACTTTGCATGAAGTCCAGGGTCAATCCCTCGGTGATGGCGTCGGTGTGAGAGCGTTCCCAGATGGCGACCGCGTTGCCCGCACCATCATAGGTCACCTGAGGCGAGAAATCGAGGTTGAGGTCGTCGGTCAGGCTGATGGGGGATGACCAATCAAGGCCGCCCCACTGCGTCGCTACGATCTCCGTCCCCTGACCCAATGGCTTTTCCGGATCGTCGTGAATGTAGATGAGCGTCCGGTCGCCTTCGTCGTCACCATTGCCATCGATGGCCAGCGAGGGCTCGCTCAAGGCATAGACGTTGGTGACGATGGGGATTTCCGTGGTTGGATTGCTCTCAGTTCGCATCGTGTGGTTTGAAGAACGGTGCCCGACAAAGGTGTTGTAGTCGTCGTTGACATAATCCCGGACCACCAGCTCCCAGCCCTCACCGACCAGACTCAGGAGCGCCTCATCCTCTTTCTGCCGACAGCCTGCCTGCGGTAACGAGCACGTAATGGTACGCTCGAACTTCTTCTTATAGAACCAGGCCCGGACGCCCGCGTTGATGTTGAAATCGATCCCAACCTCCTTAAGATAGTCGGGATTGGCCGGGAAGTTGAGCTCGACGTAGGGGGTGCCACTTCCCTCGGCCCACGCATAGAGTTTCTCTAGCAGTTTGAGATCGCCTCGCAGCGTGGCGGTGATATCGCCGCGCCCAACGGAGCCGGTGAAGACCCAGGCATCGCGTCCCTTCTGTTCGAAGAAAGCTGTGATGGAGACGCGGGGCACCAGCGAGCCGGTGATCTTGGCTAGATTGTTCAGCTTCTTGATCCCCCAGCCCACAAAGTACCAGTCTTCGGCGGCCCGCAGCCCGGGTATCAAGTCTCCGAGCGTCACAACTTTCTCGAATTTTACACTGATGGCGAGACCGAACGACGATTTCACCATTTTAAGGCCATCGCCAACGCCGAACCGGAAATTGCCGTCGCCATCGACCTGACCGATGACGTCGACGCCCATACCCAGTCCGGTCTTGCCCTCGACGCCGAGTTTCCCGGATCCGGCAGAGCTTGCACCTACGCTGCCGGTCGCCTGCGTCTCCAGGATACCCGCCTTGCGGCCACCCACGTACGGCACCCACTTCGGCACCGTCACGTTGGCTTCAAAGGGCTCCTTCGGATAGCTCATCTCGTTCTCGTACGTGACGGCGCCTTCCTTCAGATTGACGTCAAAGGGCCCGACGTTGAACGTGGCGACCCATTCGGGGAAGGGGAAGACCATCGGTTGTGCGGTGTAATGGAGTGACTGCACCGTCTGTCCGGTAGACGGCGGTGTGTAACTTGCATAGATATCCAGGGCGTTATTGCCGCCGCTCCAGTTCGCGTTGAGGTCGTTCCCCATATCGAGGATGTGCTCAACGCCCCACTCCTGACCACTCAAGACCGTCTCTTGACCGTTGACGTCAAAGGTCACATCTCCATAAGGGGGTTGCGGGTCTGTCTGAAACGCCGTCCCGGTCCAATCCACCTCGACCCGGTACGTGTTGTTGACGGATACATTGTTCAGGAAGTAGGCATTGCCATATTCGGGCTTGACCTCAATCTCAGGACGACACGAGCCGGCGGTAAAGCTGAACTTTGTCTCGACGGGATTCTCCGCCCGGCAGCGCCCATATTTGTAGTCGTATGCATAGATCCGCCATTCCCACGCCACGGGTTCACCATTGTCGGCACACGGGAGTTGCTGTGGCGTTAACGGGATCTCAAGGCCGCAGTTGCCAAAGCCCCCGACGTCCTGCCAGGTCCCGCCCTTGCGTCGCATAGAGACCCAGTAGGATGTGTCGAAGCTGTCGGGGATCGGGAAAATGTTGCATGCCAGCTCCTGGGCGGGAGCCCATTTCAGCACCGGCGATGAGCCATCTTTGGCGATGATGGGGACATCCTGGGCGCCGTTGGCGGGCTGCGGATTGGTCATTATCATATCGGGCACCGGCGCAACGTTATACGTCTCCGTCGGGTCTTGCGTGCCGCCGTCTCCCCACCGAATTTCGAACTCGAACGCGACCTGAGACGGGGGATCGGGGTAGAGATTACACGTCCCGACAACGAAGTAGGTGAACTTCGCGGATTCGCCGCCGGGCGTTCCCTTCGGGATTTTGCCGGTACACGTCACGATATGGTTCTCCTCATCGTGCACGCATTCGTCGACGTAGGCCCCTGGAACGGGATCGCTTTTCATCGCTGCATAGGGATGCGGATAGCGCATCTCAATCTCAAACGTCAGGTCTTCATCGGGATAGCTATAGCGCCCCCAAAAAGGGGTCGCTGCCCAATCGCTCGCTGCGTGGAAGGGTGCATCATCATCCTGGACGTCGATCGACTGCCGGCTTGCTACGCGGACGCCGGGATCATCCAGGGGATTGATCTCGACGCCGAAGTGTCCCTCTCCCAGCGCAAGACCGAGGGCATCGCCTGCTTCTTGGTTTGAACGGCGCGGCCGCGCCGCTTGGAGAGCCCGGGACCTGCCGAGTTCCGGAAAAAGCGCCGCCGCGAACGCCCCGACGGACACAAAAACCACGAACATAACGACGGCAATTCTTGATGACCTGCGCCTTTGCATATCATTCCTCCTCTTTCGTTCAAGTTGATTGATGGTTGTTTGCCTACTGTCATGCACGCCGTTTCACTACATGCACGTCGTTTCTCTTACGGCGCCCGCATGATCAACGGCAGATAGACGCGTGCCGGGTTTACGTGAGCGACTAACGTGTGGGTTGTACCGTAGGTGCCGGTGACCACGGCCATGTTCTCAATGAAAACGCCTTTGGTGACGGTTGTCTGAAAGGTGACCGTGATCGTAGCACTGGCTGAGATATCGCCTGTCCAGTGGATGCCGTTCGTATCGCTTAGGGTTCCAGATGAGGCTATCGCACTGTGAGGGATGTAGGTCGTATGGGTAGGGATAGGATCCAGGAGTGTCGTCCCTGGTGCGCCTTGCTGTCCGCTGTTGTGCAATAGGATGGTGAACGTGATCACATCACCGGCCTGCGCGTCTTTTGGCGCGACCCGTTTGGTCGAGGGTGAGAGGTCGACGCCGGTATACTCGACGGCTCCCAGATCATAGCTCGCCCCCAAAGGGCGTGGATTTCCATCGATGTCCTCGCGCACGCCGACGCCCGGTCCTTGGTCAATAGCCTGGGAGTTAACGTCCAAGTGGTAATCATCGAGGGCTGTATCGACGAAGTCAGGGGCGCCGGTCAGATCGTTCGTATGGGTCCAGGTGCCACTGACGATGTCCGTGGTCATAAGCGGCCACCACAGGGTATAATCGGCTGCGTTGGTCGGCGGTAAGCTGTCCTCCGCACCGCTGGAGTCGAGAATGGCCCGTAGGTCGACGTCGTGGCCCGAGAGTATGGTGTGGCTCATCGTGATGGCGGCTGATTCGTTGAAGACGGCCGGTGATTGGTTGTCGGCGATCGTGTTATGATAGAGATGGAGCCTCGTGTCGGCGGGTCGGGTGTACCCGCCCACGGCGATGGCGCCGCCGCCTCGGTAGTACCCATAGAGGTAGCCGCAGTCCGCACAGTGCCGGTTCCCCGCCAGGATGTTGTTGGTCATCGTCACCACGGTGTTGAGGGTGGTTCCCACGCAAATCCCACCGCCGAAGGCCTCCGAGGTATAGTTGATGCCGGCGTTGCGCGCCGCGACGTTATCGAGAATCCGGTTACGCTCCACCCACACCCCAGGTCCCTTGACGTAGAGGCCGCCGCCGTAGCCGCTGAAGTAGAAACCGCCCTGGGGAGCCGCGCTGTTGGCCCAGTTCCCCTCAAAGCGATTGTCCGCAATCCGGGCCGGCCCGATGACAAAGATGCCGCCGCCGAGGCCGCCGTTGGCCCCGGTCGGGCCGGTGCAGGCGTGGTTCTCCAGCACCTGATTGTGGTGGAAGGTCAATTGGGCGCCCTCGTCACTCGTCAGGTACGCGCCACCGCCGCTGCCGCTGCCACTCGGATTGGCCACGTTTCCCTGGAAGAGGTTGTGCGTAATTGTATGGATGTCCCCGGCCTTTAGGCTTGTGTACAGTCCGCCTGCGTCGTCATTGGCAGTGTTGTAGAGGAACGCGTTGCGTTTCAGCGTCAGGTCTCCTCCCCATCCTACGTGCAAACCGCCGCCTACGTCTCCCGCGAGGTTGTCTTCGAAGGTGTTATCGGTCACGTACGCTGGCGCTTCGTATAGCCATACACCGCCGCCGGACCCACGACCGTCTCCCGTGTAAGCGACGTTGTCCTGGAAAAGATTGTGAGTCATCGTCACCGCGGCCTCCCGGGCGTATACCCCACCACCATCGCTGACAGCTGTGTTGCTCACAACGCGCGAGTCCTCCAGAACCAGTGTGCCCCTGTTCAGATAGATACCCCCGCCATTACCCTCTGTCACGTTGGTCAGGATGTCCGATGCTCGGATGGTGAGGTGGCATGGAGTGTCTCTGTTGCCTACGCCCGCGCCGTCGTCTGTCGTCCGACCGTTGACGATGCGCAGGCCCTCCAGTGTCACCATTGGGGCGGATCCGATGACAATTCCTTGCCCTTGACGCTCGGCGTCCAGAGTGGTGGGGGCGTGCACGGGATTCGAGATCGTCCAGTCCGACGTGGTGAAGCCGCCGGTGATGGTGATGGGTTGGCTGAGATAGACGAGTTGCGTGGTGGTGTGGGTTTCCCCGATCCAGTGGGCGGTGCCGGTGTAGATGCCGGTGGCGATCTTGATGGTGGCGCCACAGCCCGCTTTGTCGACGGCGTGTTGGAGCGTGCGGCAGGGCGTGCCGCTCGCCCCGCAACCGGGTGTGTCGTTGCCGGTGGTGGTCACGTGGAGGAGATCGGTGGGTGTGTCTGCCGGCAGTAGATCTCCCCGGTCACGCACGTAGATCTGACCGCCGTTGATGCAGCTGCCGGTCTGGAACGCCACATATCGTCCATCGTCGCTCATATCGACGTGACAGGTATCGCCGTATGCTCCTTCGACGCCGGGGACGACCGAGATGAAGCCTGTTTGATTCAACTCCCGATCGCGGACGAAGGTGTCCGCGCCATAAACGGCATCCCCATGGATCAGGTTCGCTGCCGTGGTCTGGAAGGCCACGTACCGACCGTCGTCGGATAGAGCCGGCTGCCTCTCGATCAGATCGCCGTCCGCTTGACCGCCGCAGTTGGCGAGGGAGACGCGGGTCGTTTCGATCTCCCCAGCCTCGTCAAGGATACCGTCGTCGTCCGGATCCCGATCGTGGAGGAAGACGTCGGCGACGGTGTTTGTGTCGCTGCTGACCAGATTTGAGGCCGCGGAAGAGAAAGCCACGTACCGACCCTTAGGTGAGATGGTGGGATAGTTGGCGTGGCCATTTGCCTGTCCGCCACTGGAATCGACCGAGACGCGGATGGTGGTGCCGCTCGCCCTGCGGTCGTGAACGAAGACGTCCCGAACGCCGTTGGCGTCGCCGTCCACCAGGTTGCTGGCCTCGGAGTAGAAGGCCACGTGGTGCCCGTCGTCCGAGATGGAGGGGCTGTAGGAGTCGTCGTCGCCCAGGGTGCCATCGGTGTGCACCGAGACACAGCTGGTGGCGCCGGTCTGCCGGTCGTGGACGAAGATATCTCGCGCGCCATTCGCATCGCCCGTGGTCAGGTTGGTGGCGTGGGATGCGAAAGCCACGTAGCGCCCGTGCCCGGATATCGACGGTGAGAAGGCGTGTCCGTTCCCCGGAGTGCCGGCGGAGTCGACGGAGACGCGCGTCGTCTCGACGCCCCCCGGATCGGTCTCGTCGAAGGTGCCGTCCTCATCGGCGTCCCGGTCGTGGACGTAGATCTCGTAGTTGTCGCCGGTGCCACCGCTGATCAGGTTAGTGGCTGTCGACTCGAACGCCACGTACCGCCCATCGGCGGAGATCGAGGGATTGTACGATGCATGGTCCCCTTGGGTGCCATCGCTGGCGATGGAGACGAGGACGGTGGTCCCCGTCTGGAGGTCGCGGACGAAGACGTCCCGTATGGTCCCGTTCTCATCGCTGGCTACCAGGTCGTCGGCATTGGAGGCGAAAGCCACGTACCGTCCGTCGGACGAGATCGACGGCGTAAAGGATGAAAGGTTTCCTGGGGTGCCGTCAAGGGCGCCGGAGACGAGAATGAGCTCTCCACTGCCGTGGGCAGCGACGGGATAGGGTGTTCCCAGAACGAACACGGTCAGAACTAGGGTTAGACTCAAGACGAATGTCGTGGTCAGGCGGTTGATCGTCATCATCGGGCTTCTCCTTTTAGGGCTATGACTCCGAGCTAGTCAATCGTGGGCTTTGATCAGATCTATCGGTGGCCATCCTTCTTTGCAGGTAGGCTGACAGGGCCTCCAGGCTTCCGAACCCACGTTTGCGACCCGTGCGGGCGTCCTCAAGTGCGAAACGCCATACCGCCGGTTTGTCGGGTGAGGCTGGTCGTTCCTGCCAGAGGGTGACTACATAGATATAACGCCGGGTCGGATTGCTCAATATGGCTTTCTCCTGTCTGTCAGAGAATGATATACTTAGAGATACCACACTACCGTTGATTCAGCGTTGATTGGCCGCCAGCCAAGGTTCCGGATTCGATCTGCATTCAAAGGAGTCACACCGATGGGACTGAATCTCAACACTCTCGGTCGGTTGGAGATAAGCTGGAACGAACAGCCTGTCACTGAATTGACCCTGCGCAAAAGTCAGGCCTTACTGGTCTATCTGGCATTTAACTCAGGCCATCACGAACGCAGCCATCTGGCCGGGCTGCTTTGGGGCGAGCTCCCAGAGAGAAACGCTCGTCGGAATTTACGCCACGCACTCCACACGCTTCGCGCCGCGATCGATCCGGACGTTCTTGAGAGCGATCGTCTTTCTGCCGGTCTGAACCCGATCATCCCCTGCGATGTCGATGCGCTGCACTTCACATCTGAACTCAGGCAAGCCCGAAGCCAACGCCAGCACGGGGAACTCGATGCTGCGTTTCGCCATCTACAGAGGGCCGTGGATCTGTATCTCGGGGACTTCCTGGATACCTTTGACGTGTCCGACTGTGCTGGGTTCGAGGCGTGGGTCACCGGTCGCCGGGTGTACCTGAGCGTTCAGTTCTTGGAGGCCCTGGAGGCGTTAGTCAACCACTGGACCAAGCGCGGTATCTATGACCAAGCGCTCCGCTACGCGAGACGGCAGTTGGCGTTGGAACCCCTATCAGAGGCTGCGCACCGGCAGTTGATGGTCCTGTTGGCCCTCACCGGGCAGCGGAATGCGGCCGTGAGCCAGTACCAAACCTGCCGCCGCATCCTGGATGAGGAACTGGGATTGGAACCCCTGGAAGAGACTCGAGATCTGTATCGTGCCATTCGGGATGCGACCCTTGTCCCTCCATCGGGGTGGGACACGGGGCAATCGTCACGAACGCCGCTTTCTCTGCCTTTTGTCGGGCGGGAAGAGGCGCACGCCGTGTTAGTCGGCGCGTGGGAGGCTGCACAGCGTGGTGAGGGGCGGTTGACGCTGGTGGAAGGGGAGGCCGGCGTCGGCAAGACCCGACTGTTGGACGAGGTATTGCGTTACGTCGAAGCGCACGGATCCAAGGTGTTGCGAGGACGCTGTTACGAATTCGGCGGCAGTCTTCCCTACCAACCTATCGCTGAGTCTCTGCGCGTTTATTTTCGAGAGGAGCGATTGGATCTCTCACCCGTATGGATAGCCGAGCTTTCGCGGCTTCTGCCCAGCCTGCACGAAAGATATCCTGATTTGCCTGAGATCACCCGCACGATCCGGGAAACCGCGCGGCAGCGGCTTTTTGAGGCTGTGGCACGCCTTCTGGTGAGTGTATGCAGCGCCGGGCCGGCGCTATGTCTTTTCATCGACGATCTTCATTGGGCTGACCTCGCAACCCTGGATTTGTTGCACTATCTGGTTCGCCAACTGGATAGCGTTCCCCTCTGGATCGTCTGTACCTATAGGCCTGAGGAGACGGGATGGAGTCATCCGCTGACGCGGCTGCGGCAGGGGTTGAGCCGCGACCACCGGGTGCTGCGCCTGACCCTTGATCCTCTCACCCCTGGGTCTGTCCAGCAATTGGCACAATCACTCGTCGGCGAGAACAATGGATCTACGCTAGGGAGCCTTCTTTATCAGGAAAGTGAAGGCAATGCATTTTTCCTCGCAGAGACGGTGAGAGCTATGCAGGAAGAGGGCGCGCTGGTGTCACGCAGCCGCTGTTCCTCGTTGGATGAGGGCGATCGCTCAGGCTGGACGTGGTCGGGTGTGCGCGCTTCGAAAAGCCTACCGGTCAGTGTGCAGGACGTTATCCTACAACGCGTAGGCCGCCTTAGCGATGACGCCCAGGGCCTATTGACCCTGGCTGCGGTTGCCGGTCAGCCCTTTGATGCCTCGCTTCTGCGCACTGCCAGTGCAAAGGACGAAAATGCTGTCGAGGCGAGTCTGAATGAGTGGCTGGAACGCCACCTGATCCAGCCTCAATCCTCTGCCTCAGGCGGGCTGTATGACTTCAGTCACGACAAGATACGCGCCGTTCTCTATCATCAAACTGTGGGTGAGCAGCGACAGGTCCTTCACCGGCGTCTTGGTGAGGCTTTGGAGCGACGTCTTGGGAATCGCGTCGATGAGCACGCCTCTTCCTTGGCCTATCATTTTGAGCGTGCTGGTTTCGTGGATAAGGCTTTGGTCTATCTCCCGATGGCGGCCGCCAAAGCCGCCGCTGTCTATGCCAGCGATCAAGCGTTGGATGACTATCAGCGCGCTTTGGACCTCTGTCCCTTGCGCGATGAGCGTCGTTGGCGCATTCTTCTGCAGCAGGCTGACATCTACCGCTTTGTCGGCCATTATGAGGAGGCCCTTGCCTCGTGTCGATCGATCCTTGATGGCGGTGAGGGGGTCTGGCGGGCCTTGGCTTACGGCAAAATGGCCCGGGTTTACAGAATTCAGCGTGATTACGTTTCCGCCCGGGAATGTGCTGAAGAGAGCGAGCGCCTTTCCCGAGGCCTCCATGATCCAGAACGCCGTTCGGCAGGCAGCTACTATGCCCAGGCTTTGCAGACGCTGGGGGAGATCGAGCGGGAGCAGAGCAACTATGCACGTGCACAGGCGCTGTTCGAATCGGCGCTGACAATGTACAAAGATAAGGATGATGTTCACGGATTAGCCAGATGCCACAAAGGTCTGGGTGAGGTCCTGTTGGCTCAAGGGCGTTATGATCGGGCTCGCCGGCGCTATGAACAGGCGGTTGAGATTTTCCGAGATCTGGGTGATAAGCAGAACGCTGCCGTATGCTTGAGAGGTATTGGGATGGCCTGTTGGCGCATGAGGGAGTACGATGTCTGCCGCCGGGCGACACGCAGAAGCTTGGACATCAGTCAAGAGATCGGGGATCGTCTGGGGGAAGCGGCGTCGCTCAACACCCTGGGGTTGGTTGCTATCGTACAAGGGGATCAGCATGAGACCCAACGGTGTTTGAACACCAGCGTAGCGATCTACCGCGAACTCGGGCTCGAGCGGAGAACCGCTGCCGGCTTGCATAATCTGGGCATCTCTTATATGGATAGCGGCGATATGGGCGCGTCTCGTCGGTGTCTGGAGCAAGCACTGGCGATGAATCGCGCCGTTGAGGCCCGGCGGGACCAAGCGCTGGATTTGGGCTGGTTGGGGAAGTTGCACTGGTTGAGGAAGGATTATGCGACTGCTGCGCGTTACCTCGACCGGGCTCTAGAACTCGACCGTGCGATCGGTGGAGGCGAGGAGGAGGATTGGCACCTCATATGGCGGACCGCGGTTGCCTGTGAGGGTGGCAACCTCCAGGAGGCCAGAGGGTATCTCCGACGGGCCGAGCAGATGCTGGCGCAAGGCAGCGCCAATATCAAGGCTTACGAGATTGCCGAATGGCACGCGAGTATCGAGCTCGCTGAAGGCAATCTCGACGCGGCTGAACGTTTGGCCAGACAGGCGTTGACAGAAGCCCAGACATTTGGGGCCAGTCCAACCGCAATGGGAGAGATCTCGGTGCTTTTGGGTCGAATCCTCGGCTCCGATCCGCCGGTCGGTGAGGGTAGTGCAGGCCGATACTTCGAAGACGCCTTGGCTCTCCTCCCAGACGCTGTTCCTACGATGTACGCGCGTGCGATGGCACTCTATCACTATGGGATCTATCTGGACGGTCATGATGGGACTGAGCAAGCTAGGCTTTGCTTCAGCGAAGCGCGGGCGATTTTTGAACGCGTGGACATATGCACGACTTTTATGGTGCACTTGGACGAAGGCTGTGACGGTTGTGTTAAGCACTCACCTGCCTAGCGGGAAAGGGGCGTGCGATCGCGGGCTTGACAAATCAGGGTCCGTCCATACAGTACGAAATACTCTAACGTTCATCTGACAAGGAGAAAACGTCCGATGCTGGATCTGGCGATGGTTGTGAAGCATGCTTTCAAGGCCGGGTTCGCAATTCCGGCCTTTAACGTGTCGTATTTGCCGATGGTCGAGCCGGTCATTCGCGCCGTGGTCGATCAGGACAGTTTCGCGCTGGTTGAGGTGGCGCGGTTGGAATGGACCAAGTTCAAGGCCGGAGGTCCCGAAGCCGTCGCCAGGGAGTATGCGCGTTGGGAGAATCCTGCTCACGTCCGTCTGCATCTCGATCATATTCCCGTGATTGATGAGGATGGACTCCGTGTTGACTACCTCGCCATCATCGAGGAGGCGATCGATCTGGGATATCACTCCGTGATGATCGACGGCTCGCGCCTGTCCCTGGCTGAGAATATCGAGGCGACCCGCCAGGTGGCCGCGATGGCCCATGAGGCCGGGGTTCCCTGTGAGGCGGAGTTGGGCGCGGTCCTGGGGCACCAGGAAGGGCCGCTTCCCCCTTATGACGAATTGTTCGCGTCCGGTCGGGGCTTCACGCGGGTCAAGGAGGCGCAGCGGTTTGTGAAAGAGACCGGGTGCGATTGGCTCTCCGTCGCGATCGGGAACGTTCACGGAGCGATCTCGGCTGAGTATAAGGATAAGAAGAAGATCACGGCTCGCCTGGATCTCGACCACCTGGATGCGCTGGCGGAGGCTACATCGATTCCCCTGGTCTTGCACGGCGGATCGGGGATTCCCCAGGATCTCGTGCTGGCTTCGTTCAAGCGCGGGATTTCCAAGATCAATATCGCGACTGCAATCCGGCAGGCCTATGAGTTCACGTTACAGGAGACAGGAGAGGTCTCGGCTGCTCAAGAGGCGGTTTACGATCGGACCGGTTGGCTGATTCGTGATTACCTTGGCTTGCAAGGTGTGCAGTCGGAGATGGCGGGGGACGCTGTATGACCTTCCTTGGTATCGACGTGGGAACCACCGGATGTAAGGTGGCACGCTTCTCAATCCATGGCGAGATGTTGACCTATGCCTACCGGGAGTATGATGCAGAGCACCCTGAGCCTGGATGGGCTCAACTCGACGCCCGTGCCATCTGGGTCACGGTCCAGGATGCGGTCCGTCAGGTGATGGCGGCGGTTCCCCGTGCCGACGTCCAAGCGCTGTCGGTCTCCTCCCTGGGTGAAGCCGTGGTTCCTGTCTCCAAGGACCGGCGGATCCTCGGCCCCTCCATTCTGAACTTCGACGAGCGGGGAGCCTCGTTTCTGGAGGCGCTGGCAGGGCCCTTGTGTGACGAGCAGCTCTATGCGATCAACGGCAATACGCTGGGCAATCACTACAGCCTCACGAAGTTGAAGTGGATCCAGGTGAACCAGCCGGCGCTTTACCAACGCACCTATAAGTTCCTGCATTGGGCGGCCTTTATCAGTTTTCTGTTGGGAGCCGATCCGGTGGTTGACTACTCGCTGGCAAACCGGACCCTTCTCTTCGATATCCGCCACGGTGATTGGTCGGATGCGCTGTTGGATGCTGTCGGGCTCGACCGCGAGAAACTGCCGGAACCGGCGCCGTCGGGACAGGTTGTAGGAACCGTGTCCGCGCCTATCGCTGCGGACCTCGGCCTGCCGAAGGGGGTTAAGATTGTGACGGGGTCTCACGATCAGTGTGCCAACGCGGTCGGCTGCGGGGTGATCGCTCCCGGTCGGGCTGTGTACGGGATGGGCACCTTTCACTGCATCACGCCGGTTTTCACCGATCCCCCGGATGCTCAGACGATGATCCGCCGGGGGCTGAACACCGAGCATCACGCCGTTCCGGGACGTTACGTCTCCTTTATCTACAATCAGGGCGGCTCGTTGGTCAAATGGTATCGGGACACGTTTGCCGCCGTGGAACACCGTCGGGCGGAAGCGGAAGACCGATTAGTCTATCCGGCGCTCCTGGACGAAGTGCCGGACGGCCCCAGTCGTGTGATGGTGCTGCCGCACTTCACGACGACGGGCCCACCCGCTTTCGTCTCAGACTCCTCTGGGGTGATCGCCGGATTGCGTTTGGAGACCAAGCGCGGTGAGATCCTCAAGGGGTTGATCGAGGGCGCGGCTTTTTACCTGAAGGAGATCGTCGATTCCCTGCCGGAAACCGGGATCCGGGCCGAGAACTTCCGGGCGGTTGGGGGCGGCAGCCAATCCGATGCGTGGGTGCAAACGTGCACCGACATCTTTGGGCAGCCGTTCACCCGTCCGGTGATCACGGAAGCGGGTGCCCTGGGGGCCGCCATTATCGCAGGTGTAGGGTCGGGACTTTTCGACTCCTACGAACAGGGTGTCGATGCGATGGTCAGACTCGAACGTACCTTTGAACCGGACCGGCGCCGGCACGCCCACTATGAGAGACGCTTCCATCTCTATCGCCGCCTCTGGCCCCTGATGGGCGAGTATTTGAGGGATTTATCGGCCGCCAATGACGCTTTGGGATAACCCGGCAATTTAGCTGAGACCGGACTTTGAGATAAGGATGTTTATAAGGATGTCTATAAGGATGCTTACCATGCAACCTCCACTTCTTTTCGGCCCTTACGGCGATCCGACCGCGAGCCGGATCCATCGACTGACTGAATACGGCGTCAATGCTGTCTGGTTCCACGGCTTCAACCCTCAAGCCTTTGAGGCGTGCAGGGAACGGGATCTCGCGCCCTGCGTGGAGTTCAAGACCTTCCGGGCAGACTTTGAGGAACGTCCCGAGTTAGTGCCCATCGGCATGGATGGGGAGCCGATTCGCTATGGGCGGTTGGTTCAGGGTGTGTGTCTCTCCCACCAAGGCTTTCTCGAGGAGATCGAAGAGGCACTGAAGGCCGGCATCCGCGAGTTCGAACCTGCGGGGGTCTGGTTCGATTATCTGACCTACGCCGGCTGGTTCGAGACGCCGGCCTCCGACCTTCAAGAGAGTTGCTTCTGTCCCGATTGCATCGCCGAGTTCTGTGAATCGACCGGCATCGATGCGGCGACGCCGGAGGAGATTCTGAGCGTCCATGCCGAAGCGTGGACCCGGCACAAGTGCGAGCGTGTGGCGAAGTTCGCACGTCGTTATGCCGATATCGTACGTGACAGCCGTCCGGATTGCGTAACCGGCGCGTATATGTGCCCGTGGACGCCGGATGCTTACGACGGCGCGCTGGCACGCATCTTCGCCCAGGATTATGACCTGCTGGCGCCTGCCATCGACATTTTCACGCCGTTGATCTATGCCGAGAAGAACGGTCGCTCTCCGAACTGGGGGCGCGAATTCTTGCAGGACGCCGAGGACTTCGTCCCTCAGGACCGCAAGACTCAGCTTATCCTGGACGTCCTGGATTTTCCGGATAGTCTGCTGGCGACAGCGGAGGCGAGCCCTCCAAGTTGGGGCATTCAGATGTTCGGCGGCGCGGAGATATTCCGCGATGTGGACACGGCTGTGATTTTCAAGCGGTCAGTGGAACGGATCCGACGGGCCGTGCGTGAGACCCCGTGAGACCCGTTCCCCTGCCCTGATCACGGGTAGATGGTGTGCATCTGCCACGCGTCGAGTGATACTAAACGGGCGTTTTTCCCCTGCGAGCGCAGGGACACGCCTATGCTGTCCTCGCGTCCGGGATAAACGCGCACCGCGTGACACTGCTTGCCGTTGACGAAAACCTCAACCACGCTCTTGTCGAGGAAAACCCGCATTTGGAGGCGTTCCTCCGGTTCCAGGAAGACCGGACCGGTCTCCGGCGCGCGGGATTGCACGTCGGGAAGCTGCGAGGCGTAGGAGGACTCAAGGGTGATGAGACTGTCCCGCGCGTGCCTGTGTCTGTCCGCATCCCAGCCGGCGTAACGCTGCCAGTCGCGGTAGCCGCGCTCCCGGAAGAAGGCGATGCGGGTGAACTCCTCCCGGTCAGGGGACCGCAACACGTTCATCTCGACCATTGGCGCGTCGTTCACGTCGATCTCGGCGACGATCTCCATCGCGTTGCCTTGGACGTCCTCGAGTACGATCTCCTCATTCGCCGGCAATCTCACGTCCTCGGCGTGCTGGTGCTTATGGCGTAGGGCGGTGATATCCCCGGCAGGCTCAACACCCAATGTGTCGCGATCGAGGAGCGTGAGGCGGCGCGGCAGGGTCATGATCTGGTTCCAGTCCTCGGTGGGTTTCGCCGGATTCATATTGAAGATTGTGATGACGCCGCCCTGTCCGTCGGGGGTTGCCGACGGGGCGTGAACGCCTCCGGGGCCGAAGGCCCCGAAGTTGAAGTCAGCGTGAGAGGTGACAATCAATTTATCGCGTGCGGTGTCATAATCCCCCAGGAGGGCTTGTCCGCCGCTCATATGGCTGAAGAAGAGGAGGATGTGGCGTTCTCCGACGCGGCTGTTTCCGATGGGCCAAAAATAGGGGCAGGCCCCGTCGTCGCCGACGAGCGTGAAGCGGTCGCCTTCGACGAAGGGGTGGAGGTATTCCCACGTGACCAGGTCCTTTGAGCGGAAGAGAAAGTCGGCGCGGGTTCGCTTCCCCGACGGTCCGTGGGGTAAGGTGCCGGCGGAGAGTGCGTAGTAGTCCCCATCCTTTTTCCAGATACAGGGATCGAAGACGCGATAGGGGAGCGGAGAGCCATCCGGGCTGGCGATGGGAATGACGGGTTGTCCGGTCAATTTTTTCCAGTTGAGGAGTAATGGATCCTCAGAGATGGCGATCATATTGCCGGCCTCGGTGCCGTGATACATCGCGATGACGCGGTCGTCCTCGGCGTAGGTGGCGCCGGAGAAACAGCACCGCTCGGGGTTGGGGTAGATGGCGTACGGTAGGTCGCGCCAGTGGATAAGATCGTCGCTGACGGCATGGCCCCAATGCTGACGGGGATCCTCCGGTGGGTATCCCTGGTAGAACAGATGCCAGCGCCCCTGCCAAAAACAGAGGCCGTTGGGATCGTTCATCGTGCTCTCCGGACTGACAAAATGATAGATCGGGCGGTAGGGATCGGACGCGAAGGCCCGCCGCGATTCGAGAAATCGTTGGAGCATAGGGTTGGTGGCTAATTGTGCTTGTTGGGACTCGAGATCGTCGGCGAACTCGTATTTTGGGACTCGGGACGTCCAATCGGGCCGTGCGTTATCTGTCATCTTCTGTCCTTTCGGGCTACATTCGGTTCATCGTCTCAATATAGGATACTCCAGAAATGCGATCTGTGAAAAGGGCGCGTGGGGCTCGGTCCTAAGTAACTTCGAAAAAATTCCTTGGCCTCCGCCCCCGGGGACGGGGGCTACGAGCACCGTTAAGATACTTTCTCGCATCTACTTAGTAAGCGTTCTCACGGATCGCGCTTTGAGAAATCCCGACCCCCACGGTTTGACCCTCGGCGGTGCTTATCTATACTTGAGGCAGCGAGATAACCAACGAGATTCGGTGAGTTGAATAACCTGTGAAGGGGATGAATGATGAGCGAACAGACGCAGGCGATTGTGGAGATATTGGTTGACGAGGCATCGCAAGAGGGCGCAGGTCCGGTGGGCCGGGCGATCGATCGGGCTGTCGGTGACGCTCTGACGAATGATCCGGCCTATCAGCCGCTGTGGTCGCATTTCAAGGCGCACCCCACCCAGCAAGCTCCGGTGATGGTGGGCGTCTTGGAGGTCATCATAGACTCGGATGAATCGCTGGCTCAAAGGTTAGAGATGCTCCTGAACGTGTACCAGCGGTCACAGGGAGGATCGACCCAGGTCAACACCGGCGGCGGCGCTTACATAGGCGGCAACGTCGACGTGCAGAACGGGAATTTTACCGGTCGGGACAGTGTGACGATCACCGGAGACGGCAATGTGGTCGGCGACCACAGCCGGTCGACCGTGATACGGCAGGAGGGGTTAGGGAGCGGGGAGCTGGCTACGCTCTTTGAGGGCGTCTACCGTGCCATTGAGGCACGCCCGCCCGACGCTGACGTCGAAAAGGAGGAGGCGGTTGAGGTCGTTGAGAAGATTGAGGCCGAGGCCGCCAAGGGGGAAGCGGCCAATCCTAGAAAGGTCGAGCGGTGGCTGAGGACGCTGGCGATGATGGGCGATGATATTGTGGACGTCACGACTGCGTGTTTGCTCAACCCGGTTGCGGGGGTCGCCACCGTGATCAAGAAGATCGCCGCTAAAGCCCGTGAGGAGGCTGGGGTGTCGGAGACGTAGCTCGCCTTCTACAAGGCCGAGATAGGCAGGAGGTCAAGGATGGCCGATGAGAACGATCGCGCTGGTATGCTTTCCGATCTACACCTCCCGGATCCCCTGGGACTGAACCCGCCGTCAGGGGCGGAGTCGCCGATAAAGCCCTGGGAACAGCGCATTGGTCCGGGGATGGCGGCCGGAGGTGGTGCACCTCAGGCCGCATCCGAAGCCCCAAGCACTCTGGATCACGTCTGTCAAGCGATGAGCCGGGATGGACTGGTTGAGGTGATCAACCAGCAGACGGATCTCATTCACCTGCCCATGGTCGATCGGCACACGACACCGGCGACCGATCTGTCGCGACGGGTCACAACCAACACCGAGGCGTGGCAGCTTTTCGTGGAGGAACAGCTTTACGACACGCGGCGCGTGACGTTGGAACACTTTCATCTCTTCGAGTGGTTCCCCAATGCACCCGGTCTGTTTCACACGCCGGAAGGGCGCCAGCATCGTGAGATGGCGAGCCATTATATGGAGCCGACGCCGGACGGCTCGACCGTCTTCAACCCAGTGGGCAAGCTGACGATGCTCAAGGGCGGTATCGGTGCTGTGCGACTCCGTCCGCGTGAGATCGCGGGCGAACCCCACTATTTTATGACCGCGTCGTCGAGCGGCGTCTGCCACGAGGGGTTTCCCGTGCTGATCCCGCGCCGATTCTACGGTCCTCTGAAAGCGCGAATTTTGGATGAGGGCGCGGTGCCTGTCACGGTCAGCGGTGAGATGCGCTATGTGCCGGAAGACGCCGTGAGCTTTTTCCCTGAGCGGAGGCGGGTGCCCCTGCTTTATCTCCACGTTGACGCGTTGCGGGTGCTGCCCAAACCCCGCAGCGATGTGACCGCCTATCTGATCAACGTCGTTGCTTCCTTTGCCGGGGAGTTTGAGGGGGTTGAGGGGAGTTACGCGACCTTTGCTGCGTTCGATCCGGCACGACGCTCGGCTCTGTCCGATGCGATCTCCTGGTTGCAGCGTATCTATGTGGGCGCCATGCACGGAGGTACGGTGATTACGGACTTTGACGAGGTGCGTCCCCGGTTTCGTCAGGCTGTCTTTGGGCTTCCGTCCTTGATGGCGGGGAACGTCAATCGGGCGCGGGTACGCGAGCTGTTAGCGGCGCAGGGGTTTTCGCTGGACGCCGGGGATACGTTTTTTGTGATGTATAACGAGATCAACACGCATGGTGGGGCTTACATCGCCGGCGACGTGCACGTGGAAGACGGCGACTTCATTGGGCGGGATCAGATACTCGAATAAGGAGCCAATTATGAAGACCATTGGGATGATTCATTTCAAGGTTGGGGGGACCGATGGGGTCTCCCTTGAGATGGATAAGTGGCGTCGTGTGCTAGAGGGGATGGGCCATCACGTCCATTACTGTGCTGGGGATCTGGGCACGGTGGACGGCACGTTGATCCCGGCAATGTTTCACCATCGGGAGGATGCGCATCGTCTCTACAACAACACGTTCCTAAGCTTGGACGACTATCCGAGCGAAGCTGCGTACCGTGAGGAGCTCTACGGCAAGGCTGAGCTTATTGAAGGGCAGTTCCGTGACTTTATCGCCGATAAGCATATCGATTTTCTGATCCCGGAAAACGTCTGGTCGGTGGCCGCGCATCCGTCGGTGGCTATCGCGCTGACGCACGTGATGCGGGACCTTAACATCCCCGCGCTCGCGCATAACCACGACTTCTATTGGGAGCGTCGGGAGGGCGTTGCGCTCACGTGTGCGACGGCTATCGAGTTTGCGCAGAAGTATCTCCCGCCCCGCGATCCGCTGGCGCGCCACGTGACGATCAACAGCCTGGGGCAGCACGCGCTCTGGGCGCGCAAGGGCATCGAAGCCACCGTTGTGCCCAATGTCTTTGACTTCGACGAGCCCCCGTGGCAGGAGGACGCGTACAATCGGGATTTTCGCGACCGGATTGGATTGCGCGAGCATGACGTGATGATCCTGCAGGCGACGCGTGTGGTCTCACGAAAGGGCATTGAGTTGGCCGTGGACTTCGTGCGCGCGTTGGACACGCCCGAGCGCCGGTCGGAGCTCAAAGCGCGAGGGTTGCACGATGGCCGGCCTTTTACTGACGACAGCCGGATCGCGTTGGTGTTAGCCGGGTACACCCAGGATGACAGGACCGGATACACGCGCCGTCTCCGCGAGAAAGTGGAGGCTTCAGGGATTGACGCGCTGTTCATCGAGGACGTCGTCGGTGGGCGGCGCCAGACCCGAAATGGAGAGAAGGTCTACTCGTTGTGGGATACGTACGTCTTCGCCGATTTCATCACCTATCCCAGCCTGTGGGAGGGTTGGGGGAACCAACTCCTGGAGGCGCTGCGGGCCAAGGTGCCACTGATGCTCTTTGAGTACCCGGTCTATAAGGCTGACATCAAGGACAAAGGGCTTCGCGTCGTCTCATTGGGCAGCGAAGTTCTGGGGTATGATAAGCGGGGGCTGGTCCAGGTCGCGCCGGCTGTGATCGAGGCTGCGGCCGATGAAGCGGTCGCGCTGCTGACCGACGATGACCTACGGCACGCGGTGGTCGATCACAATTTCAGGGTGGGGCAGCAATACTATTCGATGACGGCGCTGGAGCAATACTTGGCTCCGTTAATGGTGCGCTGAGCGATGGGCTCGTGCAGACTCTAGAGAGGAAATCGGAATGTCTATGACCACGATGCGGAAACCGCAAATGGTTGATCATCTGGCGTTTTTGTATGGGGAGGACGTGGCGGATGAGATCTGGCCACGATTACGTGGGAAGTTGGCGGCGTTCGCCGAGGAATGCCCGGAACTCAGGCGGGATGTACCACCGCCCAGCGAGCGATTGACCGAGCGTGATGCCATCTTGATCACCTATGGGAATCAGGTCTCTGAACCCGACCGGCTCCCGTTAGTCTCCCTCGCGGAGGTTCTGGAGACCTATGCTCAGGGTGCGATCACCGGCGTTCATCTGCTCCCTTTCTTCCCGTACTCGTCCGATGATGGATTCTCGGTCATCGATTACACCCAGGTTAACCCGGACTTTGGCGATTGGTCGGACGTCGCACGGTTGGGGGAGACGTTTCGCCTGATGTTTGACGCTGTCATCAATCATATCTCCCGCCAGAGCGACTGGTTTCAGGCCTTCGTGGCAGGGGATCCGGCATTTGCGGACGCTTTCATCGTGGTCGAGCCGGGAACCGATCTCTCTGAGGTGGTCCGGCCCCGCGCGCTCCCCCTCTTGACGGCGGTACAGACCGCCTCCGGTGAGAAGCTGGTGTGGACGACCTTCAGCACGGATCAGATCGACCTGAATTTCGCGGACCCGAACGTGCTGCTGCGGATCATCGATCTGCTTCTGCTCTACGTGAAGCACGGGGCCGAGATCATCCGACTGGATGCCATTGCCTATCTGTGGAAGAAAATCGGCACTTCGTGTATCCATCTAGAGGAGACGCACCGGGTGGTCAAGCTCTTTCGTGCCGTGCTGGACGCGGTTGCCCCCGGTGTGATGCTGATCACGGAGACGAACGTGCCCCACGAGGAGAATATCTCCTATTTTGGGGACGGGACCGATGAAGCGCAGTTGGTCTATCAGTTTCCGCTGCCCCCCCTTGTTCTGCACACGATGAGTTCCGGGGACGCGACGCATCTGACGGGATGGGCCGCTGGCCTGTCGCTTCCCTCGGATCAAACCACGTTCTACAATTTCTTGGCCTCCCACGATGGCATTGGGGTGCGCCCGGTCGAGGGGATCCTGCGTGAAGCCGAGGTGCAGGCCCTAGTCGACCGAACGCAGGCCCATGGGGGGCACGTGTCGTTCAAGACCAACGCCGATGGCTCCGAGAGCGTCTACGAACTCAATATCTCATACTTTGATGCGATCTCCGATCCGGAGGGTGGGGAGCCACTGGCGCTGCAGGTCGACCGCTTTATGGTATCCCAGTCGATTATGCTCGCCCTCCAAGGCGTGCCGGCGATCTACATGCACAGTTATTTTGGTTCCCGCAACGACTATGAAGGGGTTGAGCGGACGGGACGCTATCGTTCGATCAATCGGGAGACCTTTCGGCGGTCTGAGTTAGAACGGGCGTTGAGCGATCCCACCTCGCTGCGAGCGCGGGTTTACACGGCGTATCGCCGTCTGTTGGATGTGCGCAAGCAACATCCGGCCTTCCACCCCAACGGCCCACAGCGGGTCCTTTCCCTCGATCCGAGTGTCTTTGCCGTCCTCCGAACGGCCCCGGATGGCAAAGAACGGATCCTATGCCTGCATAACGTGACCGCTTCTCCGGTTACGATCCCTGTTGATCATGACTCGCAGTGCCTTGATGAAGCCCGTCATTGGCGGAATCTGCTGAGCGAGCAGATCGTTCTCAACGATAGGGCCGGGCTTCAGATTGTTTTGGAACCTTACCAGATCGCCTGGTTGGTCGGTGAGGTTGACAATTGTCCGGATCGCCTATAATATGATCGTATGTGTTTTGAATATGATCGATTTTACCGACTTCGGTAGGTATTGGTATGAGTTTGAAAGATGATCGAAAACAGGAGATCCAACGAATCCTTCGGGACGATCGGCAGGTCACGGTCTCGCGATTGAGTGAGCGTTTTGGCGTGAGCGAGGTGACGATCCGGCGGGATCTTGGTGAGCTTGAGACGGATGGTTTGCTGCGCCGCTTTCACGGGGGCGCTGTGGCTGTCGATCGTATGCCTCCCGAACCGCCGGTGATTCAACGCATGGAGGAATCTTCGGGGTATAAAGAAGCTATTGGCGCAGCGGCGGCGGCGTTGGTCGCCGATGGAGACGCGATCTTTCTCGGCTCCGGTTCGACGGTTGCTTACGTCGCTCAGCACCTCTTGGATCGAAACGACGTCACCGTTATCACCAATGCTCTGACCGTGGCCGATACCCTTGCTATGGCTGAAGGCGTCACGATGGTCATGACGGGCGGGGTACTGCGCCCGTCTGAGATGTCGTTGATTGGGCATATTGCTGAGTCGGCTTTGGAGGATCTGCGCGTTGACAAAGTGATCATTGGAATGCGGGCGATCAGCATCAATGCGGGGATGACCCACGACTATCTCCCAGAAGTGGTAACCGACCGGGCGATTATAGAGATGTCCGATCATCTGGTCGTGGTGGCCGATCACACAAAATTCGACCGAATGGCGCCTGCTTTTGTGGCGCCGGTTTCGCGCATCACCTCGCTTGTCACCGATGCTGATGCAGATCCAGATGTGATTACGCAGTTTAGGGCGTTGGGTGTCCGGGTGATACTCGCGCCTCAAAAGGAGTATAGATGACACACACGTATGAAACCTGGAAAGAGATTGTCAGCCAACCTGAGACGTGGGAGGCTACCCTGGATGGGTTTGTCGATCAGCGCGCGGCGCTTGATCGTTTCCTGAGCAGTTCGTCGTACGAACGGATAGTGACGATCGGCTGTGGGTCGACGCACTATCTTGCGCAATCGGCGGCCGCGATGATCTCCCGACAAGCGAGGATCCCGGCGAATGCGTTCCCTTCCTCGGAGCTCTGGTTGACGCCTGAGGCGATGCTGCCGGGTGAGACCTTGCTGTTGGCGATCTCGCGTTCCGGCACGACGACCGAAACCCTGCGGGCTGTGGACCGATTCCGGGGGGGCAAGGGGGGAGCCGTGATGGCCATAAGTTGTTATCCGGAGAGCGACCTCGTGGAGATGGCGGATTTTGCTCTGGTTGCGCCGGATGCTCAGGAGCAGTCCATCGCCCAGACTCGTTCGTTCAGCAGTATGTTTGTGCTGGCACAGGCGCTTACCGGCGTGTTGGCGGAGGACGATGCGCTGATCGCTTCGCTCCGGAGGCTCCCGCCCGCGCTCACGGCTCTCGTTGAACGATTCGGTGATATTCCCGAGCGTCTGGGGGCGGATTTGGATCTCGAACGGTTCTATTTCTTGGGCGGGGGGGCGCTGTACGGCCTGGCTAGTGAGGCGATGCTCAAGATGAAGGAGATGACGCTTTCGTACTCAGAGGCCTACCATCCTCTTGAGTTCCGCCATGGGCCTATGTCCATGGTCAATGACCGGACGTTGGTGGTGGGATTGGTTCCGGATCGCGGGCAGGACGAGGTAATTCGGGTGTTAGGCGACATGCAAGATCTGGGCGCTCAAATCCTGGCCTTGGTTGAGGATGCCCAGGTTGGAGCCCCTCTTCAGCAGAATGCGTCGGATATCCTCGCTTTAGAGAGCGGCCTCGGTGAAATGGCTCGGCTCCCCCTGGTCCTTCCGCCTTTGCAACATCTGGCGTATCATCGAGCGGTGGCCAAAGGATTCGATCCCGATCATCCGCATAACCTGACCGCTGTCGTATCGCTCTAGGTCACACGATGCGAATGGGATAGGAGCCAAGCGGGATTATGAAAAGCTACGATATGATCACCTTAGGGGATCTCTGCGTCGATCTGATCATGGCCGGTGGCGATATCGTGCCTCGCTTTGGCCAGGCAGAACAACTGGTCAACACCTATGACCTGGAGATGGGCGGGTCTTGCAGCATCTTCGCCTGTCAGGCTGCCAAGTTGGGGATGCGGGTTGGCATCCTGGGTAAGGTAGGGGATGATGTTTTCGGCGAGTTGATCCTCGATCGTCTGAATGAGAGCGGCGTCGATACACGATATGTGCACGTGGATCCCTCGCTTAAGACGGGGGTCAGTGTGGCCCTCTGCAAGGATGATGACCGGGCGATCCTTACGCATATGGGCTCGATCAACGCGCTGCAGCCAGAGGACGTCACCGACGATTTCCTGAGGTCGGCCCGCCATCTCCATTACGGCAGTTTCTTTCTTCACACTGGGTTACGTCCGAACGCGCCGGCAATCGTCAAGCGAGCCAATGCGTTTGGGCTCAGCGTCTCCCTCGACACCAATTGGGATCCCGAGGAGCAGTGGGATGGGGGGCTGACAGAGATTCTGTCGATGGTTGACGTCTTCCTTCCCAATGAGGAGGAAGCGATGCGCATTGCGGGCTGCGGCAGCGTGGATGCAGCCGTCGATACGCTTCAGGCGCAGGGCGTTGGCGTGTTGGCGCTTAAGCGGGGCAGGGATGGCGCCGACGTCTACGCCGGGGATGCGCATCATACCTGTGCGCTGCCCCCGGCGAAAGCGGGGGGGGACGGTGTTGGGGCCGGGGATAGTTTCGATGCCGGGTTCCTGACCGGCTGGCTGCAGGGTATGAGCCTGTCGCGCAGTTTAGCCCTTGCCTGTCATTGCGGTCGTGGGGTCGCCGGCGAGGTCGGTGGGGTGAAAGGGCAACCGACCTGGGAACAGATCACGACGCGTCTTGGTGGATAAATCGTCAGTTCGCAGATGAGAGGCAAGCTCTATCAGTGATTGGAGAAAGGGATATGCCGTCGAAAATGGGGCAATCTTTGTCAGTGGGGAAATATCGGGGGCTGCAGCAGTGTGCGACCGATCGGGGGGTATTGGCGGTGTTGGCCCTAGATCACCGCAACAGTCTGCTCCGCGCGCTAAATCTCGATCCATCGGATCCGGGCACCGATGCGTTGATGACCTCGTTCAAGCAGGAGATCGTTCGCGCCGTCGGCTCCAGCGCGACGGCGCTGCTCATCGATCCGATCTATGGAGCGCCGCAGGCGATCGCTGCCGGCGTGCTGCCCCGCGACGTTGGGCTATTGGTCGCGCTTGAATCCTCGGGGTATACGGGCTCGGCCCATGCGCGACACAGCCATGTCTTACCGGCGTGGAGTGTCGCCAAGGCCAAACGTATGGGCGCGAGTGCTATCAAACTCCTGGTCTATTATCATCCAGACTCACCGACGGCTGAGGAAATTCAAGCGCTCGTCTCTCGGGTCTCGGAGGCGTGTGTGGCGCAGGATCTCGCCTTTTTCCTGGAGACCCTTTCTTATTCACTCGATCCCGCTCAATCCAAACCGACAGGCGAGGACCGACGGCGTGTGGTCGTGGAGACGGCGAGGCATCTGACCCCGTTAGGGGCTGACGTCTTGAAGACGGAGTTCCCGGTAAACGCTGAGTTTGAAACGGACGTGAAGGCATGGGGTGAGGCGTGTCGGGAGCTTTCCGAGGTCAGCGTGATCCCGTGGATCGTGTTGTCAGCCGGGGTTGACTACGAGACGTACGTGCGGCAGGTAGTCGTGGCGTGTCAATCCGGAGCCTCCGGTGTCGCCGTCGGCCGAGCGGTTTGGAAGGAGGCCACTGCGCTCGAAGGGGATGAGCGAACGAGCTTTCTGAGGGATGTGGTGCGCGATCGTATGGCCCGGATTACGGCGTTATGTGAAGCACTGGCCCGTCCGTGGTCCGACGTTTGGGCACCGCCTCAGGTTTCAACGAGCTGGTATCGGGAGTATAACGATTGATGAAACGCCTACGCACGTTGGTTCATCGAATCATCGAACTCGGCCATGCCGACGATTTGCCCCCAACGCTTTTGGCCGTCTGCCCGAACTCCCAGGCCGTCTTGGAAGCCGCGATTCTGGCGGCGTCTCGGAGCCATGCTCCGATGCTTTTTGCAGCCACTCTGAATCAGGTCGACACCGATGGTGGGTATACGGGTTGGACGCAGCGGGAACTGGTCGAGAGGATTGAGGAGACCTCGGACGCCCTCGATGGGGTTGGGCCGCTTTATCCTTGCCTGGATCACGGCGGGCCTTGGCTCAAAGACGTACACACCCTGAAGGGGCTGGGATTGGATGCCACGATGGAGGCCGTCAAGGATTCCCTTACCGCATCGCTGAAAGCCGGATACCGTTTGCTGCACATCGATCCGACGGTAGACCGCACCCTGCCCGAAGGACGGGGCGTGCCGATTGACACGGTCGTGGACCGAACGGTGACGCTGATGCGTCATGCTGAGCGCATGCGTCAAAGCCTGGGCTTGCCGCCGGTGGATTACGAGGTGGGCACGGAGGAGGTCCACGGGGGATTGGCGGATCTTTCGGTCTTCGAACACTTCCTGACACGACTGCATCGTGAGCTTGCAAGCCGAGGGCTTCTGGATGCCTGGCCCATCTTTGTCGTGGCCAAGGTCGGCACCGACCTTCATACGACAACCTTCGATCCGGAGATAGCGATGCGTCTGCGGGAGCTTGTCGAGACTTATGGATCCTTGATCAAGGGGCATTACACCGATTGGGTTGAGAATCCGGAGGCCTATCCGGCGTCAGGTATCGGTGGGGCCAACGTCGGACCGGAGTTCACGGCGGTTGAATATGAGGCTTTGGAGGCATTGGTCGCCAAGGAGCAGGTGCTCTGCCATCGTCGCCAGCGTCCCGCCTCGGATTTTCTGAGGGTGCTGGAGGATGCGGTCAAGCGATCGGGGCGGTGGGAGAAGTGGGTGCTGCCGGAGGAGCGGGAGCCCGAGACTCAGGCGATCCCTCGTTTTGACGCGCTTTCCCCGGAGCGGCGGCGGTGGCTTACCCAGACCGGCGCCCGTTATGTGTGGACGGACCCCTCGGTCGTCGAGGCGCGCGCACAGCTCTACCAGAACGTGAGCCTGGCCATGCCGGATCCGCATCGGTACGTCGTCGACCGGATAGCTGTCGCGATCGACCGCTACCTCGACGCTTTCAACCTGTTTGATTCGTTATCCGTGCTCTGATCCATGAAGCCAAAGGTGACCGTCAACACGTCACCTTTGGCTTATCCTGAAAGCTCGTGGATCGGGAGTCTGTGCAGATCCGAATGACCCCGTGACGTCTGGTTAGAGTCCGAAGTTACCGGTTTTAATCCACTCGTTCTTGATCAGCGACCACCAGTCGACGGCCAAACCCTCCAACACGTACTCATAGGGAAGCCAGCCATATCCTTTGTCACCCCAACCTTTTCCCCAAGAGTTGCGGATCTTGATCGCCCCGACCGTCGGTTCCTCCGATCCGTTCTCATTCTTGATCTCAACCTCGTCGTTAAAACCGACCGCCATAATCGCATGACCGCCGGCGCGGTCGTCCCCTTGAAACGGATAGGGTATCTTCCCATCGTCGGAGGCCTGAGCGATGGAGCTGAAGACGCTAAAGCCAAACATCGGGGGTAGTCCTGCCATCAACATCGCCTTGATCCGAGATAACAGCTTCTTGCGGGGCAGATCGTTGGGCTGGTCGAGGCGGAAGTATTGGAGGGCCTGGTAGTTCTGCGCATACGCATAGCAGAACGCAGAGGGCTCTTCATCGTACTCGGGTTTGCTATCGGTATAGGGCCAGTACTCCTCCGGGGGCACGCCAAAGAGGACGAGGGCGCCCATCGTGGAACGCAGGTAAGCACCCGTATCCCCCTCAAATTTGAGCAGATTGCGGGTTGTCTTGTAGAGGAAGAGGCGGGAGGCATCCACGTGTTCCCCACTGGCACGCCGCTCGAAATACTCAACGAGCGCGACGCCTGCATTGGCCGTGCAAGAACCGATACGTCCCTGATTCTCAATCGGCGAGCAGTACTGACTCAGATCAACGGAAGGCTTACCTAACTCCATGGCTTCAAAGCCATTTGCTTCGACGGCATCTTCCGGTATCCCAACGTTGAGGATCATCTCCTTAATGGATGCTTCCTCTCCCATTCGTTTGAGCCGAGTCGAGACGCGGTCCGTCTCAGGGGTGTAGTCACGGAAGTCCGGATAATCCGGTAGCCAGCCTAATCCAAGATCCAAACCCACCTTAAGTTTTTCGTCAGACATCGTCGTTCCCTCCCTTTTAGCGTTACCCATCACTACCAGCACGTATCGCGAACTCAAAGGAAACTTACATCTTTGTATCATTATTATAGTCTATATCTTCTTGGCTGCACACAGATAACCTTAAAGTTTTCATTCTCAGTGGGGTGAAATCGTAGAAACCTGTATTGTTAATTACCCCTGATGACGTATAATGTGTGAAGAAATATAAAGATGCTAACTGTCGTGCTTTCCCGATGCGAAAAGGAGAGGCTATTATGGAGTATACGCGACTTGGGCGTTCGAATCTTGAGGTGAGCAAGGTTTGTTTGGGGACGATGCACTTCGGCGATCGCACACCAGAGGACGAGGCCTTCGCCATTATGGATCGGGCGCTGGAGATGGGGATCAACTTTTTCGATACGGCGAACGTCTACGGCGGCCGGCCCAACACCGGACGCACCGAGACGATCATCGGGCGCTGGTTTGCTCAGGGTGGGGGGCGACGCGACCGGGTTGTGCTGGCCTCCAAGGTCTATGGGGCGATGAAGCCCAATCCCGGCCCCAACGAAGGTGCGGGTATCTCCGCGTATAAGGTGCGGAAACATTGTCAGGACTCCCTGACGCGCCTTCAGACGGACCACATTGACCTCTATCAGGTGCATCACATCGATCTGACGATCTCGGTGGAGGAGTTCTGGCGCACCTTCGAACGGCTGCAGGACGATGGCGACATTCTCTACGTGGGCACCAGTAACTTCCCTGCCTGGGGATTGACGAAATTCCAGATGGCCGCTTGGCAGCGTGGGGACGTCGGGATCGTGTCGGAGCAGACGCAGTACAATATGTTAAACCGTATCCCGGAGCTGGAGGTTTTGCCGGCTTCCAAAGAGTTCGGCATCGGCGTGATTCCGTATATGCCCTTGGGCGGCGGGCTTTTGGCCGGCAAGACGAAGATCAAGAAGGGAACTCGGTCCGGTGACGTCTGGGATGAGTATGCGATGACCGAGGCGCGTATGCCGCAGTTCGAGGCGTACGCCGAAGTCTGTGAGGATCTGGGTGAACCGGAGCACGTCGTGGCCATTGCCTGGACCCTGGCCCATCCGGCGGTCGACTCGGCGATCGTGGGCGTTCGAACCCTCCGCCACCTCGAAGGGTTGGAGCGTGCAGCTTCCCTGAACTTAGATGAGGAGACGATGACCCGTCTCAACGAGATTTTCGACATCAACCGAGGACGTCCGTTGCAGAACAATGCGCCTGCCCCTCAGGCGTATGCTTGGTAGCGTATGCCTGGTAGCGTATGCCTGGTAGGCATAGGTTTGGTCGCTGAGATCTGATTGACGTGGTCGCCCCGGAAGCCACCCTGGTCACCGGGGCGACCATAACTTTGTCACGATAGGGAACCAGAACTGGTACCACGGGTCGGCTGCCATCAGGATTGGCGGGCTGGGCGTCCGTTCCCAGAGATCGAAGAGCGCTTCGCCATCGACGCCGCCGTTGGCCTTAAGAAACTCCACGTACTCGCGGGATGCCGTCTGATAGTAAAGGGACGCACTCACGCGGACGGCATTGCTGCCCTCCGGTAGTTGATAAAGGGTCTCGTCCCAGTATTGACCGTCTGCGTAGGTTGTACCCACCGGACGGAGCCCCGGTTGGTCCCACGTTTCGATGTCATATCCTCGAGGTGGGATCCGATTGTCCTTGATAACGGTATTGTTAAGGATGAAGTGAAAGGTTGGCCCTGGCTGCACGCCCAAGGACGCGGCGAAGTCCGGTGTCAACCCCTGTTTGGCCTCATAGACCTTGATGGCGTCGTCACGGATCAAGCGCTGCGTTCCATAGTCGTAGCTTCCGGACTCGTACACGATATTACCTGCGCCGTTATAAGCGCGGACGTGGAGCCACATCTGGCGACCCTCAGGGTAGCCGGTGGGCAGCTTATGGCCCGTCTCGTTGGTGACACGTACGATAACGATTTGACGGGTGCCGCTGGTGCTCAGGGTGGCTGAGATGCGTGCGGCCCGCTGAAGCATCCAGGTGGCCGCGCCTTCTGTCACCTGTAGGTGCTGCGCGTCGTTCGTCGCATTCAAGCGCCAATCCTCGTCCTGAAGCACCTCGGGGATCCATGCGTTACCGCCGACCATCTGGTGCTCGGGCAGGCAGCCGCTCGTCTGGCAGTCGCGTGTGACAGGCTCGAACTGCGGGTCGGCTGCGGTGCCGGTCGTGCGTCGGAGATGACAGTCCTGACAGGCCGCGACGGTTTCGTCCGGCTTGTCACCAGCAAACTGGGGCGCGACGACGCCGTCGGGATAGGCACTGTGGCGCCACTCAGTGAAGGTGGTCTCAATGGGGAAGAGGTCCTCTTGGGCAAGGTCAGGAGGCGTATCTGTTGGATTCGGGCGATATTCCCCCTCATTCGCGTCCCAACTGAGGAGCGGGTTATCGACATTGTGGCAGGATCCACAAAGGCGGCTGCGGGTGATGGGATCGGTCGCCTGGCCGAGGAAATCGGTTTGATAGGCCGTGTGATACGGGAGGTCGGGATCGAATAGGAACGGCCCACGGCGGTTGTCATCGGGATCGACGACGATGGCAGCACTGCCGGTGTAGCTAACGGGGAGTGTTGTCGTCAGGGCGCTCCGTATCTCCTGATCGGTCGTCTCCAACTCTCCCCCGGTCGGTTGAGGGTCGACCATCCGGTGGCAGACAGCGCACGCGACGCCGTTGGCGATGTCCTGATTGTTGAGCGCTGAACCGTCGGCGGGATGGCTGCGTCCTTCTAGCCAGCCCTTAGGCGCGTGACACCGCAAGCAGTAATCGCCCGCGACGATGTCCGGTCCGAGGCCGGCGTCGGCATTTGCGATTGCCAGGGCCGCGCGCATCAGCGGGTCGCGGGCAGACTGGCTCATCATCGTACCACGCCAAACGTCGTAGATGGGCTCTGAATGACAGATGTCGCAGTCGACAGAGGGGGGAATCTCCGCATGGAGCGTCCCCGGTTGGGTGCCTGGAAGTAGGAGGTCCTGCATTGTCGCTTCGAGCTGGCCCTTGGGCGTGAAGATTGCGGCCGAGAGCGTCAGCGGTCTGAGGTCGGGGGCCGACAGCCGCGCCCGATTGACAATACTGCCGGTGATGGAGCCGGTCACAGAGACCTGATAGGTGAGGGTGATCGTGCTCTCGGCGTCGATGTCCCCCTGCCAGGTTAGGAGGGGGGCGGCGCTGTCATTGGCTGTGCCGCTCGTCGCGTTGAGGGATCCTGGACGATAACCCAGTCCATTTGGGACCGTGTCGGTGAGCGTCACGGTATCGGTGACCGCACGGCCCGAATTGATGAGCGCGATGGTATACGTCACCGTCTCTCCGGGGTCGGCGGCAAGCGGGGTGGGATATTTCATCGACCCGGTGAGATCCGGGGGTGGGGCGGGTCCGTCGACGTCGGTCATGCGCCGGATGGTGCCGGCGCGATCGACGACGTAGAGTTCGCCATCTTCGTCCTCGCCGAAAGCGCTGACGTTAAGACCGGTATCGAGCTCCAAAGCCGGTGGCGTAAAGCCGGACTCGGTCTGGGCTAGACCCCATATTTTTCCGGTGACGTAGTCCGCATAAAAATAGCGTCCGACCAAGTTCGGATAACGGGTTCCTCGGTAGACGAACCCGCCGGTCACCGAGCGACCGATGTCGTGACCGTACTCGGCGATGGGATCGACGAAGGTCTGGTTGTTACAGTCGGACGTCCACTCGTACTCGTGGGTACCCTCCAGGCAGTCCCACCCGAAGTTGGGGCTGCCTGGGCTGCCGGATCCCCAGGCCGGGTAGAAATCGATCTCCTCCCAGGCGTTTTGGCCGACATCTCCGATGTAAACGTCCCCGGTCTCCCGGTCGAAGGAGAAGCGCCAGGGATTGCGGAGCCCGATGGCCCAGATCTCGTCGCGTCCCGAGGTTCCGACATAGGGGTTGTCGGTCGGAGCGATATAGGGATCGCCCCCATCGACGTCGATGCGGAGGATCGACCCCAGCAACTGAGTGGGATCCTGCCCATTCTCCTCAGGATCGCCACCACTGCCGCCGTCACCCAGGCTGACGTAGAGATAGCCATCCGGGCCGAAGAGGACTTGCCCTCCGTTGTGATTGCCGTAGGGTTGGTCTACGGTCAGGATCGTCGTGGCGCTGGTGGGATCGGCGCGGTCGGGATCGGTACCTGATCGCCGGTAACGGGCGACGACGGTCGTGCCGTCACTCGCACGGGTATAATCGACGTAGACGTATCCGTTGTTAGGATATGCCGGATGAAAAGCCATACCTAACAGCCCACGCTCTCCGGCGTCGACGGTGAGATCGCTGATATCGAGGAAGGGCGTGTCCAGGACGGTACCATCCTTGATGATACGGATGGTGCCGGTTTGTTCCACCACGAAAGCCGTCCCGATCCATCCCCGGCGTGGGTCACCTGTACCGGATGGGTGAAGCCGGAAGCGACGACCTGGTCGATGGAAATCTCAACGTCCTGCGCAACAGGGGTGTTAACCGCTGTGGGAGGAGCAGGTCTGAACTGCAAAACCACAAGCGCAATGAGAAAACAAGCCAGCGCGTTTCTGGAGCGCATTTCCGGCCTCACTATCCATGATTTACGGGTCTCCTATCACCTATCACTATACGTGCTTTTGATAGGTTGCGCAAGATTTGTGAAAATCTTTGAAAACGCATGGGGATGAAATCGAGCGGGGCAACGGATGGGTTGAGACTGTGCGGGGATGGCGCGCATCGCGCCATCCCCGCACGCTAAATGTTCGTTCAGTCTGTGAGATCCCAGGCGAAGACGTGAGCGTCGGGTGCGCCCCACGTCGCTTCGGGGATAAAGCGGACGGCTTGGGTCTCAACGTCAACGTCCAATTGGACGAGGCGTTGATGGTTGTTCTCTTCCCGGACGACGACCTGCCATTCCCCGTCCTCGTCTAACGCCTCGATCCGGTAGGCGCGCACCAGGGTCTCCGGCACGGAGACCGGCTCGGCGTCAAGGGGGAAGTAGTGGGGTTGGTTCTTCTCGGAGCGGTTGAGATCGCTGTCAAATGTGAAGCGGAGTCCCCGTACCTGCTGGGGCCTATCAAAGCGATATTCTACCCAGGTGCCGAGGGGCCCGCGCCAGCCGTTGTCCTCATCCCCGACCGGGCGGTCCAAGCCGTTGCGCAACGGTTCCGGATCGCCCTCTTCCGAGGTTAAGTGTGCCTGTTGGGCCAGTACCGGCACCTCGCGGACGTGCCACGGCAGGTAGCAGTCATCCTCCATAAGCGTCTGCTGGAGTTCCTCCCGGTGTGACTCATAGACCCCGCGCGGGTTGAGCGTTTCGCGTGTCGCGATCGCAGCCGCGGTACCGACGGCTTGTCCGAGCACCGCGCAGGTTGCCATCACGCGGGTGGCGCTCATCGCGGCGTGGGTGACACTGATGTTCCGTCCGGCGCAAAAGAGGTTGGCGACGTTGCGGGAGTAGAGGCTCCGATAGGGGATGCCGAAGGGCGAGGGCGCTGGGTGAAAGATCGTCGGCTTGCCGGACCAGTTCATCCCGCCGGGATGATGATCGTCCATGGTCCATCCCCCGTAGGCGATGAGATCCTCGAACTTTCCCTCCGCCCGCACGTCATTCTGCGTCATGATCACGTCGCCCTCATATCGCCGGCTCTCCCGCTTGCCGGGCAGGAATCCGACCCATTCGAGGACCCAGTTATCGGCGTCGTGATCCCCACGGTTCTTGATGTGATCCCATACGCCAAACGCAACCTTGAGCAGTTCGTCGCGGATGACTTCGGTATCGTGGATGGAGTCCTGCTCGCCGCCCAGCTCTATCCACCAGAAGTTGGTGTTGAGGATATCGTGCGCCCGGTTGGGTAGGTCGTCACAGCTCTCGTAAACGTAGGCCCAGGATGGGGGCGTGAAGGATTGAGGCTGCGACGTCTCGCGCGCCTGGATCAGGCAGCTCATCCCCATCGTCTTCTTGTCCGCGGTCTCCGGTTCGATGTCCTCGTCGAACTCGGACCGGGCCTCCCGCCCAACGCGAAAAGCAGCGCCGGAAAGGGGAGCCAGGATACTGTCGCCGGAGCAGTCGGCGAAGAGGTCGGCTTCCACCGTGTGCCACGTCTCGGTGGTGAGCTGCCAGCCCTTGATCGAGGTGATGCGGTCGCCATCCATCGTCAGGTCGTTACAGGAGCAGTTGAGGAGTGTCGTGACGTTGGGTTCCAGCTTAACCATCTCGTAGAGCACGCTGTCCCAGAGGGAGTAGTTGCGCCGAGGGTTGCGATAGCGGTTCTCCAGCTCGATCTCTTCGATAATGCCTGTCTCGCGGTTGTTGGTCCCATGCGCCCCGCAGACGTGCATGCGGATCTCCGAGGATGCGTTCCCCCCCAGCACCGGTCGATCCTGCATCAGCACGACGTTGGCGCCGTGACGTGCGGCTGCGATGGCGGCACACATGCCTGAAAGGCCCCCGCCGACGACGCAGAAATCCGCCTGATGTGTGATGTGTCTCATTGTTATCCTCCTCATATGGATGTTTATGTGGGTGTTTGGCTTTTTAAGGTTACGTGCAGACTACGTCCAAGATAGGGGATACTTCCCCCATCTTTTTCCGGCTTCAATGAAGCGGAGGGTATTCTCCTGTTGTCGTTCGCTGAGATAGGTCGCATACGGCCCGGCGGTCGGCGCAAGGATCATACCGCCGCCCGGTGCTGCGTCCCCGATCTGTCGCTTGACCAAGGCCTCCATCGCATCCGGGGTGAGCCGCGCAAAGTCATCATATTGGACACTCCCTACCAGACAGACCCGGTCGCCGATCCGCGCTTTGGCTTCTGCCATCGTGCAGTCGCCGATGGGCGGTTCCTCGATGGGCTGGATGCCGTCGGCCCCCAGATCCGCGATGTGATCGAGGATACTGCTGATGTTTCCGTGGTGGTGGACGATGACCTTTCCGCCGTATTGGTGAATCAGCTCGAAGATCGGTTTGTCGAATGGTGTGATAAGCGACTCAAAGGCCTGCGGGGAGCACATCGGCGGCGCCACGAACTCGGTGCCTACGGCGAAGAAGACGGGGCCTGCGCCGGCCTTCAGCGCCTTTTCGAGAAAGGCATACTCCCGCTCAAAGATCTCTTGCGTGAACTGTACTAACCGCTCGCGCTCCGTCAGGCTCCAGATAGCAAAGTTCTCGGGATGGGTCAGCCCATAGGCGGCGCCAATGGGCATCCCAATGTTGACCATCATCAGACCATCTTCCTGGGTGAGCTTCGCCTCGGCCTCCTTGAAGGCGCGCATATCAGGGTCGACGGGCTCATAAGGGATGGTGAGCACCTTCTCAAGATCCTCAATCGTCTTACAGTAGTGTTCGGTGCGCGCCCCGGCTGCGTTCTCCTCGTCCTGACGGTGCTCTGAGACCAGGTCACCCGCCGGCGTGTGCAGGATACGGCGGGTGATGGTCCATCCATCGCGGTGATCGACCTCGGTGTCGATCACCGCGGCGGCGGTGTAGAAGGGGGGCGCGCCTAGATTCCTGCGATCGAGCCAGTCGGTCTGCTCCCGGATCACGGGGATGATCCGCTTATAGCTCGGCAGGTTGTACACGTCGACGTAAGATCCATACTGCTCGCGCGGGTAGAGCATCCAGATAGGCACGCGATCGGGTTGTTCTTGATTAAGCGCCGCCCAGAGCCGTGCTCCGGACGTCATCGTCTCTGTCATTCTTGGATTCCTCCTGTTTTCGTCGTGCTAAAGAACGGACGGCAGCCGTGCTTGGACGTAGGCCTTATTCGTCCTCAAAGGCCGGCGAAGGCTCGGCTGCTGTGTGGCTTTGATTGCCCTTCCGCTGCTGCATGTCCCGGTACCACGACTTCAGTGATTGATGGAGATCCGTTTCTTGATCCTGATACGTCACGTCGCAGAGGCGATTGACCTGTTCGTAGGGATCGGTCTCCAGATCGTAGAGGGCAATTGGATCCAGGGTGTCTCGTTGAGCGACCAGCTTCGTGGTCTGACGGCGAATGCAGAGTTGGTCTCCATACTCCGCAAACACGGATTCGTGCTCCTTCGGCTGGGACTCGCCCCGTATCAACGGCGCGTAGCTTATGCCCTCGGCGGTCGGTGCGGGTGGGAGACCGCAGAGATCGAGGAGCGTGGGCATAAAGTCTACAGAGGAGACCAGCACATCGGCTCTGAGCCCCTGGGGGCCATCGGGATGGCGTGCGATGAGGGGGATTTGGATCGATTCTTCGTACATAACCCCCTTGCTGAAGAGGCCGTGACTGCCCATCATCTCACCGTGATCGGACGTGAAGACGACAATCGTGTCATCGTTCAGGTTGGATTCGGTCACCGTTGAGAGCAGGCGTCCCAGCGCGCTGTCGAGCTGGCTGATCTCGGCGTAGTACCGCTCCACGAACGTGCGCAGGTCGTAGTCGGCATCCCATTCGGGCCTATCGTACCCTACGTCCTGATCCACGTTGGGCCGATGATGAATGGGCTGATCCCGGTAGAGGTCCTGGAACATCGGAGGGGGCGCACACGGCGGGTGGGGGGCCTGATAGGCGATGAAGAGGCAGAACGGCGGTTCCAGGTCACCCAGGACGTCGAGGGCGATGTCGGTTAGGGCATCGGTCTCGTGTCCCGGCATCGGCAGTGGGTGATCGGGATCATCAGCCCAGATACGGCCATCCCAATGATCCACGTGATGGCTCTCCCAACCGACGAAGGTCTCAAACCCGGCCCGCTCCTGAGGTGGAACCCAGCGATTACCGCCGGGCGGCCCGCTGAGGTGCCACTTCCCCACGTAGGCGGTGTGGTATCCGCCACGGTTGAACAACTCGGCGAGGGTGACCTCCTCGTGTGGGATGCGGTAGCCGTTTTTCGTCACGCCGGTCTGGGTGGGATAACGACCGGTAAAGAGCGTGCCCCTGAAAGGCGTGCAGACGGGCGAGGCGGTATAGGCGCGGTCGAAGACCACGCTCTCCTCAGCCAGCCGGTCGAGGTTCGGGGTTTGCACGTCAGGATTGCCGTAGCACCCCAGTACCGTCGCCCGCCATTGGTCGGGGAGGACAAAGATCAGGTTCGGCTGCTTGGCGTTCACGCCGGCGCCTTTTCCTCGTAGGCCCGGATCTCAAAGACGCGGGCGGAGGGATCGCCTCCGGTTTCGTGCACGGTCAGCCGCAGTTTGGTGGCTTCGATCGTATCAAACCGGTGGATACGGAGCCGCTGGAAGTTGTACGTCTCCTCGGCGAGTCTGATCCAGGCGTCGCCGTCCCACGCACTCAGCTCGTAATCGCGCACGCACTGGGGCACGTAGGGTAGGAGCGGTGAGAGATGCGGCGGATTGTTCATATCGGTGTCGAAGGTCAAGTAGACGGTGTTGATCGCTGTGGGGTCCTCAAATGCGAGCTCGATCCACTGGGGGAGGGATTGGTCCGGATCCGAAACCCAGGCGTAGTGGTCTGTGTCGCGGATGCGACCGTATCCATTGATGACGTTTTCGGCCCGGCAGTCGGCCTGGAGCTGCTCGGGGGAGGTGAAGAGCACGCTGTGGCTTTGACGCCACGGCGCGGATCTGACCGTCTCCCAGGATCCGTCCTCCCTGCGCTCGGCGCGGCTCCAATCCAGCGGCGTCTGGTCGTACGCCCGCCAGTAAAGCCCTTTCACCGGTTCGAGCCAGACCCACATGTACCGGACGGGAACCTCGCAGTCGACCTCGAACGCCACCCAGGATTCGTCATGAGGCGGCACGGTTGCCCGAACGACCGCAATATCCTCCTCCAAGGTATAGGCGTCGGGATCGACCTGCTGGCGAACGTGGAGGGTCACCTCGACCGGGTCGTCCCGTTCGGAGGCCAGTTTCAGATAGACCGCATCGATGTGCGCGCTCGCCTCCCGGGGGAACATCGCCGCACGCGGGACGTCCAGGGGGATTGGTCTGCCCTCCATCCCCAACCTCGGGATCCACTGCTCCTGATGGCTGACGCTGGACGCGGTCACGGTCGCATCCCGGGCCAGATCTTCGGGGTCGGTGTTTCGGAATCCCGGGACGTATTGGTCGTGCTTCAACAGCGTCTGCTGGAGCGCGTTGAGGTGGTTTTGGTAGATGCCGCGAGGGGAGGTGCCGAGGTTCACGCAGAGTGCTGCTGCCGTGCCGGCGGCCTGTCCCAGCGTGGCGAGGGTGTTCTGGACCCGGACCGTTCCCAGCGCAACGTGGGTCACGCTGACCACTCGCCCGGCGAAGAGCAGGTTGTCGACGTTGGCGGAGTAGAGGATGCGGTAGGGGAGCTTGACCAACGGCACGTGGGTGTTGCTCTGGAAGGGACCATCCTCGCCGGAGAAGAGGCCTTCAGGATGGTGCACGTCCAGCGGCCAACCGGCGTGGGCCACGGTGTCGGGAAAGGTGCGCCCGTTCAAACAGTCCTGTTCGGTCAGCACGTAATCCCCCATGAACCGGCGGGACTCCCGCTTGGCGTTGTAGATGGGGATGGCGACCAGGTCCCAGGTGGATGCCTGCTCGCGCTCTTGCCATCCGTTCTTCAGGTAATCCCAATAGGCGAAGGAGAGCTTGATGAGCTCGTCGCGCACCTGTTCGGCATCCCAGACGTCGTCCAGGTCGCCCGGGGTTTCGATCCACCACTCACCTGAGTTCAGACGCCGGATGTTGCGGCCGAAGGCCTTGCCCGCCGGCAATTTGGGCGCCCAGGGAGGTGGCGTGTATGCTACCGGCTCTCCGGTGTCCTCCGCCCGGAACGCCAGGCCGTCTCCCATCAGGCAGCCGCTCATGGTGATCTTGTCGGCCACCTCAGGGGCCATACTCTCGCCATATTCGTGCTTGGCCTCACGGCCGACGCGGTACTTTGCCCCGGCGTAGTAACCCAGCCAGCCGTCACCGGAGCAGTCGATGAACTGCGTGGCCTCGTACCGGTGGTAGGTTCCGGTCTGCGTGTCCACTGCGATGGCGGCAGTGATGCGGTCCGGAGCTGCCACCTCCGCGTCGACGACCCGATGGTTATAGGCGATGGTCAGATTGGGCTCGCCGGCAGTGAGCCGCTGCAGTGCCTCAGACCAATCGGCCTCATAGTGATCGCGGATGCGGCGGAGATCCTCCGCGATGCCGCCCTCCCGGGCGTTGGGCTGTCGAGCGGACGCGCCGTTGAAGCCCACGCCGGCCTCAACGCTGCTGTTGCCGCCCAGCACCGGGCGGTCGTGAACGAGGACCGTCTTGGCTCCCAGGCGAGCGGCAGCCAGCGCTGCGGGCACACCGCCGGGTCCGCCGCCTACGACGACCACGTCAAAGTCACCTTCCAACTGGGGCGTGAGATCGATGCCCCGGATGCGGGCGCGCGCTTGTTCCATCGCTTTGACCGGGCGCGGCGGCGTGTAATCCAGGTCGGTCGTCAGAAGCAGGGCTGCGCAGCGGGCGAAGTATCCGGTGACGTCCTTGAGTGCGATTTCGACGAGGCCTGGATCCAGATCGAAATCCCCGGCGATCTCCCAGATCCAGCCGTCGCTGGGCGCAGCCCCGAACTCCTTCTCCGATACGCGCCCATCGACGCTGATCGTGAACCGCCCGGGCGCGTGCGCCTTGATCCAGTTACGGGCTCGCACCCAGACGCGGTACGTACCGGACTGGGGGATCTCCACCTGGGTGATCGCGTCCTCGACCGGGGTCCCCGTCGAGGCTGCGATGAGGTAGGGCGCGCCCATCAGATTGACGAACTGACTGTCCTCTTGCCAACCTCCGTACTCATTGAACTCACGTGCATCGATCCAGAGCGTTGTGTCTTGTTTCATTCTTGGATCCTCCCTTATCCGCGTCCAACGGTTCGCATTAACAAGATGATGGTTGTTCCTGAGCCAGGTGCCCGGCACTTTCGCTTCTCAAGTGCCAGGCACCTTGTCGAATCAGTCGACGTAAAAGGCGTAGACCCGCGATGCGTCGCTGCCCCACGTCTCGTCCAGGACGAACCGCACCCCTTCGAGCTCTCGATCCAGGTCGATGCGGACGAAGCGCTGGTGGTGCTTATCGACCTCTTGAAGCGTCTGCCATTTACCCTCGATGAGTCCGTCGATGTGGAACCGCCTGGGCATCACCGGCGGGATGGACCAGATGGCGTTCAAGCGGTCCCCATTCCAACTGTGTGAGATCCGCTTGGCAAGCTCGCTATCAAGCACCAACGAGATATCCTCGACGTGAGCCTTTTCGGGGAAGACGTAGGCCACGTGGTCACCGGGATGGGCGACCCAGGCGTGAGGATCCTCCTCGATCTGGCGACCCCAGCCGTCGCGCACCGGCTCGGGGTCTCCCTGATTTGCCGTAAGCTGGGACTCCATCGTGAGCGGTCCGAACTCCTGCTGAACCCACGGAAGGTAGCAGTCATCACGGAGCAGCGTCTGCTGGAGCTCATCCATATGGTCCTTGACGTCTTCCGGGTTGACGTCCCTTTCGACCGCCATCGCGGCTGCCGTGCCGGCTGCCTGGCCCATCACCGCGCAGGTCCCCATCAGGCGCGTCGAACTCATCGCCGCGTGGCTGGCGCTGGCGTTGCGCCCGGCGAACATCAGATTTTCGACATTGACCGAATAGAGGGAGCGATAGGGGATACCGTAAGGAGACGGCGCCGGATGGAAGATCGTTGCAGGCTCTCCCGTCTTCACGGACCAGAACCCAGCGGGATGATGATCGTCCATCGTCCACCCGCCGTACGCGACGATATCCTCGAAGCGTCCCTCCGCTTCAACGTCATTCTGGGTGAGGACGTGCTCGCCGACGTAGCGGCGGCTCTCACGCTTGGCGGGGAGGAACTGGACCCAGTCGATGGCATAATTCGTCAGTTGTTCCTTGTGTTCACAATGATTTTTCAAGTGATCCCAGACGCCATAGGAGATCTTGAGCAGCTCATCGCGGAGCTTCTCGGTGTCGTGGATGCTGTCGTATTCTCCGCCGAGTTCCACCCACCAGTACCCACAGGTCCAGCGGCGGTGCCCCTGCTCGCCGTAGGGCATGTCGTCGCAGTCCTCAAACGTGTAGGCCCAATCGGGCGGCTCAAAGGGCTGAGGTGTGTCGTACTCCCGGGAGAAGAAGAGCATCGTCATCCCCATCGTCTTATCGTCTGCCTCCTCGGGCGCGATGGATTCACCATACTCGCTGCGCGCCTCCCGACCGACGCGGAACTCGGCGCCGGTGAGGGGAGCCAGGATCCCGTCGCCCGAGCAGTCAGCGAAGAGGTCCGCCTTGACCGTGTGCTTCGTCTCGGTGGTGAGCTGCCAGCCGGTCACGCTGACGATGCGGTTCCCATCCATCTCGACGTCCTGGCATGAGCAATTGAGCAGCAGGTCGAGGTTCGGCTCGAACTGGAGCTTTTCGTAGAAGACCGTGTCCTGGATGGTGAAGATCTCGTGGGGGTTGCGGTAGAGGTTCTCCAGGCGCAGTTCCTCTAGAATGCCCGTCTCACGGACGTGGGGAATGGCGCCTCCCCGCGCTGCGCCGCTGATCTGCACCCGGCACTCGCTGGAGGCATTGCCTCCGAGGACGGGACGATCTTGCATCAGGATGACTTTTGCGCCGTGACGGGCTGCTGCTAACGCCGTGCACATACCGGCTAGGCCACCGCCGACAACACATAGATCGACATCGTGAGTTTCTTGTCTCATATGATTCCTCCTATGCAGAGTATTCGACCTGCTATTGTACTCGCTGCTATTTGATGATCTTGTGCTAATGGTCAAGGGGAATATGAACGTTGAAGGCGCGATCTCTGGCTTCCGTCAGATCGCACGCACAGAAGAGCACTGCGGGTTGACCATCCTCGAGCCATAGCTGAGGGCGTTCCAACGCGTGCACCTTCTGCTGCTCTCCATCTGCCCACCGGACTTCGGTCCGTGATACGAGGGGGTGGGGGGCTAACTTCCAGTCGAGGCCGTTCTGTGACGTGAACAGAGCCAGGGAACGCCCGGCCTCGGTGAAGTATCCCTTCTGATCCTTGACGATGGCCCAGTAGCGATCATCTTGGGCCCAGATAAACGGATCCTCCGCCGCAAAATGGACGCCTTCTTTGTAGAAGACCGGATCGGGATGCTTCTCAAAAGGGCCGTTTGGAGACTCGGACGTTGCCGCGACGTGCAAGACGGGGCCGCCGAAGGGTAGCGGCGAGGTATTCCCCACCGCTTTGTAGACCATAAGGAATCCGCCATCGGGTCTCTGCGTGACCGAGGGATTCGAGCAGCAGAGCGCGTCCGCAAAGCCGGGCGTGACGTCAACCACCGGCGTGTCGAATCTCTCCCAGGGGCCGTCCGGGTGTTTGGTAACCGCAACGCCGATACGTTGATTGTTGCGATGGGTCCAGTTCAAGGTCTCTGCCGGTTCCCGGTCGCCGTGGTTGCCCATGTAGTAGAGATAGAAACGGCCTTCTGCGCGGATCACGGTGGGATTGTGGGTGCAGTGGCCATCCCAGTAGGACGCTCCTCTGGCGGGCAGTGCGATGTTCTGGTGGCGATAAGGACCCAGCGGGTGGTCGGCAACGGCGTGTGCAATCTCGGAGTGGGTCACCCAGGCGTTAAACCCCTCCCGACGAGGCCAACGTGCGTAGAAAAGATGGCAGGTGCCATCCTCGGTGCGCGTCATGCTGCCTCCCCAGACGTACCAATTCTCCAGCGCGAAGACAGCCTTTCTGGGTACCGGCTGGATGCGTGCGTTGAGATTGATCATTCGGTCTCTCCTATGGCCATATGGACGAGTCCTCGGATGCAGGCGTTTGCAACCTGCTCGGGTTTCTCGTGAGGAAGATAGTGTCCAGCGCTGGGTACCCACATCCACGCCGTGTGTGGGCGGTCCGGGACTTGAAGATGGGTTTGTGTATGGGGTGCTTTTCCCAGCGCGCCGTACACCTCCAGAATCGGAAGTGAGGTGTGGGCCAGATACGCTGCGGCATCAAAGCGCTCAATCGAACGCCAAAAATGCGCCCACACCTCAGGAGCGAAACGGCGGCGGGTTCTCTCGGCTTTGTGTTGGATTCTTTGGATCGTCGGGGGATCCAGATACCCGTAGAAACGATCCCCCTGGAAGCTTTCAGCGGCACGTAGGCGAGTCCAACCCTCAAGCAGCACCAATCCGCTCACGTGGTCGCTCTTCCGCGCCGCGTCCAGCGCGACCATGCCACCCAGGCTGTGTCCGACAATCATGACGTGGTCCAAGCCCAGGTGGGCGAGGAGGAATAGCACGTCATTGGTGAGATCTCGCAGTTGGAAGGGCTTTTCCGGCGTGGAACTACGCCCGTGACCTCGGAAATCGATCAGGACGGCGCGCAGTCGATCCGGCCGCCGAGGTGGGTTGAGTTGGTTTAGGGTTCCGCGCCAATCCTCCGAATCACAGCCCGTACCGTGGAGGAAGAGGACCGGCGGGCCTTCGGTTCCCTCGACTTGGTAGTACTGCGTGCCCCATGCGGTGACTAGCTTTGCCATAAGCCTCTATAAAGTACGAGGGTCTTCAACGTGAGGTAGGGTGTCCGTCAGGCCGACGGACGATAGGTCGATCGGTTTGATGGCTAGGCGACGGGCCGGTGATTCGGGGCAGAAGCTGAAGTCGCCGGCTTCCGGGTCCTTAAAACACGGGTCCCCGATTATACTGTGCCGGTCGATGCCTAATGCTCGGTACCGTTCCAGATGGTGGGAACCCTCGCCCGCCGCTCCCGGCGCGTAGTAGAGATTCCAGTCGGTTTCGCAGTTTTCGACGCCCAACTCGATCCATTCATCCCCCCTACGGTACTCTCGGTAGAAAGGACGGCGGGCGTCGGTCTTGTACACAATATTGCGATGGATATGAACGGATGCGCCATCGGGCATCGCCTCTTTAGGGAAGACATCACCGATGCTGATGTATCCAAACGAGAGGGTCACCGGATTGCCGTGAATATCCACGTCCTGAATATCTGGGATATCCATCATGACGTTGTTTAACGCGTGGTTGTTGTAATATTTGAGGTTCAAACCGCCACAGTTGCACCGGACGATGACGTTCTCGGTGATCCATGTATCGGTCATAAACGCATCGGTGCGGATTGCCGACTGTCCTCCTTGGCCCGTGAGGTCGTGGATATAGTTGTGATGGATCACGTTATCTCGCCCGACGTCGGAGAGATAAATGGCGTTGCCATCGCCCAAGCGCATCATCACGTGATGAATCTCGTTGTCCTCCACGTGATTGCCTCGGGTGTGAAAGAACGGCCTCACGCATTCCATATAAGCGGTAAACCCCTCCGCTGTTCGGAGATTGAGTTTGCTCAGACGCTCGTGCCACGCTTCGACGCTGCCGGCTTCCTCGCGGCGGATGGTTCCGGACTCCCGGGGATTGGCCGCTGGATCTCCCATGAACATCGGGCGATCGTCTTCACGCGGTCGCGATCGATCCGGGCCCCATACGGTCTTGAAAAGGTTGGGGCGGGTTCCGCTAAGCACAATGGCATCGTAGCCGGTATGATGGATCAGGTTGTGGGAGATGCGATTCTCACCGCTCTGCCAGACAAAGATACCTATGGCGTGCCAGAAGATCTCTCCGCAGTGGTGAATGTGATTGTTGGCGATTGTATTGTGTTTGTTGACGTCTTTGGTCCCGGCGCCATACCCAGACAACAGAATACCGGTGCCGCCGACGTTTTCGATCCGGTTACCGATCACTTTGTTGTGCTGACTGTGAAGGTCGAGGCGGACGGCTGCTCCCCCGCTGCTAGCGAATCGGCACGATTCGATCCGACAGTGTTCCGTTCCCCGCAATCGCACCAGGGCGTTGTCCTTGTCGTGCATCTCCCAGTCGTGCTGGAGGCCTGCGTCCTGGTCCGTCCAGCGATCGCGGTCTCCACGCGTGAAGGTGAGTCCTCGGAAGACAAGGCCCCGGACCGGTGTGTCCTCCGGGCTCGATCGATCCACGTTCCCCTCCACGCAGATAAGCTCCCGCAGACAGGGGACCACAAGTCCATCGCCGGGGGAGTTCTTGGTCGGCCAGAGGTAGAGCTTCCGCTCCTTACTATCCAGGACCCACTTGCCAGCACTGTCCAGTCCCTCAAAGACGTTTTCCACCCAGCAAGCTTCGCGTATGGTGTCGATAAAGTGGCGCGGACGGATTAAGGGGTAGGTGCCGGATATCGTTGTCTCCGCTATGCATGTTTCCTCATCCACGCTTTCCAAGGGGAGGATGTCGACAACCCACGCATGCGAGGGACGTATGACAATCTCGACGTCTTCGAGGTTCGGCCACGCCTTGAGTGCGCCCGGTGGGAAATGAAGCTCACGACGCAAGGGTCGGGTTTCAGGGCTCGGTGGATCCTGGGGCAAGAAGCCCTTGGTGCGGGCCCTTGGCATACGTTCTCCGCCGTCATATAGCGTAAAAAAACGATCTGGGGCATCTTCCGGCAGGTCGGCGACCCAAAGGTGCCCGCGGGCCACCGAAGGCAATCCCCCTGGATCTTCCTGCACCTTGCGCCAGTCGTGAATGGGCACGTCGGGGCAGAAAACCGGATGCTCGCCGGGGTAGGCGGCATAGGTCGTCGTCGCGGCGTCTGCCGAGTCCTTCAGGTCGAAGACAGCGGTCTCACGCAGCGCATACGTACCCCCTCGGATAAGCACCAGGATATCCCGATCGGGCTCAGATGCTCGCAGTGCACGCACGGCATCGCGGGCCCGGGAGAGTGTGGCGAACGGCCCGTCGTCGCCATCGCTCGCTGGTGCCGCACAGGTGCCCGACCAGGTATCGCTGCCATCCGGGCTGACGTAAAAATCAGCGTTCAATGCCGTCTCCTAACCCTTGATCCCGCTGAATTGTACGCCCTGGATGAAATAACGCTGGAAAATGGTGAAGAGGATGAGCACCGGCAGGACCATCAAGGTGCCGGCTGCCATCAACTGAGTGGGGGTCGAGCCCTGCGGCTCACCCCGCAGCGTGTAGAGGGCCAGGGCGACGGTGTATTTCTTGAAGCTGTTGAGGTAGATCAGCGGTTGCATAAACGAATTCCACCGCCACTGGAACTGGAAGATGCAGATAGCCGCCAGGACCGGCCCCGAGAGCGGGAGCACGATCCGCCAGAGAATGCCCAGCTCCGAGCACCCATCGATTTTGGCGGCGTCAAAGAGGTCCGGCGGCAGCGTCCGGAAGAACTGGCGCAGCAGGAAGATATGGAACGCACTGCCGAAGAAGGTGGGGACCACCAGCGGCAGATAGGTGTCGATCCACTTCAGCTGCCGGAAGAGAATGAAGGTGGGGACCATCGTCACCACGCCGGGCAGCATCGTGGTGCCGAGGAGAATGAAGAAGAGAATCTTCTTACCCGGCGCCCGAAAGAAAGTGAATCCATAGGCCACGAGGGTGGATGATAACAAATTGCCGATCATCGCGACGACGGCAATGGTCAAGGTGTTGGCGATAAAGCGTCCCCACGGATACATCTCCAGCAAAGAGGTGTAGGCCTCCAAGGTGACCGGGCTAGGAATCCACTGCGGCGGCCAGTCGTAGTAGTTCTCCATCGGCTTAAACGAGGTTGAGACCATCCAGTAGAGCGGAAAGATGACGATTAATGCCCCTGTAATCAGCACGAGGTGAGTGAGCAGCTTGCTGGCCCGCTCGCGCGCGTGCTGTCCGAGGTTTTGCGTGAGTGCGGTCATTGTTCTCCTCCTGCGTAGAAGACCCAAGCTTGGGACCATTTGAAGACAATTGCGGTGAACACGAGAATGATGATGAGCAAGAACCACGCCAGCGCCGAGGCGTATCCCATTCTGAATAGGCTAAAGGCGTACTCGAAGAGGTGGAGCATGTAGAATCGCGTCGAATTCAGAGGGCCGCCCCCGGTCATAATAAAGGCGCTGCCGAAGACCTGGAAGGATCCAATGATCTGGGTCACCAAATTGAAAAGAATCGTCGGCGTCATCAAGGGGATCGTCACGTTCCAGAACTTGCGCCATCGCGATGCGCCGTCGATCTCGGCAGCCTCGTAGAGCGAGTCAGGAATACCCTGGAGGCCGGCTAGATAGATGACCATACTGCTCCCCACGCCCCATAAGCTCATCAGGATCAGGGCCGGCTTCGACCACGCCGGGTTGCCAAGCCAGTTGATGGACGGTATACCGAAGAGCCCCAATATCAGATTTACTAATCCTAACTTGGGGTTAAGCAGGATGATCCACAAGACGGCACTGGCAACCCCTGGGATAATTGAGGGGATATAATAGGCGACGCGATAGAAGAGACGCCCCTTAATCTGCGCGTTGAGCAGGCTTGCCAATAGGAACGCGAAGATAACCCGCAGGGGAACCCCAATGCCCACATAGTAGAACGTATTCCAGAGCGACTTCCAGAAGAGGCGATCTTCGGTAAACGCGCGTTTGTAGTTACTGATCCCCGTCCACTCGGGTGCGGCAATGATGGCGTAATCGGTGAAGCTGAAGACGAGGGACGCGATAATGGGTCCAATCGTAAAGATGAGCAGGCCGATCAGCCATGGCGCGATGAAGAGGTAGAAGAACAGCGCCTCGCGGCGGTCCATCGTCAGCCACTTTCTTTTTTTCGCGGAGGGGGCGGTTTTGACTGCACTGGTCATAGTTTCCTCCCATTCAGGTGCTGCCCACCCACCTGGTGGGTGGGCAGCAGTTTCCAAATTAGGCGTTCAAGAAGACGCCAAGACAACCAAGTCAGACTCAGTAGATCGAAATTCTGGTAACCAAACATAGTACACCTGAGTAAACATAAAAGCGAGCTTGTGGTATCCTGAAGTATCTCATTACAGAACCCAGGAGGCGACAAACTC
>DAOTTS010000141.1:0-4451 GCA_034437735.1 Anaerolineae bacterium
GGTCTCCTCGCCGCTCAAGCGCGGCGTATCCGCGACCGGCGATACGTCACCGGCACGCCCGACGCCCACCAGCCGGATGGACCACGCCCAGGCCCCGGCCTTCGCAGGCGACATAGGATCGAGGATCACACGGCCGGTCGCCGACGTCCCCGCCAGGCTGTCACGCGGGATCCGGGGGGCGACGCGCATCCCAGCCTCTTCGAAAGACAGCCGCAACCCTTGCTCGCGATTGGGTGCGGTCCAGATCCCATCGCGGGCCGAAAATCGGTACTCCGATGCCTCGATGTAGGCCACAGCCTCCGCAAGCCAATCGCTCCCCTGCAAGGCTTCAGGAGCAGCCCCTTCTGCGGGCGGGGCATCATCAAATAAAGCTCCACCAGGATGATATGTGACTGGGTTCGACGGCAGGGGCGCAGAGAGATGTATCCCCCCGGGCTCATTAGCCGATGGCAAGGCAGCGACGCCAAACGCGGGCTGGGGGCGCGATCCGGCCGCCTCCACGCGCACCACCGGCCCGATCCCGCCGCCGATCACGATCAAGACGATCCAGAGTCTCCAGGTAGCATAGGTTGCGCTCATGAAGTCCTTCCCTTCGATTGATGTCTACGCGGTTATTTTCGGACCAGCGGTAGAAAAACCTTCTCCAGAATCGAGTGCGGTGCCGAGAATTCCGAGGTGTTGCCCGAACCGTCGAGGGCCGTCGCCGTCAGGTTGGGTCCCGTCAGAGTTCCGCTGTAGCTCCAGTTTCCCAAGGCGTCGGCCCAGAGAATATCGTGATAGACCTGTCCCTCATCGCTCGCATCGGAATAGAGCGCGATCCGGCAGCTGCCACATGCTGTACCGGAGGCTCCACTGTTGCCGGCGGTGACGATTACCGGCGCAGCGATAGCCATATTGCTGCCATCTTGGAGTAGGATACCCTTACCGCCGTTGCTGTAGATACTGTTAGGCCAGATGAGATTCCCGGACGCTGATGCCCCTGAAACGCGCACCCCGGCGATTGTATTACTGCTGATAAGATTGTCACTTACAATGCACGCACTTGTGTCGTGGATGTGAACCCCATCGCTCGCATTGCTGCCAATGATATTATGCGACACGTCCGTCCCGCTGCCGACGTTGTAGAGAAAGACGCCGGCATTCGCGTTATACCCGATGATATTCCCCGAACTACTGTCACCGATCACGGAATTAGCCGGCCCATTCTGAATGCGGATGCCGTACCCCCCGTTCCCCACGTCCGTCAACATATCCGAAGCCAGGCCGATCGCGTTGCCGATAATTGAGTTGTTGTCCGTGCCCGATCCATCCATCATAATCCCATCGAAGGTATTGCCCGCGATGAAATTGGTCTGGTTGATGCCGCCGCCGCCAATCGTGTTGCTGCTGGCGCCGTTGCCGATGTAGATACCGGTGACGTTAGGATAACCGGCGCTGCCATCCGCCGCCAATCCGAGGTAGTTGTTGTGCACAACGTTGAGCTTCGTCGAGCTGCTGAGCAGGGTGAGGCCGGTATGGTTGCCGGAGAGCACGTTACGCTGTCCAAACCCGGTTCCTCCGATCCGGTTGGCGCTAGAGACCACGTAGATACCGGTCCCGCCAAAGTTGGTGATAGAGAGGCCATAGACCTCACACATACCGGCGCCCAGATACAGGCCGGAGAAACTTCCGCCGTCGCCATCAATCGTGACCCCTGGCTTATCGTTCATCGTATCCCATACACCGCTGGCATCGATCGTCACTTGCTCGTCCAGCGAAGGCAGGCCGCCGACGCTGGTATCGAGGGTGATGGTCATCGCCTTGGAGAATGTAATTGTGTCAATCCCCGAACAGGCGTTAGCCTCCTGAATAGCCGCCCGCAACGTGCATGCGCCGAAGATGTCCGCGCAGATGCAGTCCCCTGGATTCACATCGCCGGCACTTGAGTCGTCGAAGTGACTATCCACCTCAAAGCCCAAGGCCCTTACAGGCTTGTGCGCAATAAACAGCCAACCCGTGATGAGCAACGTGATAACAAACACGACCCCCAACTTATTTTTAAACATCTCGTCCTCCTTAGCTTGCTGATAAGTTACTAGGGACTCAAGATCACGGGAAGCTGAATCGTCCACACCCACACTTCGTCGGCGCCGAGATCGTAACCGGTCCCCGCAGGCCTCGGTTCGCCGTCGATGTCCGTGGTGACGCCGGTCGCAACGCCCACATCGCGCGCAACCGAACCGCTGGTCAGGTGAAAGCCATCCTCCGCGAACGCCGGGTCGCCGTGATAATCGAGCGTATGCGTCACCGTCCCCGGTCCGATCCACGGCGTGGGGTTGTCGTGCCACAGCGTAGCGCGGAGCGTGATCGTGTTACCGGTTAATGCAACGACGCCCTCCGTGTGACTGAGTACGATTGTATTGGTCAGCATCACGTGGCTGAAGACATCCCCAAAGTGGGAAACGGTTGCGAACAGTCCGCCACCCAGGCCCCCGTTGCGGGCGATCGTGTTGTGGATTAGCGGACGTGAAGGTCGGTGTACGTCCCTTGGGCGACCTTGATTACGTCGGCGGCATTCGCTGCATCCACGGCGGCCTGGATCGAGATGTACGCGCAGCCGCTCGGGCAGACGCGCAGTTCGGTGAGAGCCGCGCAAGTAGTCCCCAAGTTACCCCACAACGACAGCATCAAAGTCAAGACCATCAAGCCGACCACCACAAATGCACAAGTGATCGAAATCTTACCGGCAAACAGCGCATCCGTGTCCATCGGTTACCCTCCTGAAACAGATGTGTCTTACTGACGCAGGGTGAGAGGCAAATAGACCGTCTTCCACGGTTGAGACCCCACCCGCGCCGGCCACGTTCGATTGCCGGTTGGATTGCCCTCGTCCCCCTCCGGGTCCGTCAGATACATGTCGGCCTCCAGCAACCCCTCAAACTGCTCGGAGGTGGTGACGCCAATCGTGACGGTGAGTGGCACGCCGACCGCCAGGTTCGCAAAATCACAGAGCACACCGTCCTCCGGCCCCCAGTTTTGGCACGTATAGCTGGCTGCGTCTGCGTGCAAGGTCGACGCTGTGGCGCTCACGATGGTAAATCCCCCAACGGCCGAAGCCGGGGACCAGAGACTCGTCATCGTGGCGCTGACGCCTGATTTCGGGCCGAGGTTCATCACCCCCACGTCGTAGGTGAAAGACTGACCGGGGAAGAGGGGCGTGCCGGGCAGGTTGCCCAGGTTGATCTGCCCATCCCAGATCGCCATATCCTGCTGGACCTCCACCGGCACAGCCGTATCGGTGACCGGACCGGTCGGGTTGTTCCAGAAAGGACCGACAGGCAAGACCTGCGCTGTATTGGTGAGTAAGCCGTCAAAGAGCAGGCCCGGCGTGAGGACCACGCGCATGTCTTTGATTTGTCCGTTGTCCATCGAGAGCGTGCAGGTCATCACGCCGTGACCGACGTCGGTGACGCAAGCCTCATCACTGCTGGCAGCCACCACAGCATCCGGAGGTTCCCAGCGGTCCACCACGCGCACGGGAGCGGCAAAGCCGTTGTTGGTCACGTCAAGCACGTAGGAGATCGACTGCCCGGTGCTGATGACAGTGGCGCTACTCGGGTCGACATACTTATCCACGGTTACATCGGTCCACACCTGCTGCTCGTACCATCGGACGAGATTGCGGCTCTGAGAAGCGACGACAAGGTCCGGCGCACCGTCACCACTGATGTCGCCGATGGCGATCTCGCGCACGGTGCCCACCGATTCATCGACCACATAGGGATCGGAAAAGCCGGTACCGGTGTTCTCGAACCAGGCGATCTCCTGCCGTGAGGCCGAGGTCGCGGCGATGTCGAGGTCGCCGTCGCGGTCGATATCCCCCAACGCCAGGTGCTCGGTGCCGGTGAAGGCTTGTGTGACCCATTGCCAGATAAAGATGCCGGTGTCGCCGCTGGCCCGATAACTCATCATCCCGATCTCGCCGCCCGGCTGCGCGGCCACAAGATCAGCGCGGCTGTCCCCGTCCACGTCGCCACAGGCGATATCGGTGGCACCCGAAAATGAAACGGTGCTGACAAACCGATCCCAGGGGACGGACGCATTACCGGTCTGTCGTAACCAGATAAGGTTATTCTCATTGGTGCAAGCAGCCCCCACGTCCACCAACCCATCGTCATCCACGTCGCCGAGGCAGACCGCCCGGGCCCCTGCACAGTTATCGTCGATCGTGGTCTGGGTCCCGGTCTGACCGTTCCACCAGACAATGTCATCCGTGCTCGCCGACGTACCGACGACGTCCATCACACCGTCGTCGTTCAGATCGCCCACGGCGGATTGGTACGTTGTGCCCAATCCCGTAGCCCGCGCAGCCTGACCGGATGCCGTCCAGTCCCAGTTGCTCGACCAGAACTCCCGCGCTTCCCCGGTGTAGGCCTCCCCGCTGACGACGTAGGTCGGGCGTGCGTTGCCGG
>DAOTTS010000142.1:0-5257 GCA_034437735.1 Anaerolineae bacterium
TGGGCTTTATGGCGGAGTGGATTATGCGTGAGTATCTGGCCCGCCGGGGAAGTGCGAAATTCAAGCCCGATCAGATCCGGCCCGCACGCAGCCCGCTCCTGGGCTACGCGCTGCACCAGCTCCAGGTCGAGGGGCGTTTCGTCTCCCGGTGGTTCCTCCAGGTGAACACGCAGCCTGAGGTGGGCAACGAGGGGTATGATCAGGGGGCGGAGATGCTTTATGATTTCTTCCGCGAGCAACTGAATCTTTACCGGGACGATGGGTTGGACCCGATGGGGCGGGAGATCATCGAATGCTGTCTCGATGGCGGGACCGTCCGGGACTACGAGTCCCTGATTGCCCACGCCTAGTGCTCGGTTGGGCGCCGGTGGGAGGATCCGGGGGCGTGTCGGGTGCGAACATTGAACCTGACACGCCCCTTTTTTTGTTGCACGAACGCGATAGTGGTTTTGGGACTCTTTTCAATGTATACTAGTTAAAGATACAGAGGACTCGATGAGATACGCAAGGGAGGATAGTTATGATTAACCGAGCGCGCGAGATTGCAGAGCTAATGGGATACGACGGCGTTGATGATATCTTGGAGGCCGTCGCCCGGGGTGAGGTTATCCTGCTCAAGGTCCCAGAGGGATACCGAAGCCGGACCTCCGATTGGCTGCACGACAAGATTCCGGAGGCCCGCGAGGATAGTGAGGCGTTGGCCGAGACGTTGAAGGATATCGCCGGCGGGCTGGATATGGCGCAGGAACTGGTCCGGTATCCGGCCGACTCTGACGTCTGCGAGATGGATCTTCCGCACGGCTGGCCCAGCTATTGTGATAAATCCCTGAGTACCAAGAGCTGAACAATTGGTGGCTCAAGGATGTTATGATGAGCCATAGGTAGACGGAGGGTATGGATGGAGGGTATGGATGAAATTACCTAATCAGCGCATCCGGATTATGGCCGGAACGCCTATTGAGACGGGGGAGTACCGACTGCTGCCGTCGGTGTTGGTTAACACGGTGGAAGGGAAGGCGGAGTCGGGCCGTCTGATGATGACGAAGATGCGCCCGGTGTCGGTGGTGGTGCAGGGCCCGGACGGCACCCAATGGCACGAGATTCCCAATCAGACCGGGCAGACGCTCAGCATGATGGCTGCCATCGCGGCGGTTATTGCCGTTGTCAGCATCGTTGTGATCGCGATCGTTCGCCTGGCGCGCCGTATCGGTGGATAGATCTCCACCGGGTGGTGAGGATCCCGAGGTGGCGTCAGCGGTCACGCGGATAGTGTACGTGAAAAGGACAAAGACGAAAGGAATAAGAGAATGAAAACGCTTGATTCGATTTTCGAACGTATCGATAAGATGAGTGACGAGGTCAACGTGGACGCCGTCTTCGGGGAACCTCGTGAGGCCGGCGAGCACGTGCTGATCCCTGTGGCGGAGCTTCAGTATGGGTTTGGCGTCGGTGCGGGCACCGCTGAGGGTGCCGAATCGCCCAAAGACGCGGACGCCGACGCGGAGGCGTCGGACGAAGCTGACGAGGCCGCGTGTTGTGAGAAGGCTGGCGGCTCCGCCGAGGGCGCGGGCGGGGGCGCGGGCGCCAAGGCCCGTCCCCTGGCCACGATCATCGTCGGTCCGGATGGCGTCTCCGTGAAGGCCATTATGGATGAGCAGAAGATCGCCTTGGCCGGTATTCTCTTGAGCGCCTGGGCCGTCGGCTGGTTGGCCGTCGTCCTGAAAACCCTTTTCAGCCCGCGTAAGTGAGCCCGGCGCACTCGCTCGAACGCGTGGCGGCTCCGGGGCTGTCGCCGGTCTGGTACCGGTTCCCAGGTACGACCGGCAACTTCCGGCACGCGATGCTCACCCGGTTGGGGGGCGCCAGCCGGGGTGCGTTCGAGGCGCTTAACCTGGGGGGCTCGGTGGGGGATGAGCCCGCCGCCGTGGCGGAGAACCGCCGGCGCGTCTTTGACGCGTTGGGGATTGAGTCCGCCCGGGTGGTAAGTCCTTACCAGGTCCATGGCTGCCGCGTGGCGAGGGTCGATGGCTCGGATGGCGGGCAGGTGATTCTGGAGACCGACGGTCTTATCACGGACGAACCTGGGCTGGGCCTGCTCCTCCGATTTGCGGACTGCGTGCCGGTTCTTTTCCACGACCCGGAGCACCAGGCCGTCGGACTGGCACACGCCGGTTGGCGGGGGACCGCCGCTGGCGTGGTGCCGGCAGCCGTCCGCGCGATGACGACGGCGTTCAACACCCGTCCCCAACATCTCTGGGCCGGGATTGGGCCGGCTATCGGCCCAGATCATTACGAGGTCGGCGTGGAGGTCGTCGAGGCTGTGCGTGCCACACTCCCGAGTTCGGTGAACGTCGCCGAGCGGAAGGGCGATCGCTGGTATCTCGATCTCCCAGGCGCGGTCGCGGCTCAGCTTGACGCGCTAGCCGTGGGACACGTGGCAGCTTCGGGCCTCTGCACCGCGTGTCGCACCGATGAATGGTACTCGCACCGTGCCGAGGGCGGCGCAACCGGCCGCTTTGGCGTGATGGTGTGGCTGGCTGAAGCCTGAGGCTGGGAGGGCCGCCCCACCGCCACGACCGCTGACGTCCCTACTCAAGCCCCTGAATCTCGAAGGAGAAGCCCAGCACGTTCAGCAGCACGCTTTGTGTCCCCTGTGGTCGGTCGAACTGCAGCTCGAACGACTGCTCGCTCCCCGGGTCGATGATCCAGGGCAGCAGCGGGGATGCGGTCTGTAACACGCTCTCGCCCGCCCCACTGGTCAGCGAAACGTCCTCCGTGGTCACCTCTAAGGTCGTCTCCCCCTGGTTTTCAACCAGGCCGGCAATGACGATCATATTCCAATCCGCGTCATAGAAAGCGTCGGTAAGCTGGACGAAGGGCTCGGCGGGCTCCGGCATCGGCTTCTCGAACGCCAGAACGTGACGGGCGGCGTCCTCGGAGGCCGCGTCGACGCGGAAGATCCAGGTCAGCGGCAGCGCAATGTCCGACGGCAGCACGTATCCGGCGCTGCCCCGCACGTCGGCACCGGGCTGAAGGGGCGCGGTGGGCCGTCCGTAAAGGCCCTGGGCGGTCGCTTCGGCGTTAAGGGTGAAACGCCGCCCCGCATCATCCTGGAGTACCACGTCGAAGGTCACCGGATCGATCACGTTTTCTCCCCGGTTGGTGATCCGGTACTCGACGATAAAGGTCCAGGGCGGATCCTTGTTCTCGACAATACCGGACTCCAGTACATCCACGACAAGGTCGCCGGCTCGTTGATCGTCAAGCGACCGGACGTCGCTGGGGAGGTGGCGGGCTTGGACCAGCACGTAGGTATTCCCCCCACCGATTGTCATCAGGGTCAGTCCCGGCTGATCCTGAGCGGTCGGCGAGAGGTTGTCGGCATCAACCCGCTCGATCTTCGGGGCGCCAAAGACCAACTCCGTGCCGCTCTCCATGGTGACGGTGATACGGTCACTGCTCGACAGACCGGCAAGCTTGGACTCAACGGGGCTGGAATAGGGTATCCCAAAGACGTAGTTGACGACGGTCCCGTGCAGCCAGAGCGCCACCGTCTGTTCAGTGTCGGGGAGGGGCCACCGTCCCTGATCGGGCGTCACGGCGATGACCGGGAAGGTCAAAGTATCGACTTCCAGCGTGGCGGGGAATCGGGGGAGGATCGAAGCGCTTCCCTCCTCAATAATCGGTAGGTTGCGAGGGATGGGCGGCGGGGACGTGAAGGTGGTGAGTTTATTCACGCTGAGCGAGGTCGCCCCCCCGGACGGCTGATTCTGACGTAGGGAGAGAAGCCCGCTGGCGACGATCGCCAGAATGGTGATGGCCCCCATCATAATCAGCAAGAGCACCCAGGTGGGCGGGGAGATTCGTCTTCGTGCTTCAGTCGGTCTACGCTGTCCATGGGCCGGCTGAGGGGTGACGGCCCCCCGGGACGCCGGTCCGCTCGCGGTCCTCGCGGCAGCGGGTTCGGCCGCCGATGCGGGTGCATCCGTGTCCGTGGTTGTGGGTTCGTGGGGCACGGGTGGCTCGACCTCCTCCTCGTTCTCCGCGTTGGAGACGAAGTAGTCGTACGCTCTCCGCTTCTCGGGGTTCGCCAGGATTTCATAGGCCTCGTTGATCTGCCGGAACCGCTCCTCGGCTTCCGGATCGTTGGCGTTCATATCCGGATGGGCTGTGCGCGCCCGCCGGCGGTAGGCCAATCGGATCTCCGCCATGCTGGCATTCTGGGGGACCCCTAAGATTGCATAATAATCCTGAACGTTTTTGGTGTTCATTAGACTCTTCTTTTATCAGGGGATCGTATCGGGTAAGGTCGTCGGGTTGATACGGATGATGACCTCCGGTTGGGTCGCCGGGATGATGCGGTCGTACCCCAGCATCGGCACCAGGATGCGCACGCTGTCGAGGGAGGCGACGGTGAACGAAATCTGCCCCTGCTCGTCCGTATATCCCTGGGCCAATTCGGTCTTGGTCTCGGGCCGGATCACCATCACGAAGAAGCCGGTGATGCCCTCTCCGGCTCCGAATTGCTTGTCCCGGTTCTCGTCCAGGTAAATGACAACCCGGAAGGTCCGCACGCCGTCCGTCCCTCCCGTGGGGTCGGAGGGTTCGGGCTGGCTGACCAGCCGGAACGAGAGCTGTCGATCCTGCTGGGTTTGATCGGGCGGTTCGGTCGGGGTCGGCAGGGGGGACGCCGGGGTATCGGGCGTCGCCGTCGGCCAGGGCGTTGCGGTCGGTCGGACCGGATCTTTATCCGGAAGTGGGGTGACCGTTTGCCCCGGCGCCGGTGTCGGCTGGATGGTCCCCAGGGTCGGGGGCTCGAGCTCGCAGCTGACCGTGTATTGGCTCTCCACGGTGTCTCGGGCATCCATCCGCTGCCCCTGTCCGATCAGGATGTAGACGTAGCCTTCATAGTTGGTGTAATAGGAGAGCCGGCTGTTGAAATTGCCCAGTTCGATGTCATCGTTGGCAGCGATATACTCGCTCTCACTGGGCCCCCGGTAGAAGACCATCCGGGGATCGACGCCGGGATCCAGGTCGCTGGTCTCGCACGTCAACTGCAGCCGGGGCTTGACCCGGATCCGGAGGAAATCGTTGTCGACCGATGCGGTGCCCCAGGGGATGAAGTTCATCGTATACTCAACGCCCGGCGCGAGGGTCGTCGCAAGGCTGAAGTCGAAGTTAGGCTCGTATTGATCGAACCCGCTGCGCCAGGTGGGCCTCGGCGTGGGTACGTCCGGTTGGGGCGTATGGGTCGGCT
>DAOTTS010000143.1:0-5052 GCA_034437735.1 Anaerolineae bacterium
TAGGTAAATCCGTCGGCCTGCACCCGGCTCAGCAGGTGGAGGGCCACGTCCTTGGCGTCCACCTGGGGCGGCAGCGTGCCGACCAGATTGACGCGCACGGTCTCGGGGACCCGCATCCAGGTGCGCCCGGTCGCAAACGCCAGGGCGATGTCGGTGGTGCCCATCCCCGTGCCGAAGGCGGTGACGGCGCCGTAGGTCGTGCTGTGCGAGTCGGACCCCACGGCGACCTCGCCCGGATGGACGAGGTGTTCCTCGACCATCAACTGGTGGCAGATGCCTCGTCCGGCGTCGTAGAAGGCCTCGATCCCCTGGGCCTCGGCGAAACGGCGCGCCTTGATCTGCCCCTCGGCGGTCGCCAGGTTGGACGCCGGCGCCACGTGATCGACGAAGATCGCGCAGCGCTCGGGGTACGGGAGCTGCGATTGCCCCAGCTCGGACGCCAGGACGTGGATGACCTCCGGCGCGAGCGAGTCGACGGTCATCGCCCGGGAGATCTCGACGACCGTCAGGTCCCCGGCTTCGACCGGATGGCCGGCCGCGTGCGATAGAATCTGTTCACTTAACGTTTGCATAGTTGTCCTCCTCCGACATAGAACGGGCTGGTAGTAGGCGATTCATCGCCGTTACAGTTACGGCACTGAAGTGCCTGCTGCGAGCCATTTTTATGATTATGGGTGTGGTTTGCCGCATGGGAACTCCTTAGGGTTCGTAAAAATATAACGTCCCGACTATAACGCTTCCAGCCCCCGTCCTCGGGGGCGTCGGTGCGGGAACTTAGTAGATGCGAGAAAGTATCTTAACAATGCTCGTAGCCCCCGTCCCCGGGGGCGGAGGCCAAGGAACTTTTTCGGAGTTACTTTGTTCTTTTACAGACCCTTAGGGTATGAGCGCTGCCTCGGACGTCGCGACCTCGGGCACGGCTTCGCCGTTAGCCCAGCGGTGGAGCAGTCCGTCGACGTCGTCCAGGGAGAGCTGTTTCTCGTCCGCCAGGGCCTTGATGTGGGCGGTGATCGCTTTGATCTGTCGATCGTCCAGATCGAGGCCCAGCTGCTCGGCGCGGTTCTTGATCGCGTTCCAGCCGGTCAGGCGGTGCGCGATGCTCACGTACCGGGTCATCCCAAAGGCCTGGGGATTGAGGATCTCGTAGGTCTCCGGGTTGTTCAGGATGGCCTTGGCGTGGATCCCGGCCTTGTGCGTGAACGCGGTGATGCCGGTGATGTAGTTGTTGAAGGGGATGTCGACGCCGACCATGTCGGCCACGGTCGTGTCCAGCGCCCGGAGGAGGAGGAGGTCGTATTTGGCGACCCGCGAGGGGTCCGTGGCGTACAGCCGGGCGATCAGCCCGCCCAGCGGGGTGATGCCGTTGCGCTCGCCGATGCCCAGCACGCTGGTGTCGACGTGGGTGGCGCCGGCGTCCAGGGCCTCGAACGCGTTGGCGATGGCGCACCCGGCATCGTTGTGCCCGTGGAACTCGATGTCGCACGCGACCCGCTGCCGCAGCGCGCGCACCAGCTCGTAGACCTGCCGGGGCGTGGCGACCCCCACCGTATCCGCGATGCCCACCCGGTTGACGCCCAGCGCGTCGACCGCTGCGTAGATCCGGAAGATATCCTCCGGATCGCTGCGGAAGGAGTCCTCCGTGCTGAAGCGGACCTCGACCCCTTGATCCTTGACGAACGTGACGACCTCGCGGGCCATTGCCGTGATCTCCTCGATGCCCTTCCCGTGGCTGAACTCCCGCAGCATCGAGGAGGTGCCGATGACCACGTCCACGCCGTCGACGCCGGTGTCGATGGCCCGTTGCGCGTCGTCGACCCGGCAGCGGGTGTGGGTCAGCGTCTTGGCCCGGAGCCCCAGGCCGGCGATGGTCCTCGCGTCCTCAAAACTCTGCGGCGACGCCAGCGGCGAGGTCAGCTCGATGCACTCCACGCCGAACGCATCGAGCAGCTCCGCGATCTCGATCTTCTGCGCAGTGGTGAAGCTGGCGCCGACAAACTGCTCCCCCTCCCGCAGGGTCGATTCGATAATGTGATAGTCGTTCAATGGCATAGGTCCCTCCTCTTCGTTCATGTCCCAGGCTATGTTTGTGCTACGTCTGTATTACGTACGTTTCCCTCACCATAAAAAAGCGCCAGCGCCCCGGTCGTGCTGGGGGCTGGCGCGTGGCAAACAAAAAACCGGCCCCCTCGGTGTTGACTAGGGCCGGTGCGTGACGATGCAGGCGGGATGCTCCGGACCTAGCGGCCCGGCTTCTTCATCCCCTGTAACGTTTGTGTCTGCGTTATGTGACTGATCATTGGAGGGGAGTATACCTGAAGTTCGACGGATGTCAAACAGGAAAAATCAGAGCTCCTGCGCGGCGCTTACGCGTTTCTAATGTCGTTCGCCTATAATGAGCATACTAGCTACCTGACAGTTTCCATAGAAACCGTAACTTACCCGTCATTTCGAGCGTAGTCGAGAAATCTAACGGTCACGCACCCATTGCTTACGGCGAAAATACGAGATTCACGCTTCGAGCATCTGCGACTTCGACGCGCTCAAGGCAAAAATTGCCTTTCACTCGCTCAGAATGACGCGGTAAGCGAAGTCGCTTTCAAAAGTGTCAGGTGGCTAGATGAGCATACATGGAATGCAAACCAGCACGTAGTCATCAGGAGGTATCGATGTCAATCTTGCGATGGGATCCGATGGAGAACCTTGAATCGCTGCGCGAGGAGATGGGGCGGTGGGTGGAAGGGGGCATGTCCCCCCTGCGGTCGATCGGCCTCGCCCGGTCCGGCGACCGCCCGATGCGGTTGCCCCTGGACGCGTACACGACCGACGACGAGATTGTGATCACCGCCGGGGTCCTGGGCTTGCAGCCTGAGGATATTGAGATCACGATAGAGGGGAACACTCTGACGATCCAGGGGGAGTTTCCGAAGCCCCTGGAAAATGTGGATTATCTCTTCCGCGAGCGGCCCCAGGGACGCTTCCGCCGGTCGCTGACGGTCAATGCGCCCATTGTCGTGGAGGAGGCCGAGGCCAAGTTCGACAATGGCGTGCTGCGGTTGATCCTGCCCAAGGCCCCGGAAGCCCGCCCGAAGGTGATCACGATCAAGCCTGAGGAGCAGGAAGGCTGACGTTCCGATTTCAACGCGAGCTTATCGACGCGGACCATGCAAGCGCAGGTGCTGTTCGGCCTGCGCTTATGCTTTGGGTGAGTGATCGTCATTTCATGGTAGAATGCTGCATATCTATGAGAGAGGCGACCCAACGTTGAGCCAGCCTGCTTTTCACATCCGCGACCTGCCCGTTGGCGGCCCGTTGATCCTGGCGCCGATGTCGGGCTATAACGACCGGCCCTTTCGCACGCTTTGCCGCGAGTTCGGAGCCTCGCTGGTCTACACAGGCCTGATCTCCGTCAAAGCCATCGTCTACGGGGACGAGCCGCTGGGAAATCGGCGGACCCGGGAGATGCTGCGGTTCGATCCTCGTGAGCACCCCGTCGTCTGCCAGCTCTACGACGACGATCCCGACCGCATCGCCGAGGCGGCGCGGGAGGTCGCGGTGCTGCCGGTCGACGTGATCGGTCTCAATATGGGCTGCGCCAAATACAAGATCACCCGGAACGGCGCGGGGGTCGCGCTGATGGAGGATCCGACCAGGGTCCGCGACATCTTCACGGCGCTCACATCCGCGGTCGATTGTCCGGTCACCGGCAAGATCCGGCTCGGGCTCGATGAGGCGGATCGACGCCGGAAGCACTATCTGACCGTGGTCGATGCGATGGTCGCGGGCGGCGCGTCGCTCATCGCCGTGCACGGCCGGACAGGCGCGCAGGACTACCGAGGCGAGGTCGACGACGCCGCCATCGCCGAGATCAAGGCGCACGTCGCCGTGCCGGTGCTGGCGAGCGGCGGCGTCCAGAGCGCGGACGACGTCCCGCGCATCCGCCGGACCACCGGGTGCGACGGGGTGATGATTGGTCGTGAGGCCATCGGCCATCCGTGGATCTTCCAGGGGCGGGACCGCACCGACGTGCCCTGGTCGGAGCGCAAGCCCGTGGTGCTGCGGCATCTCAAGGCGACGCTCGACTTCCACGGGGACCGCCACGGCATTCACCGCTTTCGCAAGCACCTCAAGGGGTACTTCCGGCACTCGGTCGTGCCGCGCTCGCGCCGGATCGAGATTATGCGGTGTCAGGACGCCGAACGGCTGCTGGCGCTGCTGGCGGAGACGGGGTGAGTCCCGCCTGCGACGCACACTGACGTGCGCTGCCGAGGCCCCTGCGGGACTGCTTCGTTTTCCCATTCAGTCACCCAAGTTTGTTCCTTATTCCGACAAGAGTATAATTCACTTGAGACCCATTGGTAGAAGCTCGGTGTCTTGCAGTTACGGTCAATTTCTGGGCATGCCGAGACGGAGTTTAGAGAGGGCGAGTTAATGACAAGCTTAGAGTATGTCAGACCCGAATACATCTCATTTAGGGAATAACTCGACGGTCAGATCTATGAGAGACAGGATTACCAAAAACACAACGATGATTCAAGACCGATACACTATGTCCTTTACCGCCGGCGCGCTATTGCAACGAGCCTCGCTTACCATAGCGCGGCTCAAGGATGAGGTCGGCGATTGGGACACCGTGCGCGAGCGAATAATCGATGAGAATCTACTGAAGATGCGCACCTTAAGTGCATCCAAAAGGATTTTTCGAGAGGTCGTGTCTCGACTCAAGCAGTTGACCGACGCTCAACAAGTGTTGCTCCTAATAGGTACCCGAACCGAGCAGAAGCACCTGCTCTGGCTGGCGATCTGCAAGCGGTACCGCTTCATCTATGAGTTCGCGGTGGAGGTCGTGCGGGAGAAGTTCATCCGGTTCGATCTGACGCTGACCTACGACGGCTTCGACATCTTCTTCAACAACAAGGCGGAGTGGCATCCCGAGCTGGAAGGCTTGGCGGAGTCCACACGCAAGAAGCTGCGCGAAGTTACCTTCAAGATGATGCGCGAGGCGGATCTGCTGACGGAGGACGATCAGATCCTTCCGGCGATGCTGACCCCACG
>DAOTTS010000144.1:0-13587 GCA_034437735.1 Anaerolineae bacterium
GGCACGACGTCTACATGCATACAGACGGACACATCGTCGAGATCATCCCCGACCTGATCGACGCCGGGGTCAGCGTGATCAATCCCCAGATCGGGGCAAACGGGCTGGAGGCGCTGGCGGAGGCGTGCAAGGGGAAGGTCTGTGTGGATCTGGACCTGGATCGGCAGCGATTCCCGTTCTTCACCCCGGAGGAGATCGACGATCACGTCCGCGAGGCGGTGGAGGTGCTGGGATCCCCCGCCGGTGGGCTGTGGCTGAAAGTGGAGATCAACGAGGACGTGCCCCTGGCGAACATCGACGCGATCTTAAGCGCGCTGGAGCGGTATCGCGATTATTACCATTGAACGCGGGGGATGGATAGAAAGCCCAACGATCTGGGAGCGGAGGACCTGGCGTTTGTTCGTCTGAGCCCGGTGGGCGTTGTTCACGACGCCCCACCGGGCTTCTTCGCTGTATACCTGAGAGGTCAAACTTTGCGGAGCGCCTCGTTCAGATCCTGGCGATTGGCTTGCTGGGCCTGTTGCCGGTCCGCCTGCTCTGAGCCATCCTCGGATTGCTGCTCTGTGGTGACGACGCTGGGTGCCGAGATGACGCGGTGGGTCTCGGTTGCGCTGCACTCGGGGCAGGGTGGGGATAGCGGGCGGTCGTCCGGCGAGCGGACGATCTCCGTGAACGTATGCTTACAAGCCTCGCACTGATATTCGTAAATGGGCATAGGTGTCTCCTTATCATCACTGACTATTCTTCACGCTTATCCGTTGCACTATAATGATAGGAGAAGGATGTGCGGTCGACAAGGTTTATGTGCGTGGGCGCGTATGCGCGTGTGCCTTATGGGACGCATGCTGAATAATTATGATATAATAGAGAACAATAATACTAAGGAATCGTGGATCAATGCCCAGTGGCGCTTTCGGGTGTTGCGTTTGGATCAAAAGATGATACATAGGAGGACTCGATGGCCAATCACCTGAAGGACGAATCAAGTCGTTATTTACAGCAGCACGCTGATAATCCTGTGGACTGGTATCCATGGGGTGAGGCGGCCTTTGAACGGGCCACCCGGGAGGACAAGCCGATCTTCTTGAGCATCGGGTACTCCGCCTGTCATTGGTGTCACGTGATGGCCCACGAGTCGTTTGAGGATGAGGAGACGGCCAAGCTGCTGAACGAGCATTTCGTCAACATCAAGGTCGATCGCGAGGAGCGCCCCGATCTCGATCGCATCTATATGAACGCGGTGCAGGCGATGACGGGGCGCGGCGGATGGCCGATGTCGGTCTTTATCGCACCGGATGGGCGTCCGTTCTACGGCGGGACGTACTTCCCGGCGGATCCGCGACCCGGCGTGCCTGCGTTTACGCAGGTGCTCTCGGCGCTCGCGGAGGCGTGGGAAACCCGCCGCGAGGAGCTGTTAGCAGCCGGGGAGGAATTGGTCGAGGCGTTGGAGGACGAGTATGAGGGCGACGTGGTGCCTCGGAGCCCGGAGCTCTCCCCTCAAATTCCGGATACGGCCTACCGGAAGCTAAATCGGCAGTTCGACGACGCGCACGGCGGCTGGGGGGGCGCGCCGAAGTTCCCACAGCCGATGGCGATGGCCTTTCTGATGCAGTTCTATGCGACGCGGGAATACAATGGGGCGCTGAGGATGGTCGTTGCGTCCCTGCGGGCGATGGCTCAGGGCGGTATCTACGACCAACTCGGCGGCGGGTTTCACCGGTACTCGGTCGACGCCCATTGGCTGGTACCGCACTTTGAGAAGATGCTTTATGATAACGCCCAGTTGGCCCGCGTCTATCTCGACGCCTGGCAGGAGAGTGGGGCGCCGCTCTTCCGTGCGGTGGTCGAGGAGACGCTGGACTACGTGGCGCGGGAGATGCAGGCTGCCGACGGCGGGTTTTACGCGACCCAGGACGCGGACGTCGAAGGGGAGGAGGGGCGGTTTTTCCTCTGGACGCCCGACGAGGTCCGGGAGGTACTCGGCGACTCGGCGGACCGCTTCCTCGAACTCTACAACGTCACCGAAGCGGGTAATTTTGAGGGGCGCAACATCCTGACGTTCAACGGGTCGTTTGAGGAGCGGGAAGCGATGGCCGATGCCCGGCAGCAGCTCTTCGAGGCCCGCGAGCAGCGAACGCATCCGGGCCGCGACAGAAAGATCATCGCTTCCTGGAACGGATTGATGTTGGCTGCGTTCGCAGAGGCATCTCGCGTCCTTGATCGTGACGACTATCGGGAGGTCGCGGAGCGCGCTGCAAGTTTCCTCCTGGATCATCTGCGCGACGCGGATGGTCGGCTGTGGCACGTGTGGAACGAGGGGGAGGCGAAGGTGCCGGGGCTGCTCGACGATCACACTCACGTGATTGAGGGCTTATTGGCGCTCTACCAGACGACGTTTGAGACGCGATGGTACACGGCGGCGCGGGACCTGGTCGACGTGATGATTGCGCACTTCATCGTCGATCCGGAGCAGGCCGCGCTCGATCGGAGCGTATCGGAGCGAGAGGCCGGCTCCCACATCTACTTCGCCGGCTTTTACGACACGGCCGACGACGCGGAGGCTCTCGTGGTTCGCCCTCGGGATATGCAGGACAACGCCGTACCCTCCGGTAACGCGATGGCCGCGACGGTGCTGCTCAAGCTGGCTCGGTTCAGCGGTGAGTCCCACTACGGGACGATTGCGCGGCGCAGCCTTATCGCGATGGAGGAGATGATGGCCCAGCACCCGCTGGCCTTTGGGCAGTGGCTTTGCGCTCAGGAGGCGGCGTTGGCAACGCCGGTCGAGGTCGCGGTCATCGGCGACCTTGAGGCAGAGGAGACGGCGAGATTCATTGGTCACGTGCACGGTCAGTATGACCCTCATCGTCTGGTCGCTGCCGGGATGGGGGAGGTGCCCCCGCTTCTGGCCCATAGAACTCAAATCGAGGATCAGGTGACGGCGTACGTTTGCGTCGATCACGTCTGTCAGGCGCCGGTCACCACCCTGGACGGTCTATCCGAGCAACTTCCCTGAATCCAATAAGGAGTCCTTTTATGCGAGCAGCCTATTTTCGTGGGGACGGCGTCGTTGAGTTAACGGAGGTGGAGAAGCCGCAACCCGGGCCGGGGGAGCTGCTGATCCGTGTGGCGGCCAATGGGCTCTGCGGGTCCGATCACAAAGCCCTGAAAGGTGGGCACGGTACGATTCCGGGGCATGAGGTGGTTGGGACGGTGGTGGCCCAAGGGCCCGGCTCCGAGACCGGCGTGGGGGCGCGGGTTGCGGCTTACATTCCTCTTCACTGCGGGTCGTGCCGGTTTTGCGAACAGGGTGCTGAGAATCTGTGTCCCCATAAAGCGGGGCTCTTGGGATGGAGCACCGATGGGGGCTATGCCGAGTTTATGCTGCTGCCCGATCGCAACGCCCTTGAGATGGACGACCGCATCTCATTTGGGGAAGGGGTGCTGCTGTTGGATACCCTGGGGACCTCAGGGCACGCGCTGCGTCTGGCACGGTGTTGGGAGGCTGAGAGTGCGCTGGTCATCGGCGCCGGGCCAATCGGGCTGGGGGCGGTGGTGATGTTGAAGGCGTTCGGCGTGCCCAACGTCTACGTCTCGGAGATTGCGGCGTATCGTCGGGACGCAGCGGCGTCCTTCGGCGCGATGCCCATTGACCCGAGGTCGGAGAATATGGCGCATCGCATCCAGGACGATTATCGCTATGGCGTCGATCTCGTCGTGGAGGCTGTGGGCTCCTGGCCGACGATTCAGTCGTCCCTCGATTTGGTGCGGCCCGGCGGGACGATTAATCTGGTGGGGGAGCATTGGGGGCGCATCGATCTGGAGCGCCCCAAGGGCGCGTGGATGATCAACGACCTGACCCTGATTCGTTCTTTTTACTTTCCCATCGCCGAGTTTTACGAGAACCAGCAGATGATCCTCGACGGGACGTTGGACGTCGCGTCGATCGCATCGCACACCTTTCCGCTCCAGGAGATCGAGGCCGCTTACGAGCTTTTTGGCGCGGGACAGGCGCTGAAGGTGTTGGTCATGCCGTAGGTGCTTCCAATGGCGATGGTTCTGAGGCCCGGTGCAAGGCACCTGAGCCGTAGCATGGTACATCCAGGGTTTACGGCATTCTGAGTGGGCTTGCTCTTCGGGTTTTGCGTCCGGAAGTGCCTCGCACCGACCGTTGATTAGGACTGGGCTTCTTCTTGGAGGGCCCGGCGCCTCCTGGCGTCGGAACGGATGGTACGAGAGTCAGCGAGGTTATAGGAGAGGATCAGGGAGAGGGCGAAGAAGCACGCGCCGACGAGGATGACCTCCCGGTAGCCGACCCAATCCACGATCAGTCCGCTGGCCAGCGCGGAGAAGCGCACAATGCCGAAAATGGTGCTGTTGAAGCCGAGGTAGAGCGAGCGCTCCGCCGAGGGGACGATGTCCAGCAGATAGTTCATCCCACCAATGGCGGACGCTGCGCTGAACGCGCCGTAGGCGATGAAGACCAGGGTGTAGAGATAGGGCAGCCAGGGGGGCAAGGTCGCCTGGTGCGCGGCGAGGAGGCCGACGCCGAGCGCGGACAAGGGGATGGTCAACCCAATCCAGTTGGCGATGCGGATCAACTGGCGGTTGCCCTTGCGGTCGCTGATACGGCCCCAGAGCAGATTGGAGAGGATGGCGGCGGTGGTGCGGGCCGCGATATAGAACCCCACCAACCGGGGTGAGATCCCAAGCGCGTTCTTGGCGTAGACGATGTAGAAGGGCCCGGCCCAATCGGCAGGGATCAAGGCCAGCCGCGTCATCAAGAAGAGCCGGTAATGGGCGTCGGTCCGCAGCAGATCGATCCCGCGCCGAATCTGCTCGATCCACCGGACGCTTTCCGATTTCGTCTCGCCGGGTGGTTCGTGGATGAAGCTCAGCGCGATGGACGTGAGTCCGTAGAAGAAGGATGCCAGCACGAAAAGGACGGCGATGTTGATGGGAAACCGCAGGCCGTCCGGTTCCTCCAGCACGTATCCCACAACGGCGCTTGCGCCCAGGACGAGAACGTTGCCCCAGAAGCTTCGCTGGGCGAAGAAGCTGCCGCGCCGCCGCGAAGGGATCATTTTGGCGACGATGTCCATAAAGGGGACCCCCAGCAAACCCGAGATCAAGCTGTAAATAATCAGGATGGCAAAGAAGCCGATCACGATCCAGGGGCTCTCGGACGGGATGAACGCGACGACGGCGGCAAGGCACAGCAGCAGCACGCAGCGGAGCACAGCGATTGTCTGGTAGAAGGGAAGTTTGTAGGCTTTGCGCTGAAGGTGCCATGACACGAGAATTTGAAGCAGGAATGAACTCCCCATGCGGATCGGATTCACCAGGCCGATCAGCACGTTGGATACGCCCAACTGAGCCAGAAACCAGCTCAACACCATGCTGGGGTCGATAAAGGCAATTGCTGGCTGGACGAACACGCCGTTGAGGACGCCCAGGGTGAAGTTCCGCCGCTGTTGCTGGGCGGTCAGCCTGTGAGGCGCGGTGGGGGCGTTTGTGTCTGTGTCAGTGTGTGTTTGGGTCACGGATTCCTCTCCAGGGATGCGTCGTGCACCCCAGTTGCTTAAGAAAAATCGCGCACACCCGGCATCAGGGTGTGCGCGCTATCCGTACGTTTACCTTGGTTAGAGCGTCAAGTCTCTAGACGAAATGGCGGTCTGACGTCTCCTGACCGCCCACGTTTTCGGCGGGAAGTTGCAGAGTCATGCCAACTTGAATCGTGTTGGGATCCTTGATGATGTCCCGGTTGGCGTCGTAAAGCTCCTGCCACCGATCCGCGCTGCCGAGAATCTCCTTGGCAATCGAACTCAGGGTATCCCCCGCTTTGACCTTATACGTCTTTTTCATAGATAGCCTCCTTTGCCGCGTTAGCGTGCAAGTCCCTGCCCCTATTATAGACGCTGTCGTTCGGCCTGCAACTTTCAGACGCGGGTCTCTTTCAGGGCCTCGAGGACGACGGGGGTGGAGGCTTTCCAGTTCGCCGGATACTGCTCGGAGACCTCGAAGGCCAGTTTTCTACCGTCGGGCGCTGCCTCCTCGACGCGGGAGAGGACGACATCCTTGAGTTCCTCCGGAGGCAGATCGTAACACGCGACGTTGATGTTGGACCAGAAGAGCTTATCCGGCCATGCTGCCCGGGCTTCCGCGAGGGTCTGGTCGCCCTCCGGCGGCGGGGTCAGGGACTCGATGAGGTCGATGGGGGCCTCGGCGATCTGAGCCTTGCAGCTTTTCGTCCGGCCGTCATAGTGGCTCCCCACGATCTTGCCTGCTTCGTGAAGGACCTTGAAGCACTCCTCGTAGACCGGGAGCAGGAACCTCTCGTACCGCCGGGGCCCCAACGTCTCGGCGGTGAAGTTCTCCAGATTCGAGACGTAATACCCAGGTCCGCCGGCGACGATCTCGGTGATGCGCCGGAACTTGGTCAGCAGGGCCTCGTAGAGCGCCTGAACCTCCGCTTCGTACTCAAAGAGGTGCAGGGCAAATCGCTCCAGCCCCACGTAATCCACGAGGATCGTCTGGAGCGGGGTGCGCCCGACGACCGGGATCGCGACCGCGTACCACGGGAGGTTGTTCTCGAACTCGCGGTAGGCGTCGTAGTCCGGTTCGATCTCCGTGTGCTCGACGATGTAGGTCATCACCCGGTAGTCCTCCGGGGTCTCGATCCAGTACTTGCGGTGCCAGCCTTCCTCCCACGTGGCCGTGAGGTCGCCGATTGGGGTACGTTGAATGCGCCGCAGCATCTGGGCGCCATCCTCGACGTAGGTCTCAGCGTCGAACTCGACCTGATGGTGGGTCGTCGAAAAGGGGGCACGGTACCACGTGACGCCCAATCCCTCCTCGTACATCGCGTGCCATGCCGGGTCGTCGGCGGTGTGGCGCCACTCGTTCTGGTAGATGGTGTAGGGGATCTGGTCGGGGCGCTCCCCCGACCAGAAGGCGTGTAGCCGTTCTTGAAGGGTCATCGTCTTATTCACTCGCTCTATCCTTTCAAGCCCGTCAGAGAGATCTGCTCGATGAAAGTGCGTTGAGCAAAGAAGTAGAGAATCAGGATCGGAACCGTGACGATCGTGCTCACTGCCATTAGATAGGGATAGATCCCCGAACTCATGCCGGGCGTCTCCGCACTGACGCGCAGTTGGTGGATCGCGAGGGCGATAGGGAAGTTCTCGCGGCGGCTGATATAGATCAGCGGTCCGAAGTAATCATTCCAGGCACCCATAAAGCTGAAGAGCGCGACGACCGTCAAGACCGGCTTGGAGAGCGGTAGGATAATGCGGAAGAGCACTGTCAACTGAGAGGCCCCATCGATAAATGCTGCCTCGGAGAGCTCCTTGGGGATGCCTTTAAAGAACTGCCGCATCAAGAAGATGTTCCAGGCGCTCCCGAAGAGAGCTGGAATAACCAGAGGGCGGTAGGAGTCGATCCACCCCAGGTTCCTAAAGATGATAAAGAGTGGCACGACGGTCACCTGCCCGGGAATCATCATCGTCGCCAACAGAATCGCAAAGAAGATCTCTCGGCCTCGCCATTCGATGCGGGCAAAACCATAAGCGACAAAGGCTGAGGAAAGCGTGATTGCTATAGCTCTCGGGATCGCATATCGAAAGACGGTGTTAGCGAGATAGCGATTGTAATCGTAGAGGCTCCAACCCTCCCAGAAGTTCGACCAGTGTGCTGGGCGCGGGATCCATATCGGCGGCACCGTGTAGACCTGGGCGTCGTTTTTCAACGCGGAGGTCACCATCCAATAGAGGGGGAGGATAAAGGTTGCCGCCAGGATAATGACTGCTGCGTACTTCAGGACTTCGCCTAGGATGGATCCTACGCTCAGTTTTGGCTTTGAGGCAGTACTCCGATATTGGGCACGGGATGTCGATTGGGTTTTAACAGACATTCAAAGCTCCTATTTCTCGCTGCCGCCGTAGTAGACCCAGCGGGCCGACGTCTTGAACAGAATCACAGTAAAAAAGACAATCACCAGGAAGAGAATCCAAGCCATCGCGGAGGCTTTGCCCATACGCAAGTTTGTAAACGCGTTGCGGTAAAGATGCATTGAATACATCTCTGTGGCCAAGTTGGGCCCGCCTCCCGTGAGGATGTAAGGCAGCGCAAAGGTCTGGAATCCCCCGATAAAGGCCATAATGAGGTTGAAGAGGATCACGGGGCTGCACATAGGAATGGTCACGTTCCAGAATTTTTGCCAGCCGTTGGCACCATCCACGGTCGCAGCTTCATACAGTGAGCGGGGTACATCCTGTAAAGCTGCCAAGAAGGTAACGATGGCACCGCCCTGGGCCCATATGTGGATACCGATAAGCGTAGGCTTGGCCCAATCGGGATTTGCTAAGAATGGCATCGTCGATAATCCCAGTCCTCGTAGGGTCGCATTGACTGCACCCCACTGCGGATCCAAAAGAAACCGCCACACGGTGGCAGACACCACGACCGGCACGATGGAAGGGAAAAAGAAGACGGCGCGAAAGAGAGATCGGAATTTAAGCTCGGTGTTTAGTAGGGAGGCCATGAGAAATGCAGCGACGACGCCTAGAGGCGCACTCAACCCGACGTAGAAGACCGTATTATAGGCTACTTTGCCGATCCGTGGATCCTTGGTGAAAAGATCAATATAGTTATCCAAGCCAATGAAGGTTGGCGGTCGCATAAGATCATAGCGTTGAAAGCTATAGACAATGGAGGCTCCAAGCGGGTAGATCGTGAGAAGTAAAAAACCGATCAGCCACGGGGAGATGAAAAAGAGCCCAAGAAGCTCGTTTTTGAATTTAAAAGACGTGCGACGTTGTTGCGTGTTTGCTGTCTGCGTCATAGATGCACCTCATTTTGAGTCAAAGCGATAACGATAGGGATAGGCAGGGGATTATCCCCTGCCTATCAACGTGCCTATTGGGTGTCTAGCCCAAGTCCTGAGCGGACCATTCATCCAGAGCGCGCTGTTGAAGCTCCGCAGCAGCCTCTTCCGCGGTCATGTTCCCGCGATAGACGGCTTCGCGAAGTTCGCCGAAGGCGCTGGTGACAAACCAGTGGATCGGGCAGCGACGACCACCGCGTAGCCAATCAGTGGTCTCCTCGACGTCCACCAGATAGAAAGAGAGCCCCGGATACTTATCCGGATCGACGGTCTCGATGAACGATTGTCTGGATGGCAACCATCCCGTGGTGTCCCAGATTGCCTGGCAGGCTCCGTCGGTATTCAAGAACTCTGCGATCTTGAACATCTCCTCTGGATGTTGCGATTCGTTGAAGAAGACGACGTAGTGACCGCCGGCTCCCTGAATCTTAGTACCTTTGCGGCTTTCAGGAACTGGAGCCCAGGACGTCATGTTGTTTTCCCCTACCTCGGGTTTGCTGGTCATCGTCTCGCCAGGATGCCAGTATCCCTCGATAATCATCGACTGCACCTCGGCGTTGTAGGATCCGCCCCACGTGCCCTGTCCCTCAACCTGACGCATGGCAACCATATTGTCCGGGCCGGCGATTTCATAGAATTCAGCCCCCGTCTCTATGGCTTCCACCATCATTTCATTGTCCAGGTTGAACTCACCGGTGTTTTCGTTGAACCACTGGAAGCCATACGAGAGCCCCCAGAAGTCCGGCTCGTTCGCGATGGCGTCGTATGGATCCAGACCCAGCTGCATCATATTGCCGGCATCGTCGAACTGCGTCAGTTCCTGATGCCATGCCAGGGCCTCATTCCAGGTGACGGGTGGATTATCCGGATCGAGACCAGCTTCCTCGATCAATACTTTATTGTAGTTCAAGCCGTACCAAATCCAATTTTCGTTGGCAGGCACGCCGTACATCACGCCCTTATAGGAGGCATTACCCCAAACGCTTTCGATATGATCGTCAGGGTCGATGTACTCGCTGCCATTGACCCAAGACTCGATATCGAGTAGGATACCTCGGCTCATATACTGGACGTAGTCGACGTTCGAAGCGCCGTCGGGAGGTTCGCCTGCCGCCACGCGGGTAGTCAGGGCGTCTCCACCGATGGACGTGATCTGAATCTCGTTATTGCCCAGGAAATCCTGGAACTCAGGGACTTCACGAAGCGCGTCCCAGACCGTAATGGTGTATTTGTCACCCCAGTTGGCGACGTAATCGAGTTCAACGGCTTCAGCTTCCGGGGGGGCATCCGCCGGCTCTTCTTCCATCCCCGGTTCCTCTGGGGACTCCGGTTCGGCACCACCACATGCAACCAGGGCTGCCCCTGCTGCGGTCAACGCACTCATTCGGAGAAAATCGCGTCGACTTAGTTTCCTATCTTTCATGATTCATCCTCCTGGATAAAGGTTAGCAGTAAATGGATCCTATACGGAAAGCTTTAGCGCAAGGCGCTAATTAACACGATGCCTTTCGGGTGATTCCGTGTCTCTCCAATAGGTTTGGCTTTGGAGTCAAGTGAAAAACTCATTTGCGACACAGCGTCTTGGTCCTTTTCAGCGTTAGCCGGCGAGGTCCCGGTTCATCATCGCTAAATCTTCCTATGATCTCTATTGAGGTTATGGTATGAACTGACCTCCTTTCTCGTGAAATTAACCGATGAAGAGGGGGGCGATGGAATGTAGCCCGTTTCTTATCAGGGAGTCACTACGGTAGTTCCAGGATTCAAGTTACCCAAATTGGGTGCGTTTTCCTTGGAAACCCCCGGTGATTGGGATGATTTGTTTTCTGGAACGGCCTAAAGCGGACGGCAATTGATATATGATAGGTTAGCTGTTGATGACAATTGCCCTTTTTCTTATAATATACGCTACACTTAAGGAGATCGGACACATTGAGGACAAATTGAGGACAAAGGGCGGTCATGCTTACTAAAGACGCGTTTATAGAGTTCCTAAGAGATGGCTTCAATCATCTCTATGACACGGACTACCTGCGCCAGAGCCAGCTGGGTCAGATTTTTGGTATCGCGAATCGACGTGATACAGCATCGGCATTGCGACGACGATTGACGAAGGCCGTAGAGGATCTCAAGCCTTCCGAGGAGGTGCCTTCCCAATCCCGGGATTGGCGTCTCTATGACGCGCTCTTCTATGCTTACGTCCAGCAGCTCGATCAGCGCATAGTAGCGGATCAATTGGGGCTCAGCGTGCGCCATTTGAGACGGGAGCAACGGGCGGCTCTGGAGATTCTGGCTGATCGACTTTGGGAGCAGCTTAATGCCCCGGATGAGACCGAGCGGGAGCTTCAAGGTTTGGTCCCTGGAGATTCAGAGGGCAGGATGTTCGGTGAGGAACTGGCTTGGCTCAAAAACTTGCCGGCAGAGAAGCCGACCGATCTTGCGGAGACCTTCCGGGAGGTGAGTGCCCTCATTTCGCCCCTTGCTGAGCAGCACGCGGTGACGATTGAGATTCATCAGGTCGATACGGTGCCGAAGCTGGCTGTGCATCCTGTGGCCCTGAACCAGATGCTTCTTAATCTTCTGAGTGTCGCCGTGTCTCAATGTGAGAACGAGACTGTGAAGGTGCGCGCACGAGCTCGACAATGGTGTGTGGATATCATCATACGAAGCCCCTCACGTCGCTTTGAAAGATTGTCCTTGCCCGATGATGAGCTGACCAGTTTTCAGATGGCGGGTGAGCTGGCTGCGATGAGCGGTGGACGCGTTGCGTGGCTCGACGAATCGGTAGGTTTTGGAATTCAGTTGACGCTGCCAGCGCTCAATCAACTGACGGTTCTCGCCATCGACGACAATCTTGACACGCTTCAGCTTATGGAGCGTTATACGGCAGGCACGCGTTACCGGCTCATCGGGTGCCAGGATCCCGATAGAATTGCTTCGATGGTCGAGACACATGCGCCACAGGTGATTATTCTCGACGTGATGATGCCCAAGGTCGATGGTTGGAAGCTGTTAGGCAGGCTACGCCAACATCCCGCGACTGAGGATATTCCCGTCGTCATCTGCACGGTGTTGACACAGGAGAAGCTCGCGCGCTCCTTGGGGGCTGCGGGGTATCTCCGCAAGCCCTTGAGCCGGCAAGATTTATTGGCGACGCTGAATCGTCAGGTTAGCGACTAGACTCCTCCATTGGCGCAACGATCCGGCTGACCTCCTGCATGCTTTTGATCAGGTTGCGCGTGGTCATCCCCCCGCTGCAGGCAATGGTCAACGTGGTATCGATGTTGAGATGACCTTCTGGGTCTCGCGACGATAAAATGACGACTGGTATGGATTGGATCTGAGGATCGTTGTATTTCTCAATTAAAACCTGGTGACCGCTCATCCCCGGCATAATAAGGTCGACGAGAACCAGATCCGGGTGACGCTCTCTCATCAAGTCTAGCCCGCGTTGACCGCTGGAAGCTTGGAGGATGCGGTAGTGGCGCGATGAGGAAGCGATGATCCGGCTGAATAGGCGGAGAACCTCTGGATCGTCGTCGATTAACAGGACGGTTTTCGTGCTTTCAGCGAACGTCTCCAGGATCGCCAGCAGTTTCTCACGGGTGACGGGTTTCACAACGTATTCGCTCACCCCTAACTGCTTGTACTCCTCATCCCCGGCTGGTATCCAACAGCGCATAGCTGGCGTTCCGTACGGAAGATCCTGGAGATTCTGCATCATCCTCTCTTTCTCGGAGAGTGGGGGCGTGTTGATGATCATCGCTTGAGCCGGGGATTGGTGAAGTGCTTCAATCGCGGCGTCGACGGTCGGTACCCCTATCGTTTCGATGCCCGGCGCGTATCGTTGAAAGAGGTGCTGAAGTGTTTTCCCGGGTTCGACCAGCACGAATCTGGGCATAGGTTTGGGAGGGGGGGCCTTCGTACCTCGGGTACGTGGATTATAGGTATGTTCGTCGAGGGGATGAAACCATCGCGCAACCTCTTGATCATTTGTAAGGCTCAACGGTGTGGGGGTCTCCCGTGGAAGGGTAAACGTGATCGCTGTGCCGACCCCAACTTCGCTATGAAGTTCGATGCGTCCCCCGTGCAATTCTACAAATCGTTTGCTGATGGCCAATCCCAACCCTGTGCCCTCGTATTGCCGGCGGATGGAGTTATCGACCTGTTGAAAGGGCTGAAAGAGCCTTTTCTGATCCTCTTCGGTTATGCCGGGCCCAGTGTCAGTCACGCTGATGGCGATCTGTGATTGCTCGAGCTCAGCTTTGACGATGACGCCCCCGCGTTCGGTGAACCTCCCGGCGTTGCTGAGTAGATTGATGATCACCTGCCGGATCCGTGTTCGATCGCAACGGATGGTCGGGAGGACGGTGGGAATACCGGTTCGAAGATAGAGCCCTTTCTGCTCGAAGAGGGCGCTGACCGTCTCGCACGCTTCTTCGATGATCTCGGCAACGTCGACCCATTCTTTGCTGATCATCATCTGATTGGCTTCAATCTGGCTCAGATCGAGCACATCGTTGACGAGCTTGGATAAATGTTGGCTGTTACGTTGAATGGCGGATATGTCTGCCAATAACGGCTGCGGTATGGTATCGCCATAGACCTGAGGCATCTGCATAATCATGTCGCTGAAGCCGATGATCATATTTAAAGGGGTCCGGAGTTCATGGCTGACGTTGGCAACGAACTCCTCCTTAGCGCGCCGA